>JAFADX010000122.1 GCA_023424475.1 Pseudomonadota bacterium
GCGCTCGGCAACCTCCGCGGCCTCGGCGGCCGGGGCCGTGGGTTCCCATTTCGGCATCACATGGGCGGTCGGCGCCTGTGCCGGCGCCGGCGGCGGCGCGTGGAGGATCTCCGGCGGAGGCGCGGGCTGCGCCGCCTGGCGGGCGGGGAAGCCGTCCTCCCAGGTATAGGCGCGCAGCCGCGCGTCGGTGCGGCGCGGCCGCTCCTTGCCGGCGGCTTCGCCGCCGGAGCGCAGGTGCACCACCTCGACCACCCTGTTGCCATGGGCGCCGCCGCGGCGGGGAATGTTGAGCGTTTCGCGCCGGTCGTCGGGCGCAGGCTTGTCCTCCCGGAATCGGGAGAACACACGATCAATCTCGGACATGGATACCCATGCAGTGTTGGTGCCTTCGGGTGCCGTGCCGGCACCCCGGTCCCTGACATCGGATATCGGCACCGCGGCGCGCATTGCAATGCCTGGGCGCCCCGGCGAGGGCCAGGCCGGCCCCGACCCCGCGCCTGTGCGCGGTATGCGGCCGGAAGTCAATGGCGCTCCGCGCCCTGCCAGGCACAGGAGAGCAGGGGGCGGATGTCCCGCACCCGCCGCTCGATCGTCGCGGCGCGCCGCCGGACATAGGGGCCCGGCGCGCCCGCCGACCAGCCCAGCGGGTTGGGCAGCACCGCCGCCAGCAGCGCCGCCTCGCGCGGGGAGAGGCGGGAGGCGGGCTTGTCGAAGAAGTGCCGGGCAGCGGCTTCCGCGCCGTAGATGCCCGGCCCGAACTCGACGATGTTCAGGTAGACCTCGAGCACGCGCCGCTTCGGCCAGAGCAGGGCGATCTGCGGCGTGAGCCAGGCCTCGATCACCTTCCGGAGAGGATCCCGCCCGGGCCAGAGGAAGAGGTTCTTCGCCGTCTGCATGGTGATGGTGCTGGCGCCGCGCGGCCGGTCCCCGTCCGCCCAGGCCTCGACCTGGCCGCGCAGGGCGGCGATGTCGAAGCCGAACCATTCCTCGCAGAAGCGGTTGTCCTCCGATGCGATGACCGCCGCGGCGAGCGCGGGCGCGATGCCCTGCCGGGGCATCCAGTCGTGCTGCCACCCATGGCCCTGGAACAGGCGGATGACCATCAGCGGGGTCGCCGGCACCGGCACCACGCGCAGCACCAGGATGGTTGCCAGCGGGCCGAGCAGCAGGATGGCGGCCAGGCGGACCAGGCGCCGGCGCCAGGGCGGCCGCGCCTGCTGTCCCGAAGGCCGTGGGGAGGAAGCGCGGGGCATCAGGCGTCCCAACGCCCGGGCACGGTCCAGGATGCCTCGCGCCGCGCGCTTCCGCCGGGGCCTCGTGCCGGCCATCCGCTCAGGCGCCGGCCCGCAGCCTGCGCGCGACGACCTTTCCCGCCACCGGGACCAGGATGTCGAAATGGTCGGCCTGCACCACCCCGGCGATCTGCCTTGGCCGGTAGGCGGCGACATTGGTGCCGCCGCGGTGGCGCAGGCTGTCATAGACGATGCCCGACCGCCCGGCGGCGCGGATCGCCTCCCCGAAGGGCTGCGAGGCCGCGTAGCTGGCACTGTCATAGAGGTCGGGGCGCGCCGCGCGCTGTCCGCGGATGTCGATGAAGTCCTCGCCCGGGAGCCGGCAGGCATAGGAGCGGAAGGTGCGGCGCGCCTCGGCCCCGCCGCGGGCCACCGCCTCGCGGCGCAGGTGGTGGGCGACCTCGGCGATCGCCGTCGTCAGCGCCGCCGCGGCATACCAGGCACCGAGATCCGGCCCGTTGAAGCGGCCGCCGGACGGCGCGGCGTGGAGGAAGGACGCCATCACGACGCTGGCATTCGGCGTGCCGAAGACCCACTGGTCCCGCGGCAGCCGCCGCAGGCGCTCGGCGACCAGGCGGTCGTTGGTCCAGCCTTCCAGTTCCATCACCGCGGCGAGGTCGTCGGCCGTGGCGACGTCCTCGAAGGCCGAGACCGGCGGGAAGCGCGACGGGATGAGCCGCCAGGCCGGCGCGGGCGCCGCCGTCAGGACCTCGTCGCTCACGCGAAGACGATGTCCTCGTCGGCCAGCGCCGGCGCCCCGGCATCGGCGGCGTTGGGCGCCATGTAGATGCCGCCGCGCGCGGCATCGAGGAAGCGGCGCACCAGCATCAACCCGTCCTGCGTGCCGCCCCGCAGCAGGGCGATGGGCGGCTGGCCGCCGAAGGGCATCGCCGCGTGGGGGTCGCGCAGCCAGCGCAGCGCCTCGGCGTCGGTGGCGAAGAGAATGCGCAGAGCCTTGTGGATGCCGAGGACCGCGGAGATGCGCAGCAGCGTATCGGCCGGCAGGGTCAGGGCGCTGCCCTCCCGCGCCGCCTTGACCCACCCGTAATAGGTCGAGCGCGAGGGCAGCCCGAGCACCAGCAACCGCTCCTCCTCCGTCAGCCCCCAGAGATCGGCGATGCCGACGAAGCCGCGCATCCCCGGTCCGCTGAGCCGCCGCCGGTTGGCCGGCGCGAAGCGGGAGGGGTCGAGCGGCGGGGGGGCGGGCTGGGTGGGTTGCGGCTGCGCGATGATCATGGCGGAACCTCCAGATCGGAACATGAAGTCCGGATCTGGATTTGTCAAGGATGCCGGCCGTGGCGCGGCATCCCCAGCCTGGCCGCGCGCCGTATCGCGGCGCCGGCACGGCGGCGGCGACCATGCGGAGCGGCGGCGCCGGTCCCGCGGCGCAAGGACTGCCGACGAAGGGCCACCCGGCATTCGAGGGCGTGAAGCCGCCGCCTGCGCGCCCGGCTTCAGGGAATCGTTCGGCCATGCGCCATGCGGCGCGTTTCGGCGCCCGGCACCGGCCCGCCTGTCCAGGCAGCGATATCCGGGTGGGGGCGGGCGGGCTGGGGGCGCTCCTTCCGAGCGGGCGCTCAGCCGTCTCCGCCCACCAGCCGCGGCATCCGCCCGATCCATGGGCAGGCGGCCTCGTAGACCGCGGCCGCCTGAAGCACCGCGAGGTCGCCACGCGGCGGTCCGATGATCTGCAGCCCCATCGGCAGGCCCTCGGCCCCGAAGCCGGCCGGCACGCTGATCGCCGGGCATCCCGCCATGGTGGCGCCGACCACGACCTCCATCCAGCGGTGGTAGCTGTCCATCGGCCGGCCGTCGATCGCGTCCGGCCAGTGGACCGCGGCGTCGAAGGGGAAGACCTGCGCCGCCGGGATCAGCAGGAAGTCGAAGCGCGTGAAGAGCGCCGTCACCGCCTTGTGCCAGGCCGCCCGGTCCAGCGCCGCCTTGTGGATGTCGAGTGCACCGAGGCGATGGCTCCGCTCGATCTCCCAGATCGCCTCGGGCTTCAGCAGGGCGCGGCTTTCCGGGTCGCGCCAGGCGGCATCGTGCCGGCCGCCGATCGCCCAGTGCCGCAGCACCACGAAGGCCTGCCACAGCCGCTCGGGGTCGAAGTCGATCCGCGCCGGCTCGACCGTCGCGCCGGTCCCGGCGACCAGGTCGCAGGCGCCGGCGCAGAGCTCGAGCACCCCCGGCTCGAAGGGCAGGTGCCCGCCGAGGTCGCCGAGCCAGCCGAAGCGCAGCCGCCGCGGGTCGGCGGCGAGGCGATCCTCGTAGCGGAAGCCGGGATGCTCCAGCGAGAGCGGTGCGCGCGGATCATGGCCCGCCTGCACCGAGAGCAGCATCGCCACGTCCTCGACAGAGCGGCCCATCGGCCCGTCTGTCGCGAGCTGCCCGTAGAAGGGGTCGAGCGTCTCCGACGGTACCCGCCCCTGCGACGGCCGGAAGCCGAAGACGTTGTTGAAGGCCGCCGGGTTGCGCAGCGAGCCGCCCATGTCGCTGCCATCGGCGACCGGCAGCATGCGCATCGCCAGCGCGACGCCGGCCCCGCCGCTCGACCCGCCGCCGACGCGGCCGGGATTCCATGCATTGCGGGTAAGGCCGAAGACCGGGTTGTAGCTGTTCGAGCCGTAGCCGAATTCCGGCACGTTGGTCTTGCCGATGACGATGGCGCCCGCCGCGCGCATGCGCTCGACGATGATGGCATCGGCATCCGGCACGAAATCGGCGAAGAGCGGCGAGCCGAAGGTGGTGCGCAGGCCGCGGGTCACCGCCAGGTCCTTGATCGCCTGCGGCAGGCCGTGCAGCGGCCCGGCGGCTTCCCCGCGCGCCACCGCCGCGTCGGCGGCATCCGCCTCCGCCAGCAGCTCGGCGCGGGGGCGCAGGGAGACGATGGCGTTCACCGCCGGATTCGCCGCCGCGATGTGGTCGAGGTAGGTCGCCATGACCTCGCGGGCCGAGACCTCGCGCGCGCGGATCATGCGCGCGAGCGGCACCGCGTTGATCCGGCAGAGGTCCGGCGCGGCGGCGACGGGCGGGGTGGTCTGCGGTGTCGTCATGGCGGCGGGCCGGTCCTCCTGCTGCAAGGCGGGCGCGAGCCGGTCGCGCCTGCCCC
>JAFADX010000212.1 GCA_023424475.1 Pseudomonadota bacterium
CGCCGAGCTGGCGCGCCAATCCCGACCTGATCCGCAAGAACTACATCTTCGACGCGGAGACGCGCCGCGCCGGCGGCGTCTACCTCTGGCGCAGCATGGACGGGGCACGCCGCGCGCGCGATGCCGCCTGGCTCGGGCGGGTGCGCCGCACCTACGGCACCGAGCCGGCCGTGCAGTACTTCGAAACGCCGATCGTCGCCGACAACGCGCTGGGACAGACGATCGACGAGGCCGACGCGGCGTAGTTCCCGGCAGCAAGCCCCGCCGGCCGCGTACAAGGAGACGGCGCAGATCGCGCGGTCACGGGGGCATGACTGTGTGAAGGTCTGCCCGGCCTATGCTGGCGCGGATGGCCAGCGCTCACGCACGCGCGGTGTCTATGACCCGCAGGAACGCAAGCCGGAGCGCGCGGGTGGAGGCGATCCGCGAGGGCATGAAGATCGCGCATCTCGCGCATGTCTTCGGCGTGGGCGTGCAAGCGCATAATTGCGGCTCGCCGCTCGCGACGGCCATCCCGCTGCAGTTCTAGGCCGCGATCCCGAACTTCGAGATCCACGAGCACCACACCTTCTCGCTCAAGGCCTGCAACCGCGACCTGTTCGAGGAAGACCTGCAGCCGGTGAACGGGCGCTTCGCCATTTCAATGGCAGTGGGCGAACAGCGACGGAACGGTCGGGCGAGTCGTTTGGAGCACCTTCTTCAAGCCGGGTCGGGCGTTCTGCGATGGGCCAGCGTCTGGGACGGTAGTTCACCGAAGAGGTCACGGTAGGCTTGTGCAAAGCGCCCGAGATGCCAGAACCCTGCCGTCAATGCCGCGGCCTTGACCTGGCTTGTCCGACCCGACCGCAGGATGCTTCGCACCTGGTTCAGGCGCCGGAGACGGAGATACCGATGCAGCGACATGCTGTGCACGGCGGCGAAGGCGTCATGAAGGGTCCGCACGGAGACATCGAGCGCGGCGCAGATATCCTCGCTGTACAACGGCAAGTGGAGCTGTGCGGCCATGAAGGCCTCAGCTTCCGCGACGAGCCGAATGCGGCCGTGCAGGGCTCGCACGGATCTCGCGTTCAGGCAGCCCGGCTCGAGAATCCGAGCTGTCAGCACGAAGAACGTCTCGGAGAGGCTTCGCGTCACGCAGGATGAGGTGAGCCGCTGAGGATCCGCCATGGCAATGGCATCGATCTCCGCCGACAATCGGGTCAGCCGGGATCCAGCGGCGTGGTTGAGGTGATGGAGCGCGAAAGCTCCGTCGCGCGGGAGCGCCTGTTCATCGAGCATCTGGTACACGGCCGCCGCGTTGAAGGTCAGGGCCGCCCACTGGATCCGACCGCCGACCCGGCTATAGATCGGCGTTCCCTGCCCCAGGATGATCGCCCGCGATGCATCCATCGTCGCGCCGTTCACGCGCGTGTCCTGAGACAATGGGCCGAGGCCATACAGCAGGGCGATGCGGTCACGACCGATGGCGCCTTGAGGCATGTGGGCGCTCTCATCCACCGACTGGAACTGGACTGCCCCAAAATCCACCGAGGTGATGCGGGCCGCATACCGGTCGGACGACAATTTCAGGTACCGCACATCGGCATCCCGCAGGACCTGCGCAAGCTCGTCCGGATCCTCGAACTCAGTCACCAGCGCATTGCTTTGTTCTGCGGTGTCTGCCCCTGGTGCTTCTTCCACAATAAGCCTTGCTCTCCCGGGCGCCGCGAAGGCAACTCGCCCGAGTGCCGTCGGTCATCCGTGCGCCAGACTACTCGTTGATGCCGGGAATGGACAGCATAACGAAATGACCGTTCTGCCGTCTCGCGCAGAACAGAGCGAGCGCGGGCCTGCTGTGAAACGCTGCGCTTCCCCCGACCTCAAGCGTTCCGCGCGATCTTACTGGCGCAACCGTCGGCGCCCCGGAGTTTCGAATGGCTTCTTACATGCGCAGCCGCCTATTGAACCCATGCCCCAATGACATCCTTCGTCGCGGCTTTCGGCGTGGGTCAGGACGCTCGAAACAATGCTGCCGCGCTCGCGCGCGACGCATAGGCGCTGGTCCAGGTAAGCCGCTCAGGCTCGCTTGACTGACATGGGCCGCGCGGTGGGTTCCTTATGCCGCGATGCGCTGCCGTGACGGACTTGGCCCATAGCGCCTGGTACTACGTCGTCAAATCCCAGCGTCGGAAGGGCAAGGATTGGCACCGCATCGTGGCGCCCGCCATGCCCGAACCTTCTTCAGAGTCATCGCCCTCACCGCAGCCTTCAGGCTTCGGCGCCCCCGAACGTCCAGAGCCTAGTCGCGGCCGTCAACGCGGTGGAGTTGATGTCGTGGTACCTGCAGGCGCGTCCGGTGACAGCGGTGCTCCACTCATTGCCTTTGGCTCCGCGGGTCATGCTCCAAATGGGCGCGGCTCCGCCCGTTTGGACGCAGGATCCGGATATCGTTTTGCATGGCACTCATATCGGCGTCGCACTATCTCTTGCGCGCACGGGAGAGGAAGCGGACCTGTGTACGACGGAATCGCGGTCGAGATCGTCGCTCCCAGGCCGAAGGGCTTCCCGGGTCCGAGGTGCTCCGGAGGATGCGTCGCGAGCGCTCGCTCGAGCCGACCTGATCTCCGTGGCGCACGGCCCCGCCGCGGCACTTGACGTCAGCAATCGCCGCAACGCGCCACGGCACGAAGCGGCGCCAGGAGGATAGATGACCGACTTCACGAGGCGCGGCATGATCGGCGCAACGACGCTGGCTGCACCCCTGGTGCTGGCACGGGCCGGCGATGCGACCGCGCAGATTTCGGATGCCCCCCCGGGCGCTACGTCGGAAGACTCGCAGCTTCTGATGGATGCTTACATCTATGGCTACTCGCTGATCACGACCGAGGTGACGCGGGTGCAGATGTCCAACGTGCCCGAGGTCCGCGGCCTGCACGCGCCAATGGGGCAGTTCATCAACGTCAAGCGCTATCCGCCTGCTGATTTCCGCGGCGTCTCCGCGCCCAATGCCGATACGCTGTATTCATTGGCCTGGCTGGATGTCGGTGCGGAACCGATGGTCTTCTCGCATCCGGACATGGGCAGCCGCTACTTCCTGTTCCCCATGTACAGCCTCTGGATGCCGGTGGTTGCCTCGGTCGGCGCCCGCACCGGCGCCACGAAGGCGACCAACTACCTCATTACCGGGCCCGGCTGGTCGGGTCAGGTGCCGGCAGGTATGGTCCAGGTCAGGTCGCCCACACGCTATTTCCTGATCCTGGGCCGCACCTATGCAGACGGGACGGATGCGGACTACGCGGCCGTCAACGCACTACAGGATCAGTACAGGATTACGCCGCTTTCGGCGTTCGGAACCAACTTTGCCCACCGGGCGCCGCCGGTTGATCCGAATCCCGGCTTCAGCATGACCGATAAGCCTCAGGTGGTGATCCTCGGCATGTCTGCCGAAGAGTACTTCACGCGCCTGATGCGGCTCATGGGTTCCGCCGCTCCGCCCGCGCCGGAGGACGCACCTTTCGTGGCCCGCATGGCGCGGATCGGGTTGGTGCCCGGCCAGCCCTTCGATGGCTCGAAGCTGAGCCCGGCCGCGCGCGAATCGCTCAAGGATCTGCCACAGCGTGCGCTTGCAGGCATCGCGACGCATCGGCAGGGCGTCGGCACCATCGTCAACGGTTGGGCGGTGACGAAGGGCCTCGGCCGCTATGGTAGCGACTACATGAAGCGCGCCGTGGTTGCCGCCTTCGGCTGGCCAGCGAACCTCCAGGAGGATGCGGTCTATCCGTTCACCGAAACCGACAGCGAGGGGCGGCCACTTACCGGCGCCAGCAAGTACACGCTGACCTTCGCCGCCGGCCAGACGCCGCCGGTCAACGGCTTCTGGTCGATCACCATGTACGAGATCGACCAGGGCTGGTGGTTCGTGCCGAACCGGCTGAACAAGTTCACCGTCAGCCCGCGCAACAACCTCAAGACCAATCCGGACGGATCCACCACGCTGTACTTCCAGGTGGATTCCCCGGGTTCGGACAAGGAGAGCAACTGGCTGCCGGCACCGCGCGGATCCTTCCTCCCCATGCTGCGGATGTACTGGCCGCGGGAGACGGATCCCTCGATCCTCAACGGCAGCTGGGCCCCGCCCTTCATTCAGAAGGTCGGCTGATCACGAGGCTGCCGATTGCTGAGAGCCCGTTTGAGAAAGGCTTGTAGCGGCTCGAAATGGCGTGATTCACGCTTGATTCACGCTTGGGATGTGGACCCGAGCGTGTCGAGGCCGGATGGCCGATGTTGAGCGGAGGACGAAGCGGTATCCGACGGACCTCACGGATGCCGAATGGGCGATGATCCAGCCTCTGTTGCTCAAGGCGCCGAGGCAAGGGCGCAGGCCTGGCGTGGATATGCGCAAGGTGCTGAATGCGATCCGCTACACGGCGCGCTCGGGCGGCGGGCGGCGGATGCTGCGGATCCACTGCGGGCCAGCAGGCACACTCGGTAGCCTGAACGACCGTCGTCGTCTCCGAGAGAGCCTCTCTCGCCCTTCATGACGCGGGGTCCTGTGGCAACACGGGACCCCGTTTCGTTGGAGACCCCGGCACACTGACTGCTTATCCACAGAGCCAGCGCGGATTCCGATGGTTTTGGAAGCCAAAAAATCCAATGACTTCAAATAGATGGCGGAGGGGATGGGATTCGAACCCACGATAGGACTTGACATCCTATAACGGTTTAGCAAACCGCCGCCTTCGGCCACTCGGCCACCCCTCCGCAGGAGTGGAAAGTCACACGGCGTTGCAGGGCGCTGCTTCTAGCGGCGGGGAAACGGGCCGTCAAACGCCCCGCCTCGCCCGCCGCGAGATATTCAGGACAGCGCCACCTCGAAGCCGCGCTTCGTCGCGGGCCGCGCCATCATCGTCTCGTACCAGCGCTTCACGTTCGGCACGGTCGCGAGGTCCACCTGGTGCCGCTCGTGCCGCCAGGCCCAGCCGAGAATCGCGAAGTCGGCCACGCTCGGCTCACCCACGGTCGCGACGAAGTCACGCCCCTCCAGCCGCCGGTCCAGCACGCCATACAGGCGCACCGTCTCCTTGTGGTAGCGCTTGACGCCGTAGTCCCGCGCCGGCCCCTCTGGCTGCATCAGGAAGTGGTGCACCTGGCCCGGCATCGGCCCGAAGCCGCCCATCTGCCACATCAGCCATTCATACACCGGCACGCGGTCGCGCAGGCTGGTCGGCAGGAACTTCCCCGTCTTCTCGGCGAGGTAGAGCAGGATCGCCCCGCTCTCGAACACCGTGATTGGCCGGCCATCCGGACCATCGGGATCCTTGATCGCCGGAATGCGGTTGTTCGGGCTGAAGGCGAGGAATTCCGGGTTGAACTGCTCGTCCTTGGAGATGTTCACGGTCCTGACCGCATAGGCCAGCCCCATCTCCTCCAGCGCGACGCTGATCTTGCGCCCGTTCGGCGTGTTCCAGGTCCAGAGCTCGATGGCCATCCGATCCGTTCCTTCGCGACGATGGCGACAGGCTTCGCATGGCCCCTGCCCGGCGTCCACACCGGGCCCGGGGCGCGCCCCTTCACCCGGCCGCCCGTGCCGCCCCGCCCTGCTGCCAGGCCCGCAGCAGGCCGTGCGCCACGGCCAGCACCGCCGGCCCGACGAAAAGCCCGAGGAAGCCGAAGGCGATCAGCCCGCCGAAGACGCCGAGGATAATGAGGCCGAGGGGCATGGCGCTGCCGCGCTGGATCAGCAGCGGCCGCACGATGTTGTCGCTCCCCGACACCAACACCAGGCCCCAGACCAGCATGAAGACGGCCCAGCCCGTCTCCCCCTGCCCGTAGAGCCAGGCCGCCGCGCCGCCCCAGGTGACGATCACCAGCGGTCCCAGCACCTGGCTGATCGAGAAGATCATGGTCAGGAAGCCCAGCACCGCCGCACCCGGGACGCCGGCGATGGCGAGCCCGATGCCCATCAGCACCGCCTGCAGGATCCCGGTGCCGACGACGCCCCAGGCGACCCCGCGCACCGCACCGCCGGCCGCATCGACCGCCGCCGCGCCGGTCGCGCCGCCGAGCCGCGTCGCGATGTCGCGCAACTGAGCCACCATCCGGTCCCCACTCGCCCAGAACATGGTCGCCACGACGAGGGAGAGCAGCAGCTGCAGCAGGCTGCCCGCCGCCTCCTGCCCGATATCGACCAGCAGCCGGGCGATCTGGCCGCCATAGGGCGCGATCACCGAGCGGATGTCGCCCTGCAACGCCCGCAGCCGCGGCCATCCCTCCGCGATGCGCTCGCCGATGAGCGGCAGGTCGTGCAGCCAGGCGGGCGCCTCGGGCGGCAGGCGTTCGAGAACCTCCTTCCCGCGCGTCACCACCACGCCGATCTGGTCGGCGAGGCCCGGCGCCATCAGCACCGCCGGTATCGCCACCACCAGGATGATGGCGAAAAGCATCGTGGCCGCCGCCGCCGCCGGGCGCAGGCCGATCCGCACCAGCGCGTCGCGCCCGGGCCAGGTGCCGATCGCCATGAAGGCCCCGAAGGCGACCGCCATGCCGAATGGCTCGAGGACGCGCACCAGGGCGTAGAGCAGCAGCGCGAGCAGGATGAGCACGGCAGCCCGCTCGGCCAGCAGGACGGTCGCGGCGTAGCGCTCCTCGGTTCCGGGCGACTCGGGCGGCATCGGGCACTCCCCAGGATGGCGGCGCAGCGAAGCATGGCGCGCCGCCCCCGGGAAAGCGCAGCGTCAGGCGAGCTTCTTCTTCAGGACCTCGTTGACCAGCGCGGGGTTCCCCTTGCCCTGCATCGCCTTCATGGTCTGGCCGACGAAGAAGCCGAACAGCTTGTCCTTGCCCGACCTGAACTCCGCGACCTTGTCGGCGTTCTTCGCGAGCACCTCGTCGATCACCGCCTCGATCGCGCCGGTGTCGGTTACCTGGCGCAGGCCGCGCTCCTCGACGATCACGCCCGGCGCGCGGCCAGTCTCGACCATGACCTCGAAGACCTCCTTCGCGAGCTTCCCCGACAGCGTCCCATCCGCCATCAGGTCGAGCAGCGCGCCGAGATCCGCCGCCGAGACCGGCGGCTCGGCGATGGAGGTCTTGGTCCGGTTGATGGCGGCAAAGAGGTCGCCCATCACCCAGTTCGCCGCCTGCTTGGCATCGCGCCCCTTGGCGACCGCCTCGTAATAGGCCGCCGTCTCCTTCTCGAGCGCCAGGACATGCGCGTCATAGGGGGTCACGCCATAGTCGCGCACATAGCGCGCGCGGCGCTGGTCCGGCAGCTCCGGCAGCGCGGCCTTCAGCGCATCGACCCAGGACTGCTCGATGACGAGCGGCGGCAGGTCGGGGTCGGGGAAGTAGCGGTAGTCGTGCGCATCCTCCTTCGAGCGCATCGACCGCGTCACGCCGCGGCCGGTGTCGAACAGGCGCGTCTCCTGCTCCACCGTCCCGCCGGATTCCCAGACCTCGATCTGGCGCCGCGCCTCGGCCTCGACCGCCTGCATGACGAAGCGGATGGAATTGACGTTCTTCACCTCGCAGCGCGTGCGATACCCCTCGCCCGCCTTGCGGACGGAGACGTTCACGTCGGCGCGCATGGACCCTTCCTCCATGTTGCCGTCGCAGGTGCCGAGGTAGCGCAGGATCTGCCGCAGCTTCGCCAGGTAGGCGCCGGCTTCCTCGGGGGACCGCATGTCGGGCTCCGACACGATCTCCATCAGCGCGACGCCCGAACGGTTCAGGTCGATGAAGGATTTGGTCGGATGCTGGTCGTGCAGCGACTTGCCCGCATCCTGCTCGAGGTGCAGGCGCGTGATGCCGACCGTCTTCGTGCTGCCGTCCTGCAGCTCGATCTCGACCCGGCCCTCGCCGATGATCGGGTGCGCGAGCTGGCTGATCTGATAGCCCTGCGGCAGGTCGGCGTAGAAGTAGTTCTTGCGGTCGAAGCGCGACCACAGGTTCACCTGCGCGTTCAGCCCGAGCCCCGTGCGCACCGCCTGCGCCACGCATTCCCGGTTGATCACCGGCAGCATGCCGGGGAAGCCCGCGTCGATGAAGGAGACCTGGCTGTTGGGCTCCGCGCCGAATTCGGTCGCCGCGCCGCTGAACAGCTTGGCGTCGGACACGACCTGGGCATGGACTTCCAGGCCGATGACCAGTTCCCAGGGGCCGGTCTCGCCCTCGATCGTGTAGCTCATGCCCCGGCCCTCATGCTGGGAAGCGCCTTGAAGTCGGCCGCCCGCTCGATCGCCGCGCCGACGGCGAAGACCGTCTCCTCGTCGAAGGGCCGCCCGATCACCTGCAGGCCGAGCGGCAGCCCCTGCGGATCGAGACCCGCCGGCACCGACAGCCCCGGCAGCCCGGCGAGGTTCGCCGTCACCGTGAACACGTCGTTCAGGTACATCTGCACGGGATCGTCGCTGCTCTCGCCTTCCGCGAATGCCACCGACGGCGTCGCGGGTGCGAGGACCGCATCCACCTTCGACCAGGCCTCGCGGAAGTCGCGCGCGATCAGCGCGCGGACCTTCTGCGCCTTCAGGTAATAGGCATCGTAATACCCGGCCGAGAGCACATAGGTCCCGATCATGATGCGCCGGCGGACCTCCGGCCCGAAGCCGGCCGCGCGGGTGCGCTCATAGAGGTCGCGCAAGTCGGAATTCTTCTCCGCCACCCGCATCCCGAAGCGCACCCCGTCATAGCGCGCGAGGTTCGACGACGCCTCGGCCGGTGCGACGATGTAGTAGGTCGGCAGCGCGTATTCGGCATGCGGCAGGGAGATCTCGACGATCTCGGCCCCAGCGTCGCGCAGCCACTCCAGCCCCTGCCGCCACAGCTTCTCGATCTCCGCCGGCATGCCGTCGATGTGGTACTCGCGGGGCACGCCGATGCGCAGCCCCTTCACCGACCGCTCGCAGGCCGCCGCGAAATCCGGCACGGGCCTGTCGGCACTGGTCGAATCCCTGGGATCATGCCCGGCCATGGACCGCAACAGGATCGCGCAATCCTCGACCGTGCGCCCGAACGGACCCGCCTGATCGAGCGAGGACGCATAGGCCACGATCCCGAAGCGCGAGCACCGCCCATAGGTCGGCTTGATGCCGGCAATGCCGCAGAAGGCCGCCGGCTGGCGGATCGACCCGCCGGTGTCGGTGCCGGTCGCCCCCAATACCATCCGCGCGGCCACCGCCGCCGCCGACCCGCCCGACGACCCGCCCGGCACCAGCCGCGCATCGGGGTCATTGCGGCGCGACCATGGATTCAGCACGGACCCATAGGCGCTGGTCAGGTTCGACGACCCCATGGCGAACTCGTCGAGATTCGCCTTGCCCAGGAACACCGCCCCGTCGCGCTTCAGCCGCGACGTCACGGTGCTCTCATAGGGCGGCACGAAGCCTTCCAGGATCTTCGACCCGGCCGTGGTCTGCACCCCGTCCGTGCAGAACAGGTCCTTGATCGCGAGGGGGATCCCCTCCAGCGGCCCGGCCTCGCCCCGCGCGCGCTTCGCATCGGAGGCGCGCGCCGCCTCCATCGCCTGCTCGGCCGTGACCGTGATCAGCGCGTTGATCTTCGGGTTCAGCGCCTCGACCGCCTCGACATGGGCGCGGGTCAGCTCCTCGGCCGAGATCACGCCCTCGTCCAGCGCGGCGACGGCGCCCGCGATGGTGAAATCCGTCGGATGCATCACTCGACCACCTTCGGCACGCCGAAATACCCGCCCTCGCGATCGGGGGCATTGGCCAGGACCTTCGCGGCCTGGCCGCCATCGGTCACCACGTCGTCGCGCATGGGCATCGCGGCGATCCCTTCCGGATTGCCGCCCGCCATCGGCTCCACCCCTTCGGTGTCCACCGCCTGCAACTGCTCGATCCAGCCGAGGATGCCATTGAGCTCGCCCTGGATCCGGGTGACCTCCTCTTCCGGCAGGCGGATGCGGGCAAGGGCGGCGACGCGCCGCACGGTGGCGGTATCGAGGGACATTACTCTCTGCTTCCAGGGGAACGGGGGGCGGACCATAAGCCCCGGCATGGCCATCATCAACCTGAAGGACCTCCGGGCTGGCCTCGGGCGCGACCAGCGCCTGATCGGGCTCGATCCCGGAACCAGGACCATCGGCGTCGCGCTCACCGACGTCACGCTCATGCTCGCGAGCCCCTATGGCAGCCTGAAGCGCGCGAAGCTCGCCGCCAATGCCGCCGAGATCGCCGCCATCGCACGCCGGGAAGGCGCCGGCGGCCTGGTGGTCGGCCTGCCGCTGTCGATGGACGGCACCATGGGCCCGGCGGCCCAGGCGGCCAAGGACTGGGCGCGGGCGATCTCGGAGGCCACCGGCCTGCCCTGCGCCCTGTTCGACGAGCGGCTCTCCTCGGCCGCGGTCAACCGGATGCTGATCGCCGAGGCGGACCTCACCCGCGCCCGGCGGGCCGAGGCGGTGGACCGCGCCGCCGCGGCCTACATGCTGCAGGCGGCGCTCGACGCCAGCCGCCCGGCTGCGCGCTGACAGGGCCGGGGGCCGCACCTCACCACCCCGTCATTTCCGGCCCCCTGCCGCCCCATGGCAAAGACGGGCCATCCATGTCCGACGACGCCCGCATCGATATCCGCAACCGCGTGGCCTTGGCCGGCTGGCTCTTCATGGGCCTCTGGCTGGCCATGCTCGTCCTGATGACCTGGGTGATGCTGCGCGACGGGCCGCATCCCTCGCAGCCGGCCTGGGTGCAGTACGGCGCGCTGGCGGCGTTCTGGATCATCGGCATCCCGGCCGCCGCGCACCTGTTCGGCCTGCCCTGCACGCGCTTCCGGGTCTGGTCCGACGGCCATGCGACCCTGACCCGCCACTCGCTCCTCAACCGCGAGGTCGAGACCTACGGGCCGGGCGAGATCGCCGATGTCGAGGTCCGCGAGGGCCGCGACGAGGACGGCGACCGGCACTGGCGCGTCATGCTGGTGGCCCGGGACGGGCGGGTGCGCCTGCTGCGCGAGGGCCCCTACCCCGCCGAGCAGGAGGTCCTGGCGGATCACCTGCGCAGCGCCCTGCTGCGGGGCTGACCCTGGCCGAATCCCGCGGCGCGGCCTAAGGTCCGGCCCGTGTCCTACCCGTCCAAACACCTCCTCGCCATCGAGGGGCTCGAGCCCCCGCACATCGCGGACCTGCTCGACCTCGCCGAGTCCTACGCGCTGCTGAATCGCAGCGGGAAGACGCAGCGCGACCTGCTCAAGGGCCGCACGCTGATCAACCTCTTCTTCGAGGACTCCACCCGCACCCGCACCTCCTTCGAGCTCGCCGGCAAGCGGCTGGGGGCGGACGTGATCAACATGTCCGTCAGCACCTCCTCGGTGAACAAGGGCGAGACGCTGCTCGACACTGCCTCGACGCTGAACGCGATGCAGTGCGACCTGCTGGTGATCCGCCACGCGCAGTCGGGCGCGCCGGCGCTGCTGTCCCAGAAGGTGGACGCGGCGGTGATCAACGCCGGGGACGGGACGCACGAGCACCCCACCCAGGCGCTGCTCGATGCCCTGACCATCCGCCGCCACAAGGGGCGGCTCGAGGGCCTGGTGGTCGCGATCTGCGGCGACATCACCCATTCGCGCGTCGCGCGGTCGAACATCCACCTGCTGACGACGATGGGCAGCCGGGTGCGGATCGTCGGCCCGCCCACGTTGATCCCGGCCGATGCCGACCGCCTCGGCGTCGAGGTCTTCCACGACATGAAGGCGGGCCTGAAAGGCGCCGACGTGGTGATGATGCTGCGCCTGCAGCGGGAACGCATGTCGGGCGGCCTCGTTCCCTCGGCGCGCGAGTTCTTCCGCTTCTACGGCCTCGATGCCGAGAAGCTGGCGGTGGCGAAGCCCGACAGCATCGTGATGCATCCGGGGCCGATGAACCGCGGCGTCGAGATCGACAGCGCCATCGCCGACCACCCGACGCGCAGCGTGATCGGGGAGCAGGTGGAGATGGGTGTCGCCTGCCGCATGGCGGTGCTCGACATCCTGGCGCGGCGCCTGCCGCGGAACCGTTGACGCCGCGCCCCGCCCGGCCCGAGGAGGCCGGCGCGCTGCGCGGCCTCGTCCGCGCGGCCTATGCCGAATGGGTACCGGCGGTCGGCCGCGAGCCCGGCCCGATGCTCGACGACTATGCCGCCCGCATCGCGGCGGGCGAGGCCTGGGTGGTCGAGCAGGATGGGATGCTCCTCGGCGCCATCGTGCTGGAGGAAGGCGGCGATGCCCTGCTGCTGGACAACATCGCCATCGCACCGGCGGCGCGCGGCAAGGGTCTGTTCCGGGTTCTGATGGCCTTCGCCGAGGCCGAGGCGCGGCACCGCGGCCATCCCCGCATCCGCCTCTACACGCATGAGAGGATGGAGCGGAACGTCGGGCTCTACCTCGCCTGCGGCTACGTGGAGACGCACCGGGCGGAGCAGGCCGGGTTTCAACGCGTCTTCATGGAGAAGACGCTCTGAGAGACCGGCTGGGCATGCGCATGCGGCGCATGTCCGTGAGCGACAGTGGCCAAGCAGGCACGGGCCGGCACGCCCGGGCGAACCCTGGGCGGGTCGTTCCCGGGCGCCGGCCGATGCACGGCGCCCCGTGGCAGGACTCCGCCACCCGTCTATAACCGCACCCGATGCGCGACCTCCTGATCTCCAATGCCCGCCTGCTCGACCCAGCCTCCGGCCTCGACGCGCCCGGCGCGCTGCTGGTGCGGGGCGGCGCGATCGCCGATCTCGGCCCCGGCCTGACCGCGCCCGAGGGCGCGGACCTGCTGGACGCCGCCGGCGCCTGCCTCGCCCCCGGCCTCGTGGACCTGCGCGCCAACCTCGGCGAGCCGGGCATGGAATACCGGGAAACCATCGCCTCGGCCGCCGCCGCGGCCGCCGCGGGGGGCATCACGACCCTCTGCGTCCTGCCCGACACCGATCCGGCACTGGACGACCCCGCCCTGCTTTCCTTCATGATCCGCCGCGGGGAGGCCACCGGCTCGGTCACGCTGCTGCCCTACGGCGCGGCGACGAATGGCTGCGCGGGCAAGGACCTCGCCGAATTCGGCCTGCTGCGCGAAGCCGGCGCCATCGCCTTCACCGACGGCGCCAGGGCCATCGGCAATGCGCGGACCATGCGCCTTGCCCTCTCCTACGCCCGGGCCTTCGGCGCCTTCGTCGTCCAGCACCCCGAGGAACCGAGCCTCGCCGCCGGCGGCGCGGCCACCGAGGGCGAACTCGCCACCCGCCTCGGCCTGCCCGCCATCCCCGCGGCTGCCGAGGCGATGATGGTCAACCGCGACATCGCCCTCGCGCGCATCACCGGCGGGCATGTGCATTTCGCCCATGTCTCGACCGCCGCGGCGCTCGACCTGGTCCGCGCCGCCAAGGCCGAGGGGCTGCGCGTCACCGCCGACACCGCCCCCTCCTATTTCGACCTGAACGAGACGGCGATCGGCGACTACCGCACCTATGCCAAGCTCTCGCCCCCGCTGCGCACCGAGGCCGACCGCCAGGCCGTCGTCGCCGCGCTGAAGGACGGCACGATCGACGCCATCGCTTCCGACCACCAGCCGCGCGACGCCGACGACAAGCGCCTGCCCTTCGCCCAGGCCGAGGCCGGCGGCGCGGGCCTCGCGACCCTGCTCGGCGTCACGCTGGCCCGCGTGCACGGCGAAGACCTCCCGATGCTCGAGGCACTCGCCCTGCTGACCTGCCGGCCGGCCGACCTGCTCGGTCTGCCGGTCGGCCGGCTGGCCAGGGGCGCACCGGCCGACCTGGTGCTGTTCCATCCCGACCGCGCCTGGAAGGTCGAGGCCGGCGAATTGCCGGGCAAGGCGCAGAACTCGCCCTTCGACGGCCGCGCGCTGGAAGGCCGCGTGCTCGGCACCTGGAAGGCCGGGCGGCGGGTATTCCCGGCATGACCGATCCCGGCATCGCCTTCCTCGTCGCCCTTGCCGGCGGCTACCTCATCGGGTCCATCCCCTTCGGCCTGCTGCTGACGCGGGCGGCCGGGCTTGGGGACATCCGCTCCATCGGCTCGGGCAACATCGGCGCGACCAACGTGCTGCGGACGGGCCGGAAGGGCCTCGCGGTGGCGACGCTGCTGCTCGATGCGCTCAAGGGCGTCGCCGCGGTGCTGCTGGCGCGCTGGCTGCTCGGCAACCAGGATCTGGTCGCCGGGACCGCGGCGGTGCTCGGCCACACCATGCCGGTCTGGCTCGGCTTCAGGGGGGGCAAGGGCGGCGCGACGGGGCTCGGTGTCTGCCTCGCCGCGATGTGGCCGGTCGGGATCGCCTGCATGGCGGTCTGGCTGGTCTCGGCCAAGGTGACGCGGATCTCCTCGGCCGCCACGCTGATCGGGGTCGCGTCGGCGCCGGTATTCGCGCTGATCCTGTCGGATGCCGAGCATGCGCTGCTCGCCCTGCTGGTCGGCGTGCTGATCGTCTGGCGGCACGAGGCGAACATCCGCCGGCTGATCGCGGGAACGGAGCCGCGGATCGGGCAGAAGGCGTGACGGCGCCCGTTTCGGCCGCGGCCTGAACATCGCCACGCGGCCGCGAAGGACACCGGGAGCATGAGCGAATCCTCCCGACCCTTCCATGGCTGGCGCGTCGTCGCCGGCGCCTTCCTCGTCGCCGTCTTCGGCTGGGGCCTCGGCTTCTATGGGCCGCCCGTCTACCTGCACGCGCTGACCGCCGCGAAGGGGTGGTCCGTCGCGCTCGTCTCGGCGGCGATCACGGTCCATTACCTCGCCGGCGCGGCGATGTTCGCGATGCTGCCGCGCCTCTACGCCCGCTGGGGGCTCGCCGCCGTCACGCGCGCGGGGACCGTCGCGCTGGTGGCCGGGCTGCTCGGCTGGGCGGCGGCGGCCGAGCCCTGGCAGCTCTTCGCGGCGACCCTGCTGACCGGGTTCGGCTGGGTCACGCTGGGGGCGGCGGCGATCAACGCCATGGTCGCGCCCTGGTTCGTGCGGCTGCGTCCCAGGGCGCTGTCCACCGCCTACAACGGCGCCAGCGTGGGGGGCATCGTGTTCTCGCCGCTCTGGGTGCTGCTGATCGAGCGGTTCGGCTTCCTCCCCGCCGCGGCGATGGTCGGCGCGGCGACGATCGTGGCGGTGGCCTGGTTCGCCGTCCGGGTCGTGGCGGTGACGCCCGATGAACTCGGCCAGGTGGCTGACGGCGGGGTGGCGGCCGTGGCAGGATCCGCCGGCGAAGCGGCCGACCTGCCCGCCCTTCCCGGTCCCGCCCTGTGGCGGGACCGGGCCTTCCGCAGTCTGGCCGCGGGCATGGCCCTGGGGCTCTTCGCGCAGATCGGGCTGCTGGCGCATCTCTACTCGCTCATCGCGGCGCCGCTCGGGCCGGGGCTGGCGGGAGCGGTGGCCGGGCTGGCGACGGTCTCGGCGATCGCCGGCCGCACCCTGTTCGGCTGGCTGATGCCCGCGGATGCGGACCGGCGTCGCTGGTCATGCGCCAGCTACGGCATCCAGGCGGTCGGCGTGATGGTGCTGCTGGTCTCCGGGCTGAAGGGCGACGGAGCGATCCTCGCCGGGGTGCTGCTGTTCGGCTTCGGCATCGGCAATGCGACCTCCCTGCCGCCGCTGATCGCCCAGGCGGAGTTCCGGCGGGAGGACGTGGCTCGCGCCGTGCCCATGGTCGTGGCGGTGGCGCAGGCGGCCTATGCCTTCGCGCCGGTGGCCTTCGGGCTGGTGCGGGCCTGGGGCGGCCCGGATGCCGCCGCGATGCTGCTGCTGACCATCGCCGTCCAGGCCCTGGCGGTGACGGCTTTCCTCAGTGGCCGCCGCCGATAAGCCTGCATCTACCCTGGGTAGATTTTCCCTCCTAACATCTCGCCATGACGATTCCAGGCGGGGTCCGGGGTGCACCGCGCACCCCGGCGGGGGGATGGGGGCGGCGCCCCCATGGGCAGCGATGACCGGCGACGTCCTGTCCCGCCTGCGGCTTGCCCGCACGGATGGCGTGGGCCCGCTGACCTTCCGGCGCCTCCTGGCGCGCCACCGCGGCAGCGATGACGCCCTGGCGGCCCTGCCGCGGCTGAGCCGCCCCCTGGAGCCCTTCCCCGCCGCCGCCGCGAAGCGGGAGATGGCGGCGCTGGCGAAGCTTGGCGGCCGCTTCGTCTTCCTCGACGATCCGCTCTACCCGCCGCTGCTGGCCCTGCTGCCCGATGCGCCGGCCGTGCTGGCGGTGCTGGGCGACGCCTCCCTGCTCGCCGCGCCGGCGGTGGCGGTGGTGGGGGCGCGGAACGCCTCCTCGGCCGGGCGCAGGGTGGCCGAGGAGCTCGCGGAAGGCCTGGCGGCGAAGGGGCTGACCGTCGTTTCCGGCCTCGCGCGCGGCGTGGACACCGCGGCGCATGAGGGGGCGCTGCGCGGCGGCGGCACCATCGCTGTCCTGCCCGGGGGCGTGGACCTGCCCTACCCGCCCGAGAACGCCGCACTGGCAGCGCGCATCGCCGAGCGCGGCGCGGTGGTCAGCGAGACGCCGCTCGGCACCGCGCCGCTGAACCGCCACTTCCCGAAGCGGAACCGGATCGTGGCCGGGCTGTCCCTCGGCGTCGTGGTGGTCGAGGCGGCGCACCGCTCCGGCACGCTGATCACCGCGCGGCTCGCCCTCGAGCATGGGCGGGAGGTCTTCGCCGTGCCCGGCAGCCCGCTCGACCCGCGCTGCCGGGGCTCGAACGACCTGCTGCGGCAGGGCGCTCACCTGACCGAGACGGCCGAGGACGTGCTCGGCCACCTGCCCGAAACGCCGCGCCCTGCGCCCCTGTTCGACCCCGCCCGGATGGCCCCGGAGGACCCGGAAAGCACGGAAACCGCATTGGACCCGCTCGGCCCGCCCCCGGAAGGGGCATCAGAAGTCCTTGAACTGATTGGATTGTCGCCGGTATCGGTTGACGAGGTGCTGCGGCGCTGCCACCTGACGGCTCCCGAACTCCAGGCCGTGCTCACGGATCTGGAGCTCGAAGGCCGGGTGGAACTGCTGCCAGGCCATCGCGTCATGCGATCTGCGAACGGGTGACCTTCAAGCCAATGTCGGATGTCGTCGTCGTCGAATCCCCGGCCAAGGCCAAGACGATCGAGAAGTATCTCGGGCGTGACTTCACCGTCCTTGCCTCCTTCGGCCATGTGCGCGACCTGGAGGAGAAGGACGGCGCCGTCCTGCCCGACCAGGACTTCGCGATGGTCTGGGGCAAGGACCCGCGCGGGGAACAGCAGGTCGGCAAGATCGCGAGCGCGCTCAAGGGCGCGAAGCGCCTGTTCCTCGCCACCGACCCCGATCGCGAGGGCGAGGCGATTTCCTGGCACGTCCAGGACATGCTGGCGAACCGGGGCGCGCTGAAGGGCAAGGACGTCCGGCGCATCACCTTCAACGAGATCACCAGGCGGGCGGTGCAGCACGCGGTGGCGCATCCGCGCGACCTCGACGTGCCGCTGATCGACGCCTACCTGGCGCGCCGGGCGCTCGACTACCTCGTGGGCTACACGCTCTCCCCGCTGCTGTGGCGCAAGCTGCCCGGCAGCCGCTCGGCCGGCCGCGTGCAGTCGGTCGCCCTGCGCCTGATCTGCGAGCGCGAGGCCGAGATCGAGGCCTTCCGGGCCCGCGAATACTGGTCCCTGGAAGCCCGCTTCCAGACCCCGGCCGGCGCGCCCTTCACGGCGCGGATGACGCATCTGGCCGGGAAGAAGCTCGAGCAGTTCGACCTGCCGGACGAGGCCACCGCCCTGCGGGCCAAGGCGGCCGCCGAGGCCGGCACCTACACCGTCGCTTCGGTCGAGAAGAAGCGCGTCCGGCGCAACCCGCCGCCGCCCTTCATGACCTCGACGCTGCAGATGGAAGCCAGCCGCAAGCTCGGCATGGGCGCGCAGCAGACCATGCGCACGGCCCAGCAGCTCTATGAAGCCGGCCACATCACCTACATGCGGACGGACGGCGTGACGATGGCGCGCGAGGCGCTGTTCGCCATCCGCGACCACGTGAAGGACGCATTCGGCGCCGACTACCTGCCGCCCGCCCCGCGCGAGTATCAGACCAAGGCGAAGAACGCCCAGGAGGCGCATGAGGCGATCCGCCCGACGGACGTGACGCGCGCGCCCGAGAGCATGCAGGGCGAGCTGGAGGGCGCGCAGGCGCGGCTCTACGAGTTGATCTGGAAGCGCGCCGTCGCCTCCCAGATGGCCGCGGCGGAGCTCGACCAGACCGCCGTGGACATCACGAACGGCGACGGGAAGATCCGTTTCCGTGCAACAGGTTCTGTCGTGGCCTTCGATGGCTTCCTCAAGCTGTACCGGGAGGACGAGGACGACCGCGCGGCCGACCTCCGCGCCGGCCTCAAGCCCGCCGAGCCGACCGAGGACGAGGACAGCCGCATCCTGCCGCCGATGGCGCAGAACGACCCGCTGAAGCGGGGCGAGGTCACCGCGAGCCAGCACTTCACCCAGCCGCCGCCGCGCTATTCGGAAGCGAGCCTCGTGAAGCGGCTCGAGGAACTCGGCATCGGCCGGCCCTCGACCTATGCCTCGATCCTGCAGCGGCTGCAGGACCTGCGCTACGTGACGCTCGAGAAGCGGCGCTTCGTGGCGCAGGACCTCGGGCGGATGGTCACGACCTTCCTTGTCCGTTTCTTCGAAAAATACGTGGATACGGGCTTCACCTCCTCGATGGAGGAGAAGCTCGACGAGATCTCGGCCGGGCAGACCGACTGGCGCGCGGTGATGCGCGCCTTCTGGGCCGAGTTCTCCAAGGCCGTCGAGGCGACCAAGGACCTCAAGATCCGCGACGTCATCGACGCGCTGGACGAGGATCTCGGCCCGCACATCTTCCCCGCCCGCGCCGACGGCTCGGACCCGCGGACCTGCCCGGCCTGCGGCAACGGACGGCTGGGGCTGCGGCTCGGGCGGACCGGCGCCTTCATCGGCTGCTCGAACTACCCGGAATGCCGCTACACGCGGCCCTTCGGCGTCGATCCCGGCGAAGGCGAGGCCGGTGCCGGCGAGCAGGAACTCGGCGAGGATCCCGCGACCGGCGAGAAGGTCACGCTGAAGCGCGGCCCCTATGGCTTCTACATCCAGCTCGGCGAGCCGGGGACCGATGCCAGGGGCAAGCCGACCAAGCCGAAGAGAACCAGTCTTCCCAACGGCGTATCGCCAGATTCCGTCACGCTGGATCAGGCGCTTGGCCTGCTCTCCCTGCCGCGCGTGGTCGGCTTCGACCCCGAGACGGGCGAGGAGATCACCGCGGGGCTCGGCCGCTTCGGGCCCTACGTGCGCTGCGGCTCGGTCTTCAAGTCGCTCGACAAGGACGACGACGTGCTGACGGTCGGCATGAACCGGGCGCTGGCGCTGCTGGCCGATGCGCGGTCCCGGGTGCGCGAACTCGGGGCCCATCCGAAGGACAGGGAGCCGGTGGTGGTCCGCAAGGGCCGCTTCGGCCCCTATGCCCAGCATGGCAAGACGGTCGCCAACCTGCCGCGCGACGTGGCGATGGAGGAGATCAGCCTCGAGGACGCGATCGCGTTGCTCGAGGAGAAGGGCAAGGCGCTGAAACCGCGCGGGGCGGCCGGGCGGAAGGCCGCGACGTCCCGCAAGGCGGCCGAGCCCGCAGTGGCGGCCGCGAAGAAGGCCCCGGCACGCAAGGCCGCCTCCAAATCCGCTGCGAAGCCGGCCGGCAAGGCCGCGCCGAAGAAGGCGTCGCCCAGGAAGGCCAAGGCCGCGCCGCGCGCCGGCAGGTCGCCCGGCTGATGCCGCGCCGCGGGCCGCCTGCGAAGGGACACAAGGCCCGCACGCGCAGGACGGGCGTGGTGCCGAACGGGGTTGCCCCGAAGCCCCCCCGGCAGGGCGACGCCGGGGCGGACACCACGGAGGCCCGGCCCCGCAAGCCCGCCCGGGCGG
>JAFADX010000130.1 GCA_023424475.1 Pseudomonadota bacterium
CCGCCGGGCCGCCCCCGGCGGCGGCCGAGCAGTGGCCGCAACGCGGCAGAATCCTGTGCCGTGCGGTTGCCGAGGCCATGGGGCTCGACGGGCCGCGGCCATGCTTCGCGGGCCTCGGCCTCGAAGAGCCGCCACGGATCCTCAGCGCCGATCACCGCTGAGAGGCGCTTCCGGAAATGCGCCATGGGCGCGGTTCGGCGACCGGCAGCGGCCCGCACCCGGCTACCCCGTGGGATGCCGTCTCGGGTGGCCGGGCGGGGGTGCGGGCGGGCGCCGGCTCCTCCGCTGCGGCACGGGCGGCCGGGCACCGCCGCCCGGCGGCTTGACGCCCGGCCGCCCCCCTCCCCATAAGCCTGCCATGTTCCGGGTCGCGCAGCGGCGAATTACCGTCCCGGCCCTCGGGTGAGGGCCGGGTCCATCCGCGCGCGCAACCGATGACACGCCGCCCTGACCGCAACGAGCCGCGGCCGGCGGCCCGAGACAGGCATCCATGACCGACAGCCCCGCCGAGGCCCGCGACTACCGCGGCACCGTCTTCCTGCCCAGGACCCCCTTCCCGATGCGCGGCGACCTGCCGAAGCGCGAGCCCGCGATGCTCGAGCGCTGGGCGCGGCTGAAGCTGTGGGAGCGGCTGCGCGCGCAGTCCAAGGGGCGCGAGACCTTCGTGCTGCACGATGGCCCGCCCTATGCCAACGGCAACCTCCATATCGGGCACGCGCTGAACAAGATCCTGAAGGACGTCATCAACCGCGCGGGGCAGATGGCGGGCTACGACGCCAATTACGTCCCCGGCTGGGACTGCCACGGCCTGCCGATCGAATGGAAGGTCGAGGAGGAATACCGTGCCAGGGGCAAGGACAAGGACGCGGTGCCGGTGCTCGACTTCCGCGCCGAGTGCCGCGCCTATGCGGCACATTGGCTCGGCGTGCAGTCCGACGAGTTCCAGCGCCTGGGCGTGGCCGGCGACTGGGCGGACCGCTACGCGACGATGGACTTCGCCTCCGAGGCCGCGATCGCGGGCGAGATCGGCAAGTTCCTGCTGAACGGCTCGCTCTATCGCGGGTTGCGGCCGGTCATGTGGTCGCCGGTGGAGAAGACCGCGCTGGCCGAGGCGGAGATCGAGTATCACGACCATGTCTCGCCCACGCTGCATGCGAAGTTCCGCGTGCTGAAGGCAGGCGCGCCGGACCTGGTGGGCGCCGACGTGGTGATCTGGACCACCACGCCCTGGACCATGCCGGGCAACCGCGCGGTCGCCTACGGCGAGGAGATCGACTACGCCCTGGTGCATGTCGAGGGCGTGAGCGAGGCCTCGCTGCTCGAGGTCGGCGACCGGCTGCTGGTCGCCCTGCCGCTGCTGCCGGGCTTCGAGAAGGAAGCGGGCATCGGCGCGCACACCATCAGGCGCGTGCTGAAGGGTGCCGAGCTCGCCGGCGCCATCGCCGCGCATCCGCTGCGCGGGCATGGCTACGATTTCGACGTGCCGCTGCTGCCGGGCGACTTCGTCACCACCGAGGCCGGCACCGGCTTCGTGCACATCGCGCCGGGCCATGGCGAGGACGACTTCAACCTCGGCCGCCAGTTCGGCCTGCCGATCCCCGAGACCGTCAACGACGACGGCACCTTCACCCACCACGCGCCGGGCTTCGAGGGGCTGCACGTCTTCAAGGCCCACACTGCCGTCTATGACGCGATGCGCGCGGCCGGCACCCTGGCGGCGACGGGGAAGCTGACGCACTCCTATCCGCATTCCTGGCGGTCCAAGAAGCCGGTGATCTTCCGCGCGACGCCGCAGTGGTTCATCGCCATGGATGACGGCAACCGGATCCGCACCAAGGCGCTGGCCGCCATCGACGCGACCTATTTCGTCCCCGATGCCGGGCGCAACCGCATCGGGTCCATGGTCGCCGCGCGGCCGGACTGGTGCATCAGCCGCCAGCGCGCCTGGGGCGTGCCGATCCCGGTCTTCGTCTCGAAGCAGTCGGGCGAGCCGCTGCGCGACCCGGCCATCATCGCGCGCGTGGTCGAGGCATTCGCCGCCGAGGGCGCCGACGCCTGGTACAAGCAGGGGGCAGCCGCGCGCTTCCTCGGCCCCGACCGCGATCCGGCGCTCTACGAGCAGGTGATGGACATCGTGGATGTGTGGTTCGAGAGCGGGAGCACCCACGCCTTCGTCCTGCCGCCGCGCGGTCTGCCCTTCCCGGCGGACCTCTACCTGGAAGGCTCGGACCAGCATCGCGGCTGGTTCCATTCCTCGCTGCTGGAATCCGTCGGCACCAACGGCGTCGCGCCCTTCAAGGCGGTGCTGACCCACGGCTTCGTCCTCGACGAGCAGGGGCGGAAGATGTCGAAGTCGCTGGGGAACGTCACCGCGCCCCAGGACGTGATGAAGCAGTACGGCGCGGACATCCTGCGCCTCTGGGTGATGAACGCCGACACCGCGCTCGACCTGCGCATCGGGCCGGAGATCCTGAAGCAGCAGGCCGAACTCTATCGCCGCATCCGCAACACGCTGCGCTGGCTGCTCGGCAGCCTGGACGGGTTCGGCGAGGCCGAGACGGTGCCCTATGCCGAGCTGCCGGAGCTCGAGCGCTGGGTGCTGCACCGGGTGACGGAACTCGATGCGAAGATTCGCGCCGCGGCGGACCCGCATTCGGATGTCCGCTTCGCCTGGACCGGGGTCTATCCCGAGATCCACAATTTCTGCGCCACCGACCTCTCGGCCTTCTACTTCGACATCCGCAAGGACGCGCTCTACTGCGACCGGCCGGACAGCCTGCGGCGGCGCGCGGCGCGCACGGTGCTCGACATCCTGCACCGCTGCCTCTGCGCCTGGTTGGCGCCGGTGCTGGTCTTCACCGCGGAGGAAGCCTGGCTCGCCCGCTTCCCGGACGAGGAGGGCAGCATCCACCTGCTCGACTTCCCCTTCGTGCCGGAGGGTTGGAAGGACGCGGCGCTGGCGGCGAAGTGGGCGCGGGTGCGCGAGCTCCGCGGCCTCGTGACGTCGGAACTCGAGAAGGCGCGCGCCGCGGGCACCATCGGGTCGAGCCTGCAGGCGGCGCCCTCGCTCGCGGTGCCGGCGGCCGATGCCGGGCTGCTGCCGGCCGGGGGCTGGGCGGAGGTGTGCATCACCTCGGGCTTCGCGCTGGGCCAGGCGGAGGAGCCGGTGGCGATCTTCCACGCCGCGCCGGGCGCGAAATGCGCCCGCTGCTGGCGCATCCTGCCGGAGGTCGGCGCCTCCACGGCGCATCCGACGCTGTGCCTGCGCTGCGAGGACGCGGTCGAGGCGCAGGCGTGAGGCGGCACGGGACGGGCCGCGCGGGGCCATGACGCTGCGAACGGGCCTGGTGATGGCGCTGGCGGTGCTGGTCGTGGACCAGGCCCTGAAGCTTTTCGCGCTGCATGCCGGACATGGCGCGCCGGTCGCGCCGGTGCCGCCCGGCACCATGCGCGTCGCCTTCGGCCTCGTGCTCAACCCCGGCGTCTTCTTCGGCATGGTGCTGCCGGAAGGCGCGAACGGGCAGGAAGTGTTGGTGATGGTCGCCGTGGCGCTCGCGGCTGTCATCCTCGTGCGCATGATGAACTCGCGCCACCTGCTGCTGAACCTCGGGCGCGGCGCGGTGATCGGCGGGGCGGCGAGCAATGCGCTCGACCGCATCCGCCTGGGTGCCGTCGTGGACTACGTGGTGCTCCAGCGCGACGATTTCGTCATCGTGTTCAACCTGGCCGACGTCGCGGTCGTCTTCGGCGCGGCGCTGCTGCTGGGCGGCGCGGCCTTCTACACGCTGACGGGGCGGTGGTCCCGATGAGCCTGCGCCTCGGCCTGCCCGTCGCCGCAGGCATCCTGGCCGTGGACCAGGCCAGCAAGTGGTGGATCCTGGAGTCCGCGCGGCTGCCCGAGGTCGGGCAGGTCCGGCTGCTCGAGGCCGGGCCCTTCGGCCTCGACCTCACCATGGTATGGAACCGGGGGGTGACCTTCGGGCTCTTGTCGGGGCAGGGGTCGTGGAACCATGTCCTGCTGGCCCTGGTCGCCACGGTGATCGCCGGCGTCCTGCTGCGCTGGATGGCGCGGGCGGAGAACCGGCCGACCGCGCTGGCCCTCGGGGCCGTCGTGGGCGGGGCGGTCGGCAACGTCATCGACCGGTTCCGTTTCGGAGCCGTGGTGGATTTCGTCGATGCCCATGCCTGGGGCTGGCACTGGTACGTGTTCAACATCGCCGACGCCGCCATCGTCTGCGGCGTGGCCGTATTGCTCGCCGATGCCTTGTTCCGGCCCAAGGCCGGCCCTAAGGAGGGGTCATGAGGACGCGCCTTGCCCTTTTCCCCGCGCTCGCGGCCGGGATGCTGCTTTCGGCCTGCGGCGACAACACGGCCCGCACGCTCGGCCTCGTGCGCGACGCTCCGGACGAGTTCCAGGTGACGACGCGCGCGCCGCTGTCCATGCCGCCGGACATGACCACCCTGCCGACGCCGCGCCCCGGCGCCTCCCGCCCGCAGGAGCGCAGCGCGCGTGCGGCGGCCGAGCAGGTGCTGGCGCCGAACCTCTCGCTGCAGGATCCGCGGCGGGCGCCAGGCGTCCAGACCTCGGTGGGCGAGACCGCGCTGCTGCAGAGCGCCGGCCCGGAAGTGTCGGACGACATCCGCCGGCGGGTGGACGAGGAAAGCCTGCGCCTCGACCAGCCGAGCCGGTCGCTCTCCGACCGGCTGATCTTCTGGCGCGAGCCGCCGCCGCCGGGCACCGCGGTGGACGCCCAGCGCGAATCCCAGCGCCTGCGCGAGAACGCGGCGCTCGGCCGCGACGCGGCGGCGGGGATGACCCCGGTGGTCCAGCCGCGGCAGCGGTCGTTCTGGGAGTGGCTGGGACTCTGACGCCGCGCGTTACGCTTCCGTCAGAGTTCTTCCCCAAGGCGGGTCCCTCCCCCATCTTCGGGCCATGCCAGTCATGACCCGACGCCACAGCCTCGGCGCCGTCGCCGCGCTCGCCGCCGCCGGCCCCGCCGCCCGCGCCCTCGCCCAGGCCGCCCCGGCTGTGCAGGACCACCCCCTTTTCGGCGCCAGGGAATGGCGGCTGCCCAACGGGCTCCGCGTCGTCTTCACCGCCAACCGGCGCGCGCCGGTCGTCGCGCAGTACATCTACTATTCCGCCGGCGCGGCCGAGGATCCCTCGGGCCGGTCGGGCGTCGCCCATTTCCTCGAGCACATGATGTTCAAGGGCAGCCCGCACGTCGCCTCGGGCGAGTTCTCCCGCCGCGTGGCCCGGGAGGGCGGCAACGACAACGCCTTCACCTCGCGCGACGTCACCGCCTACTACCAGCAGGTCGAGGCCTCGCGGCTCGCCATGATCATGGCGATGGAATCCGACCGCTTCGCCGCCGCCCTGCTGCCCGCCGACCAGTTCGAGAGCGAGCGCAACGTCATCCTCGAGGAACGGCGCCAGCGGACGGATTCGAGCCCCCGCGCTCGCTTCCAGGAAGCCTTCCGCGCCGCGCTCTGGGGCCCGCAGAGCTGGGCCGGGCGGCCCATCATCGGCTGGGAGGAGGAGATCCGCGCCATCAGCCGCGATGACCTCGCCGGCTTCTACGGCCGCTTCTACGCGCCCCACAACGCGACGCTGCTGGTCTCCGGCGCGGTCGAGGAAGCGGAGGTGCGGGCGCTGGCCGAGGAGCATTACGGCCACGTCCCCGCCCGCCCCGGCGCGGGGCGGGACCGGCTGGTCGCCCCCGATGCACCGCATGAGGCACGCCTGGTCCGGCGCGAGCCGACGGCGCGCGAGGCCCTGATGATCCGCGCCTGGATGGCCCCCAGCCTGACCGCCGGGGAAGCCCGCCAAGCGCTGCCGCTGGAAGTGGTGGCCCATCTGCTCGGCAGCGGCCAGGGCAGCCGGCTGCATGCCGCACTGGTGCAGAGCGGCCTCGCGGTTGCGGCCGGCGCCTCCTACGACAGCGAGGCGGCGGGCGAGACCGAGTTCACCGTCTGGGCCATGCCGCGCCGCGGCGTGACGCCCGAGCGGCTGGAGGCCGAGGCCGTCGCGACCGTGCAGCGTCTGGTGCAGGAGGGGCCGAGCGAGGCCGAGGTCGCACGCTCGAAGCGGCAGTTGTCGGCCGGCGCGCTGCTGGCGCTGGACAGTTTCGGCGCGGCGCCGCGGCTGCTCGGCGGCGTGCTCGCCATCGGGCTGCCGGCGGATACCGTGGAATACTGGCCGCAGCGGATGCGCGCGGTGACGCATGCGCAGGTCGCCGAAGCCGCCCGTTCGGTGCTCGCCTCGTCCCGGCATACCACCGGCTGGCTGCTGCCGGAGGCGGCGTGATCCCATGACGACGCGCTTCACGCTGCCGATCCGGGTCGTCGAGGCCGGCGGCTTCACCGCTTGGCTGGCCGAGGACCATTCCGTGCCGGTCGTCTCCGTCTCCTGGTCCTGGCCGGGCGGGGCCGCGCGCGATGCCGCCGGGGCGGAAGGCACCGCCGCCATGGCCGCGGCGCTGCTGACCGAAGGGGCCGGCGACCTCCGTGCCGTCGCCTTCCAGGACGCGCTGCGGGATGCGGCGATCGGGCTGACCTTCTCCGCCGGGCGCGACCGGATGGAAGGCGGCTTCCGCTGCCTGACCGATGCCCTGCCGGAGGCGGCGCGCCTGGCGCGCCTGGCCATGTC
>JAFADX010000232.1 GCA_023424475.1 Pseudomonadota bacterium
CGTCCGGGGCGCCGGGCGTCGCCCGCGCGCCGCAGAGCTTCATCCGCACGGCGGCAGCCCCTGCCGCCCACCCGGTGACGATGCGCCCGGCCGTCGTCGACGCGGCACCCGAGCATGCGGCCGAACCCGAGGCGGTCGAACCGATGGCGATGGACGTCCATGCCCTGGCGCAGCCGGCGATGCGCGAGGCGCCGGTGGTGATCGGCGATCACGTCCCGCCGCCCGAGCCTGCGCCCGCCCCGCGCCATGCCGCGGAACCCGGCCGCGGCGTCGGCATAGTGCGCGGCCTGTTCCGGACGGCGACGGGGCTCGGCGGCATGATGCGGCGCAACCTGCCGGAAGCCCCGGCCCCGGTCGCCCACGTCTCCGCGCCGCGGGTCGAGCCGTCCATGATGACGCCTTCGGCGCCGCCGGCGCCCCGGCCCGCCCCGCGGCAGCCGCAGCAGGACGAGATGGGCCTCGAGATCCCGACCTTCCTGCGCCGCCAGAGCAACTGACGGCGCCGCGCCGCCCCGGGCTTTCGCCGGCCCGGGGCGCGTCGCTTCCGGGCGTCACGCGGGTGCCCTTGCGAAGCCCACCCGTGCCGGTTGCGTTACGCGGCCTGAATTTTGCCCTATTTTGCCCCGCAACAATTCAATTAAATCAATAAGTTGCGGCGAAATATAGAGAAACAAGGCTTGAATTGGCGTCGCCTGATCCCGGTGCTTCTGTGATGCGGGGCGTTGTGCACCGCCACACCATGGCCGCGCTGACCGGCACATGGGCCCCGGAAAGGCACGAGGGTAATGGACGGTTTTCTTCCGGCAGAGATGGGACGGCGCAGGACGCTGAAGGCACCGATCGGGTGCGTCGGCGACGGCCTGCATTCCGGCCGCCGGGTCGGCCTGACCCTGCGCCCGGCCGCGGCCGGCACCGGCATCGTCTTCCGCCGCACCGACCTCGGCGCCGAGATTCCCGCGCTCTTCGACCAGGTGACCGACACGCGCCTCTGCACCGCCATCGGTGAGGGCGCGGCGCGGATCGGCACCATCGAGCATGTCATGGCGGCCCTGGCCGGCACCGGCATCGACGACGCCATCGTCGAGGTCGATGCAGCCGAGGTGCCGATCATGGACGGCTCCGCCGCGCCCTTCGTCTTCCTGATCGACTGCGCCGGCATCGTCACCACCGCCGCGCCGCGCGTGACGATCGAGGTGCTGCGCCGCGTGCGCGTCGAGGATCCGAGCGGCGCCTTCGCCGAGCTCCTCCCCTCGCGCGAGGCCGCCTTCGACGCGGAGCTCGAGATCGATTTCCCGAACACCGCGATCGGCCGGCAGGCGCTGTCGATGCGGCTCTCGCCGCATGCCTTCCGCGAGGCCCTGGCGGATGCGCGCACCTTCACGCTCGCCGAGGACATCGCCCGCCTGCGCGCGGCCGGCCTCGCGCAGGGCGGCAGCCTCGCCAATGCCGTGGTGGTGGACGGCCCGCTGGTGCTGAACCCCGGCGGCCTGCGCCGCCCGGACGAGTTCGTGCGCCACAAGCTGCTCGACGTGGTGGGCGACCTGGCCCTTGCCGGTGCGCCGATCCGTGGCCGCTTCCGCGGTGCGCGCTCGGGCCATGCACTGAACAACCGCCTGCTTCGCGCGCTCTTCGCCGATGCCGCCGCCTGGCGTTACGCGGGCGTTCCGGTGATGGCCGAGAGCGCGGCAACGGTGCCGGTGCGCGCCGCGGCCGCCCCCGCGGTCGCCTGATCCGGCGCCGGTTGGCGGCCCGGCGGGCCGCCGTGATATAGAGCGGCCCGACATCATGGCTGCCCCGATGATTCGCACGATCCTGCCTGTCCTTGCCCTCGCGCTCCTTGTCGGCTGCGGCGACCGTTACCGCTTCCGGCAAGGCACCGGCGCGGATCCTTCGCTGAACCGCACCGCCGTGCCGGAGGATGCCGCCAACCAGTCGCCCGAGACGCTCTATGCCGCCGGCATGCAGGAACTGCGGCAGGGCCGCTACCAGCGCGCCGTCGAGCTGTTCGATTCCGTCGAGCGCGAGCACCCCTATTCGACCTGGGCCACCAACGCGAAGCTGATGGCGGCCTATTCGGACTACCAGCGCAACCGCTACACCGAGGCGATCGGCGCGCTGGACCGCTTCATCCAGCTCCATCCGGCCCATCGCGACATCGCCTACGCCTATTATCTACGCGCGTTGTCGCAGTACGAGCAGATCAACGACCCGCAGCGCGACCAGCAGCAGACCGTCGTCGCCATGGCCGCGCTGCAGGATGTGGTGAACCGCTTCCCCGACACCGCCTATGCCCGCGATGCGCGCCTCAAGATCGACCTCGCGCGCGACCATCTCGCGGGCCGCGAGATGATCGTCGGGCGCTTCTACCAGCGGCAGGGCCTCTACACCGCGGCCATCGGCCGCTTCCGCCGCGTGGTGGACGAATACCAGACCACCAACCACGTCCCCGAGGCGCTGCACCGGCTGACCGAGATCTACATCGCCCTCGGCCTGACCGAGGAGGCGCGGCGCACCGCCTCCGTGCTCGGCTTCAACTATCCGGGCAGCCCCTGGTACCAGGATTCCTATGCGCTGCTGGTGGAGGGCGCGACGCCGGCCGACCAGACCCGGCCCGGCTTCTTCACCCGCACGCTCAACTGGCTCTTCTGACGCGGGGCACGGCGTTTCCGTGCTGGCCAGCCTCACCATCCGCGACGTGGTGCTCATCGAGCGCCTCGACCTCGCCTTCGGCCCCGGTCTCACTGCCCTGACCGGCGAGACCGGGGCCGGCAAGTCGATCCTGCTCGACAGCCTGGGCCTTGCCCTCGGCCAGCGCGCCGAGGCCGGCATGGTCCGCGCCGGCCAGGCCCAGGCCAGCGTCGCCGCGGCCTTCCACCCCCCCTCCGGCCACCCCGCCTTCGGCGTGCTGCGCGAGCAGGGCATCGAGCCGGAGGAAGACCTCGTCCTGCGCCGCGTCGTGCAGGCCGACGGCCGATCGCGCGCCTTCGTCAACGACCAGCCGGTAGGGGTCGCGCTGCTCCGCCGCCTCGGCGCCACGCTGGTCGAGGTGCAGGGCCAGCACGACCAGGTCGGCCTCGCGGACCCGTCCACCCATGGCGGGCTGCTCGATGCCTTCGGCGCGCTGGAACCGCGCCGCGCCGCCGCCGCCGAGGCCTGGTCGGCCTGGCGCGCCGCCACGAAGCGCCTGGCCGAGGCGCGCGAGGCGATCGCCGCGGCCCAGCGC
>JAFADX010000258.1 GCA_023424475.1 Pseudomonadota bacterium
GGCCGGGGCGGGGGCAGCCAGGGCAAGGCGCGGCGGGACCCGTTGCGGCAACCCGGCCGGGGCGCCCGCGATGCCGAACAGGCGCGCGCCACCTGCCAGGGTGCGCCGGATCAGCCCGCCGGGATCCGGCCCCCAGGGCCGTGTTTCCGGGGCATTCGCCCCGTTGCTCCGGGAAATCGTCCTCTCCTTCGCCTCGCCTCACGAAAGCGCGTCCGGGTGAAGGAAAGGTTGCGACGCTTCAGATCCAACCGCGCCGGCGCGCGCCGGCAAGGATCAGCCCGGTGCCCCAGCCATAGGCGCCGTTGATCACGATGCTGCGCCACCAGCGCGCAGGGTCCATGCCGCCGAGAAGCGGCTGGCCACGCAGCGCCGCAACCAGGGTGAAGCCCACCAGTACGCAGCCCAGAGCCCCGACGGCGAGGCCGACCAGCGATGGCGGCCAGCCCGGCCGGGAGGCGACGATCGCCGCGACCAGGATGCCCCAGACCCCGCCCCAGAAGGCGAGCGACACCACCTGCGGCACGCCCAGGGGCGGCACCGGCCGCATCGGGAAGGGCGCGTTGGGCAGCAGGCCGGCCAGATGCAGCAGCCCGACCACCCCCTGATGGAAGACGAGCACCGCGAGCGCGCCGGCGACGAAGCCCAGCAGGGCTGTCCGGAGGGCGCTCATGGGCGCGCGCCGGGGGCGGCACTGATCGGGCGCGGCATCAGGGCACGCATCCGCTGCCATCCGTATCGGTTGCCGGGACAGCATGCCTGCCCTGCGTCGCGCGGACAATGTCGCGCGGACAATACCGCCGGGCCCACCTTGCCCCGCCGCCGATCCGCTTGCAGGCTGCGGCCACCTTGATCGGGAGATTATGCGGTGAACGGTGCCGAGAGCCTGGTACACACTCTTCTTGGCTGCGGTGTGGAAGTCTGTTTTGCGAATCCCGGCACGAGCGAGATGCATTTCGTCGCCGCGCTGGATCGCATCCCCGGGATGAAATGCGTGCTCGGGCTGCAGGAGAACGTCGTCACCGGCATGGCCGACGGCTACTGGCGCATGATGGAGAAGCCTGCCGCGACGCTGCTGCATTGCGGCCCCGGCCTCGCCAACGGCCTCGCCAACCTGCACAACGCCCGGCGCGCGCGCTCGGGCATCGTGAACTGCGTCGGCGACCAGGCGACCTACCACCGCATCTACGACGCGCCGCTGACGGCCGACACCGAAGGCTTCGCCCGCGGGGTCTCGCAATGGGTGCGGACCTCGGCCAGGGCGCAGGATGTCGGCGCGGATGCCGCCGCCGCGGTGCAGGCGGCGATGACCTCCCCCGGCCAGATCGCGACGATGGTCCTGCCCTCCGACACCTGCTGGGACGAGGGCGGCGTCGTGGCACAGCCGCTGCCGGTGCCCGCGGTGCCGCAGGCCGACCCGCACGCCATCCGCAACGTCGCGCGCGTGCTGCGCGAGAAGAAGAACGTGCTGATCCTGCTCGGCGGCAAGGCGCTGCGGGAAGGCGCCCAGGCCTTCGCCTGGCGCGCCGCCCAGGCGACCGGCGCGAAGCTGATGGCCGAGGGCTCCAACGGCCGCACCCAGCGCGGCCAGGGCCGCCTGCCGCTCGAGCGCGTGCCCTACCCGGCCGACGTCGCGATCAAGGCGCTGTCCTGGGTCGAGCACCTGGTCCTCGTCAACGCCAAGGCGCCGGTCGGCTTCTTCGCCTATCCGGGCAAGCCCTCGAAGCACTACCCCGAGACCGCGCAGGTCCATGTCCTGACGCGCTACGAACACGACGCGGAAGCGGCGCTGCGGGCGCTCTGCGAGGAACTGAACGCGCCCGCCGTGGCGATGCCCGATGTCGGCCCGCGCCCCGAGCGCGCCCGCGGCGCCCCCTCGCCCGAGGGCCTCGCGCGCACCGTCGCGGCGCTGATGCCGGAGAACGCGATCATCGCGGATGAGAGCGTCTCCTATGGCCGCGGCTTCTTTCCCGAGACCTTCGCGGCGCCGAAGCACGACTGGCTGCAGATCACCGGCGGCGCGATCGGCTGCGGGCTGCCCCTGGCCACCGGGGCCGCGATCGGCGGCGGGCGGCGGGTGATCAACCTGCAGGCTGACGGCTCCGCGATGTACACGGTCCAGGCGATCTGGACCCAGGCGCGCGAGAAGCTGCCGGTGACGACGGTGATCCTGTCCAACCGGAAGTACCAGATCCTGCTCGGCGAATATCAGAACGTCGGCGCCAATCCGGGGCGTACGGCGATGGACATGCTCGACCTCGGCAACCCCGACATCGGCTGGGTGAAGATGGCCGAGGCGATGGGCGTGGAAGCGGCACAGGCGACGACGCTGGACCAGGTGGGCGACCTGATGGCGCAGTCGTTCAGCCGGCCCGGGCCGTTCCTGATCGAACTCTTGGTTTGATCTCGGGCGGGTTTTTTGGCCTCAGGCGCCGGCGCGCGCGTCCGCGCGCTTGGCTTGCGCGCCGTGCGCTGGACCACTTGGCACAACAGCCGGTCTGGGCGCGGTCGCGCTTCGCGCTCCTGGCCCGAGGCAGCGCCTCGGGCCGCCTTCATTCGAGGGCGGCACCCCCTTGCGCCTTCCTCGCGACGCGCGATCCTGAAGACTCAGGATCGAACAGGGAAACGTCGCATGGACATGCAGCTCGAAGGCAAGCGGGTGCTCGTCACCGGCGGATCGAAGGGCATCGGCCTCGCCTGTGCCGAGGCCTTCGCCGCGGAGGGCTGTGACGTCGTCCTCGCCTCCCGCGATGCCGCCGCCCTCGCCGCCGCCGCCGACAAGGTGCGTGCCAAGCGCCAGGTGCGCGTCGAGACGCTCGCCGCCGACCTCTCCCGCAGCGCGGATCGCGAGCGCCTGCACGCCGCCTTCCCCAACATCGACATCCTGGTCAACAACGCCGGCGCCATCCCCTCCGGCCGCCTGCAGGACATCCCGATCGACCGCTGGAAGGAAGCCTGGGACCTCAAGGTCATCGGCTACATCCACATGTGCCAGCTCTACCTGCCGGGGATGGAGGCGCGGAAGGCCGGGGCCATCGTCAACATCATCGGCATGGCGGGCCGCGCGCCGCGCGCGGGCTACATCGCCGGCGGCGCGGGCAATGCGGCGCTGATCGCCTTCACCTCGGCGATCGGGGCGGCGGCGCAGGCGAACAACGTGAAGGTCGTCGGCATCAACCCGGCGGTGACCAAGACCGACCGCATGCTCACCCAGGCGCGGACCAACGCGAAGCTGAAGTTCGGCGACGAGGAGCGCTGGGCCGAGACGCTGACCAACCTGCCCTTCGCCCGCCCCATCGAGGCGAGCGAGATCGCCGACCTCGCCGTCTTCCTGGCCTCCCCGCGCGGCGCCTATGTCAACGGGACGGTGGTGGACGTCGACGGCGGCGGGATGTTCCGCGCCTGAACCGGATGGCGCGTGCCTTCCCGGCCCGCCGGGAATAGCCTCCACGCGCCCGGCAGCGGCCGGACGCGCGGAGGAACCCCATGAAGGCCTATGTGATCGCGGTCGAAACCGTCCACGACGAGGCGATGTTCGCCACCTATCGCCAGCAGGTGATGCCGACGATCGAGGCCTTCGGCGGCCGCTTCGTCGTCCGCGGCGGTACCCTCACGGTGCTCGAGGGCGACTGGCCGCACCGGCGCACGGTGGTCATCGAGTTCCCCTCCCGCGCGGCGGCCGAGGGCTGGTACGCCTCGCCGGCCTACCGGAAGGTCATCGACCTGCGGACAAAGAGCTCGGACGGGGCGCTGGTGATCGTGGACGGGCCGGCCTGAGAGGCGGCCTGGCAAGGCGCCGAGCGGCGCCGCTTCGCGAGCGGCGCCGGCCCGGAACGGACCCCGGACCGTCAGAACAGCCGCAGCCGCGCGCGCGCCATCTCGAAGCCGTGGCCCTCGGCATTGGTGCAGCGCAGGCCGGTGGTCGCCGCCGTGCAGGCCATGCCCGCCCCCTGCCAGGCCTGGCCGTAGCCCAGCACCGGCGCCTTCGGATCCGCCACGGTATCCCCGTGGCAGACCAGCGCCGCGGCGCCATGCGGGCCGAGTTCCACCGAGTCCCCCCATTCGAGGTCGCAGCCCGGCGGCCGGGGCGGGCGGCGATAGGCGAAGCTCAGGACGTCGCAGCGCAGCCGCCCTTCCCACGCGGCGCAGTGGATGTTGCCCGACGGCAACTGGAAGGCCTCCTGCGCGGATGCTACGACCGGCAGGAGGACGAGAACCGCGATCCACCGGACCATTCACCCCTCCCTGCCAGGACACTCGACGCGATGACGTACAAGACCATCGACGCGCTGGACGCCAAGGGCAAGCGTGTCCTCCTGCGCGCCGACCTCAACGTGCCGGTGAAGGACGGCCGCATCACCGACCGCACCCGCATCGAGCGCCTCTGCCCCACCATCGCGGAACTCGCCAATGCCGGCGCGCGGGTCGTCATCTGCAGCCATTTCGACCGGCCCAAGGGCAAGCGGGTGCCGGAGATGTCGCTCAAGCCCCTGCAGGAGGCGCTGTCCGCCGCGCTGAAGCGCCCCGTCGCCTGGGCCGAGGACTGCATCGGGCCGCGGGCGGAGGCGGCCGTCGCCGCGCTGCAGGATGGCGAGATCCTGCTGCTCGAGAACACGCGCTTCCATGCCGGCGAGGAGAAGAACGACCCCGCCATGGCGGCCGCGCTGGCGAAGCTCGCCGACGCCTATGTGAACGACGCCTTCTCCGCCGCCCACCGCGCCCATGCGAGCACCGAGGGCGTGGCGCACCTGCTGCCCGCCTATGCCGGCCGGCTGATGGAGGCCGAGCTCAAGGCGCTCGATGCCGCGCTCGGCAACCCGGCGCGGCCGGTGGTCGCGATCGTCGGCGGCGCCAAGGTCTCGACCAAGCTCGACCTGCTCGGCAACCTCGCCGCGAAGGTGGACGTGCTGGTGATCGGCGGCGCCATGGCGAACACCTTCCTCGCCGCGCAGGGCCACGCCATGGGCAAGTCGCTGCAGGAAGCCGAGATGCACGACACGGCGCGCGCGATCCTCGGGAACGCGAAGGCCGTGAACTGCGAGATCCTGCTGCCCACCGACCTGGTGGTGGCCGAGGAATTCCGCGCCAACGCCCCGGCGCGCACGGTGCGCGTCGATGCCGTGCCGGCCGACAGCATGGCCCTCGATGTCGGCGCGGAGACCGAGCAGGCGATCGAGCAGCGGCTGCGCGGCGCCTCGACCCTGGTGTGGAACGGCCCGCTCGGCGCCTTCGAGATGCCGCCCTTCGACGCCGCGACGGTGGCGGTGGCCGAGATCGTCGCCGCGCTGACCCAGTCGGGCGCGCTGAAGTCGATCGGCGGCGGGGGGGATACGGTGGCGGCGCTGCGCCATGCGGGCGTGGCGGACCGCATGACCTATGTCTCGACCGCGGGCGGCGCCTTCCTCGAATGGCTGGAGGGCAAGACGCTGCCGGGCGTGGCGGCGCTCTCCGCGCCGTGAACCGGGGGCGGGCGCCCTGCCCGCCCTACACGCACTGGTTGCTGGAAGGTTAACGGGACGGCGGCGCAGGCTGTGGCCATGCGCATCGGTCCCGTCCGCCCCGCCGGCCGCCTCCGGTTAAGCCCTTCTTCACGGCTGCGCTGGACAATGCTGCGCATGATCAGCCTGAACGCCCTCGCCGCCTTCACGCAGGAGGTCACCCGCAACGCCGGGATCCAGCCGGTGCGTTCGGCCGAGCGTCCGGATGGCGCGGCCCGGGGCAGCGGGGTGGCGCCGCAGCGGGTCCTGCAATCCGCGCCGCCGGCCGGCGCACAGCCGCCCCCGGGGCAGACGCTGCCGCGCGGGTCGCTGCTCGACCTGCGGGTCTGATGCCAGGCGCCGGGTGGGCCGCGGGCCGGACCTTCGTCCGCTTGGCCTGAAGGCGCACGATCCGCCGCTTCCAACCACGCCGGATGCGCCTTACCCGTCGGGATGGTCAGCACCGGCACCGACTGGCCGTGCGTGCTTTCCGCGATCGCCTTCGGCAGTTCGAGGACCGTGAAGCCCGTCTTGGAAACGATGTCGGCATCCTCGGTCCAGAACCAGCGGCCATCCGTGCGGATCTCGACATAGCTGCTCGACGGCCGCGCTGCGCCGGAGCGGATCACGATCACCGGCTTGGGGCTTCCGGGCTCGCGCACGGTGGGCAAGGCCCGGACATCCTCGTCCGGCAGGCCGATCGAAACCGCGACCGCCAGCAGCGCACCGAGCAGCGAGCGCGTCTGCAGCGGAATCTCGTCGCGGCCCGGCCGGCGGGACCTGTGCCCATAGACCACGGCGACATCGCGCGCCCCGGCATCGACCCCGAGCATCCACTGGACCCGCGCCGCCACCGGCCGCAGGGAGGGAACCTCCGCGACGTCGGTGGCGATGGCCGCCCGCGCTTCCCTTCCGCCGTTGCTCGCCGTGATCCGCAGCGCGCCCGCGTCCTGCAGGCGCCGCAGGTCGGCGAGCATCGGCAGGAAATCCGGCGAGCCGGTCCGCAGGCTGCCGCCGAGCGAATGCGTAGTCTGCAGCCGCCCGGCCGACCGGGCGAAGATGCGCAGCAGGCGCTTGCGCCTGGGCCTCGCCCGATCCCATCCTTGCGCCATGTCCCGCTTCGTCCGGCGCATCCCCGATGGTGACGACCGCGAACGCCTCATGTGCCCCGACTGCGGCCATGTCGCCTACGAGAACCCGAAGGTGGTGGTCGGCTCGATCGTCGCCGAGGGCGACACCGTCCTGCTCTGCCGCCGCGCCATCGAACCGCGCCTCGGCTACTGGACCATCCCGGCCGGCTACATGGAGATGGGCGAGACGGTCGAGGAGGGCGCCCGCCGCGAGGCCTGGGAGGAAGCCCGCGCCCGCATCGCGATCGAGGGCGTTCTGGCGGTCTTTTCCATCGCCCGGCTCGGCCAGGTGCAGGTGATCTTCCGCGCGCGGCTCGCGGAACCCGGCTTCGAGGCCGGCCCCGAGAGCCTGGAGGTGCGCCGCTTCGCCTGGGGCGAGATCCCGTGGGACGACATCGCCTTCCCCTCGGTCCGCTGGGCGCTCAAAGCCTGGCGCGAGGGCTCCGCGGGCGGCGTCGCGATGAACCCCGCCGAGGATCCGCGCGGCGTCCGCCCCCTGCCGGGCCCCGGCACGTGACGCGCAGGCGCATCCTGGCCGGCGCGCTGGCCCTGCTGCCGGTGGCGGCCTTCGGCGAGGCGAGGACCACGGGGACGAGGAGGCGCCCTGCGCGCAGCGCGCGGCGCCAGCCCCAGGCCATGGCGCCGCCGCCGCCGGCACCGCCGCCGATCCCGCGGGACGACCCCGCCCCGGTGCCGAACCGCGACCTGGAAGCACCGCGCGATTCCACCGCCAATGCCGGCGAACCCCGGTTCGGGCCCGTCCTGATCGACCCGCACACGCCGCGCGTCGGCGCGACCTCCGACCCGCATTCGCCCCAGGCGCGCGAGGACCGCTTCCTGCGCCAGCCCGGGGCCGGTGGCCGGCTGACGGTGCCCTTTTCCTACTGATGCGGTCGGCGCGGCGCGCCGGCCGCATCGCGCGCAGGGCTGGCGTGGCGGCTGCGCGCAAAGCCGAGGGAAGACGGGCGGCGGCCACCGCCGGACATGGGTCAGGGCTCGCTGCCGCCGCCCGTATGAGGCGGCCGGCGCAGCACACGGGCGACGAGGCCGCGGACGCGGCCGACCAGCCCGCGCCGTCGCAGGTCCTCGCGCAGTTGTGCCGCCAGGGCGGCGTCGCCCGGCACCGCGGTCAGGCCGCGCCGCAGCGCGCCGATCGCCTCCGTCCGCCGCCCCTGGGCCCTCAGCGCGGCCGCGAGCCCCGCATAGGCTTCCGGCCGGGCCGGGCCGAGGCGCTGGAGACGGCGGTAGAGCCGCTCCGCGGCCGGGGCATCGCCGGCCTCCATCACCAGGCGCGCGAGCCAGGCCAGCGACTCCGC
>JAFADX010000271.1 GCA_023424475.1 Pseudomonadota bacterium
CCGCCCGGCGGCATAGAGCCTGAGCGGCGGGATGCGCAGCCCCTCGGCGTAGATCTCGGTGGAATCGGAAGCGTTCGAGCCCGCGACGCGGCCGCCCACATCGGTATGGTGGCAGACCGTCGCGGCGAAGGCGAGCCGCCGCCCCTCGTGGTAGAGCGGCTTGAAGACGAAGATGTCCGGCAGGTGCATGCCGCCGTCGAAGGGGTCGTTCATCGCGAAGACATCCCCTTCGCGCATGTCGTCGCCGAAGTGGCGCATGATCGACTGCAGCGCGGTCGGGATCGAGCCGAGGTGGCCCGGCAGGGTCAGGCCCTGCGCGACCAGCCTGCCCTGCCCGTCGGCGAAGGCGGTCGAGTAGTCCATGTTGTCCTTGAGGACGCCGGAATAGGTCGTGCGGAAGATGGTGAGGGCCATCTCGTCGGCGATCGAGAAGATGGCGTTCTTGAACAGCTCGAAGCCGATCGGATCCTGCAGCCGGGTCATGATGCGCGCGGTGCTCCTCGCCGGGATTCACCGCATTACGGGGGCGGCTCGCGGATCGGCGCAAGAGGCGGCGTCCGGCGCCGCGCGCCGGCGGCACGACCCGGAAGGTGACCCGCCGAAGGTGAACCGCGGGGAGGCATCGAACCGCCGAGGCACCGTCCTGCCGTGGACCACGCCCGGTCCGCAGCCGGCCTCGCCCCGGCGGCCCGCGCCGATCATCCCCTGTTCGGCGAGATGAACCTGAAGGGCGACGGCTCCTTCGTGATGTCGGTCATGACCTCGATCAGGCAGGGCGCGTTCGCCGCCAGCGCCTCGCGCAGGGCGGAGCGCAATCCGGCGGCATCGGCAACCCGCCAGGATCGCACGCCGAAGGCCTTCGCATAGGCCTGGAAGTCCGGATTGGTCAGCTCCGCGCCCGAATGCCGCCCGTCGAACAGCCGGCGCTGGTCGCGCAGGACATTGCCGTAGGATTCGTTGTTGAACAGCACGGTCACCAGGTTGATGCCGAAGCGCACGGCCGTCGCCAGGTCCGATCCGCCGAACAGGAAGCCGCCATCGCCGGTCACCGCCACCACGGCACGGTCCGGGTGCGCGACCTTGACGCCGAGCGCGGTGGGAAAGCCGGCGCCGAGATTGCCCGAGAAGCCCGAGCCGATCGCCGTCCGCGGGGAGAAGAAGGGCATGCCGAATGCCGACACATAGCCGACCTGCGTCATCTCGTCGCAGAAGATGCCGTCCTCGGGCAAGGTGTCGCGGATCGCCTCGAGGAACGACATCTGGGGCTGCAGCGACTGGATCTCCGCGGCCACCTCGGCCTTCGCCCGGGCGATCGCGGCCGCGCGGTCGGGGTCGTCGCGGCGCGCGACGGCGGCGAGGAGAGCGCCGGCTGCATCGGCCGCATCGGCGACGATCCCGAGATCGACGGCCAGCCGGCGCATCTCGGCCGGGTCGATATCGATGCGCGCCATGCGGAGGCCGTCGGGCACGCGGCCCCAGCGTGCGACCGGCACGTCCAGCCGCGTGCCGAAGCCGATCAGCAGATCGGTCGTGGGCCAGAGCCTGTAGCCCGCGGGAACGGTCAGGCTCAGCGGGTGCCTGTCATCCAGGATGCCGCGGCCGCCGCGATAGCGCACGACAGGCGCGCCGATCCGTTCCGCCAGTTGGCGGATCTCCGGGCCGGCATCCATGGCGCCGGCACCGACCCAGATCATGGGGTTCCGCGCAGCATCGATCATCCCGGCGAGCTGCGCGATCTTCGCCGGGTCGGGCACCGGGTCGGGATGCAGCGGCAGCCGGTCGCACGGCGTCACCTCGGTGGCGGCCGGCAACTGGTCGAGCGGCACCTCCAGCGCGACGGGGCCGGGACGGCCGGACATCATCTCCTGGAAGGCCCGGGCCACCTTGCGGGGCGCCTCGGTCGGATCCTCGATCCGGTCGGCGTGCCGCACCAGGGTCCGCAGGGTCGCGAGCTGGTCGGGCAGCTCATGCAACTGCCCGCGCAGGCGGCCGATCTGCGCCGAGGGCACCTGCCCGGTCAGGCACAGGACCGGTGCATTGACGCTCCAGGCCGTGGACAGCGCGGCGGTGGTGTTCAGCAGGCCCGGGCCGGGCACCACGGAATAGACGGCGGGCCGCCCCGTCGCGCAGGCGTAGCCGAGGGCCATGTAGGCCGTCGTCTGCTCGTGCCGCGCGTTGATGACCCGGATGCGGTTGGCATTGCGGGCAAAGGCGTCGAACAGCCCGTACATCTGCACCCCGGGCAGCCCGAACACCGTGTCGATCCCGTGGCGGATGAGACTGTCGACGATGGCATCGCCACCGGTCATGCGCGGCATGGTGTTTGTATCCTCCAGCGAACTGCGCGTCGTCCGGGCGCATCGCCGCCGATCGCAGCACCAAACAGGGCGCCGGCCAAGTGGTCGGGCCGGCGGGGATGCCGACCCGCGGCTGTGTGGGCAGGGTCGGATGCGGCAGGCCGCATCGTTCCGGATCGATGCCGGCCACCCCGATCGCCCGCCGCTCCTGCGGCCCCCGGGCGGCTCTGCCAGGACCGCAGGGGCCTCTCTGTCAGGCGTGCAACGCCGTCGGCACGTCGTGACCGAAATAGGCCCGTTCGAGCCGGCGCGGCAGGTCGGCCTCGTTGGCCTGCGCCTCGAGCACGATGCGGCCCTGCGCCAGGGCATAGACGCGGTCCGAGACGGCGAGCGCCTTCTCGATCAGCTGCTCCACCAGCAGCACCGAGGTGCCACCCGCCCGCAACCGCGACACGACATCCAGCACGCGGTCCACCAGCACCGGCGACAGGCCCGCCGAGGGCTCGTCGAGCATCAGCAGCCGCGGCCGCCGCACCAGGCCCTGTGCCACCGCCAGCATCTGCTGCTGCCCGCCGCTGAGCGCGCCGCCGCGCTCATGCCGCTTGGCCGCGATTTCAGGAAAATAGGCGAGCGCTTCCTCGATGCGTTCCGTGCGCTCCTGGCGCGGCAGGTCGTAGCCGGCCAGCAGCAGGTTGTCGTTCACGGTGATCTGGGTGAAGACGCGATGGCCCTCGACCACGTGGACCAGGCCGGCCTTCGCCGATTCCCGCGGGCCGAGGTTCCGCATGTCCTGCCCGCCGAAGCGCACGGCGCCCTGTGTCCAGGGAATGAGGCCCGACACGGCGCTCAGCAGCGTCGTCTTGCCCGCGCCGTTCGGCCCGAGGAGCGAGACGACCTCCCCCTTGCCGATCCGCAGGCTCACCTCATGCAGCACCGCGATCTTGCCGTAGCCGGCGTGCAGCCCGGCGACATCGAGCAGCCCGTCAGGCGCCGAGATAGGCACTGACCACCTCCTTGTGCACGCGGATGTCGGCCGGCGTGCCGGCCGCGAGCTCACGGCCCAGGTTCAGCACGGTGACATGGTCGCAGATGTCGAAGATCAGGTCGGCGTGATGTTCCACCAGCAGGACGCCGGTGCCATGGCGGCTGATCGCGCGGATCAGCTCGCCGAGACGCAGGATCTCGTCCGCCGAAAGGCCTGCCGCCGGCTCGTCCAGCAGGATGAAGCGCGGCCGCAGCATCAGGGCGCGCGCGATCTCGAGGAAACGCAGCTCGCTGTGCTGCAGGCGGTCGGCGCGAACCTCCGCGAGTGCGCCGAGGCCGACGGCCTCGAGCGCGAGCCGCGCCTCGGCGCGCAGCGCCGCCTCGTCCCTCCGGTGCCGGGGCAGCGCCAGGAGGGATTCGACGAAGGTGCCCGTGCCGCGGATCGAGCCGCCGACCATCACGTTCTCGAGCACCGAGGATTCGCCGATCAGCCGCGGCGTCTGGAAGGTGCGGGCGATCCCCGCCTCCGCCCGCGTATGCGGCTGCGCGGCGTGCAGCGGCGCGCCGTCCAGCGTCACCTCGCCTTCCTGCGGCCTGTAGAAGCCGCAGATGACGTTGAGCGTGGTCGTCTTGCCCGAACCGTTCGGACCGATCAGGCCATGCACCTGGCCCGGCTCGATGGTCAGGTCCAGCCCGTCGATGGCACGGTTGGCACCGAAGGCGAGCGTGACCCCGCGCAGGGTGATCGGCCGCGCCGCCTCCTGGTGCCCGAGGATGCGGTCGAGCAGCTCCGGCCGCGGCACGATGGCGCGGTTGCTGGCCAATGGCCGCCTGTTGCGGAAATCGAGCAGCGCGGCGATGCCGCCCGGCGCCGCCAGGACGATGACCAGCAGCAGCAGCGCATAGAGGAAGGTGGACCAGACGACGAGCGGCGCGGCGAATTCCGGCAGCCAGGTCAGCACCACCGTGGCGATGAAGGGGCCGAGGATCGAGCCGCGCCCCCCGATCAGGATCGCCATGAAGAACAGCACCGAGAGGTCGAAGGTGAAGGCTTCCGGCGTGATGTAGGACTGCAGCGTCGCAAAGAGCCCGCCGGCGACGCCCGCGATGGCGCCGCTGAACAGGAAGACCGCCGCGAGCAGGCCCGGCTTCGAGATGCCGGACGCCTCCGCCGCCACCTCCGCGTCGCGGATCGCGACCAGCGAGCGCCCGAAGCGGCTGTGCGCGACATTCGCCGTCATCCAGGTGGCGAAGGCGGCGAGCGCGATGCAGAACAGGTAGAAGCCGAAGGTGGTGTCGAAGGGCGCGGGCAGGATCGGGCCGGGGATGCCGATGCCACCGCCCGTCACGCCCTGCCAGGCGAGGGCGACCTGCGTGACGATGGTCGCGAAGCCGAGCGTCGTCATCGCGAAGTAGAAGGTGCGCAGCCGCAGCGCCGGCAGGCCCACGACCAGGCCGAACACCGCGCCGACCCCGGCCGCGACGGCAAAGGCCAGCGCCACCGGGAAGGGCGGCATGACGTTGCCCGCGACCAGAACGGAGGTCGTGTAGGCCCCGAGCGTCAGCAGCGCGACCCAGCCGATCGCGAGCTGCCCGGCGAAGCCGACCACGAGGTTCAGCCCCGAGACCAGCACCCAGTAGATCGCCGCGCGCGTCGCGATCAGCGTCCAGTAGTCGTTGCTGACGAAGGGCAGGACCAGCCCCGCGGCGAAGATCGCGGCGAAGGGCAGCGCGGCCACCAGCGCGTGGCGGGAACCGGGCGCAGCGACCGGCGTGGCCTGGACCTGGCTCATCTGCGCGCTCATACGCGCCGCTGCGCCGGGGCGCCGAACAGCCCCTGCGGCGCCGCCAGCAGCACGACGATGAAGACGGAGAACACGGCCACGGATGCGAAGACCCCCCCGAAGGTGAAATTCGCCGCCTGCTGGAAGATGCCGAGCAGGATGCCGCTGACGATGGCGCCGCGGTTGTTCCCGAGGCCGCCGAGCGCGACGGGGATGAAGCCGTAGAAGTTCAGCATCCCGCCATTGGCGAAGAAGGCGAGCAGAAGCTGCCCCGCCGAGAAGCCGGCCAGGCCGCCGATCATGCCCGCCAGGGCGAAGCTCGCCATGCGCAGGTTGCGCTCCGGCAGGCCGAGGGCGCGGGCGGCGAAGTTGTCCTCGGCAATGGCGAGGAAGGCGCGGCCGACCAGCGTGCGGCGATAGAGGAACTCAAGCCCGAGCACCGTCGCGGCGCAGGCGAGCATCGGCAGCCAGAACTTCTCGTCCGTGATGCCGCCGCCGCCGAAGCCCAGCAGGTTCGGGAAGGGCTGCGGCTCCGTGCTCCATTCGATGGCGACGAATTGCTGGATCATCAGCGCGAGCGCGAGCGTCGAGAGCACGTAGAGGTGCTGCTCGAGGCTCTTGAGCACCGGCCGGACCGCGACGATCTCGGTCACCACGCCGACCACGGCACAGGCCGCCAGGGTCAGGGCGAAACCGACCAGGGACGGAAGGCCGAGCACGCCGATGAACGCCGCGCCCAGCACGCCGCCCAGCATGCCGAGCTGACCCGCCGTGAAGCTCATGACCCGGGAGGCCGAGAACATCACGTTGTAGGTCACGCCCATCATCGCATAGACCGCGCCGACGGCGAGGCCCGACATCAGGATGGCGGCGAGCATGGCGCTTCCTCCGGTCCCTCCCGGCTCAGGTGTAGCCGGGGGCCAGCTTGTAGGCGCCGAGGCGCTGGCTGTTCGCCTCGGACATCACGAGGTCGGATTGCGGCAGGCCGTTGTGCTGCTGCGGCGTCCAGGTGTAGCTGGCGAAGAGGCCCGGATAGTTCCGCACCGTGTTCCAGTAGGCGATCATCTTCTGCGCATCGGTGCCGCCGGCCTCCTCGACCGCCTTGGCGACCAGGTTGATCGCATCGACGCCGCAGAGCACCCACCAGAGGATGGTGTCGTCCAGCTCGATCTTGCCGCGCGTGCTGTCGACGAACTGCTGGACATGGGCCGGCAGCTTGCCGTCCGCGCCGAAGCTGCAGTTCTTGAAGCCGAGGATGTAGGTCTTGGTCCAGTTCTCCGGCTTGGCGATGAGGCGGCCGACCTCGCCGGACCCCATGGTCGGGTGCCCGATCAGCGGCACGTCCCAGCCCATGTTCGCGCGGGTGTTGAGCAGGCGGGAGATGAGGCCGGGCGAGACCGACCAGACCACGATCACCTCGGCGCCGGCGTTCTTCATCCGCAGCATGTCGGGTGTCACGTCGGGCTGCGTCGCGTCGATCGTCGCGCGGTACACGACATCGGCGTTGCGGGCGGCGAAGGCGGCCGAGGAACTCGCGACCGTCGTGGTGCCGTAGCCCGTGTTGTCGCCGATCACGGCGAACTTGGTCTTCTTCATGATGCTGACGCCGTAGTCGCTGACGGCGTTGTCGATCTGCGCGTTCGACGGCGCCATGCGGAAGGCGTTCGGATAGCGCGTCGTGTCGATCAGTGTGTCCACGAAGCAGGGATGGATGTTCGGCATCCGCGCGCGTGCCATGATCGGCGTGGTCGCGAGGGATTCGCCGGAATTCGTCGGCCCCCAGATGGCGTGCACGCGGGCGCGGCTGATCATCTCCTGCGCCGCGTTCACCGCCTTGGTCGGGTCGCCCTGGGTATCGCGGACGATCAGCTCGATGCGCCGGCCGCGGACGCCGCCGGCATTGTTGATGGCATCGACGGCGTGATGCACGCCGCGGTCGAAGCCGATGGCCGGGGCCGAGCTCGGCCCGGTGAGGGCGGCGAGCCAGCCGACGCGGATGGACTCGCTCTGGGCGAGGGCCGGGCGGAACAGGCCCGTGGCGGCGGCACCAGCCCCGCCGAGCGCGAGGGCGCGACGCGAAAGCTTCATGGCATTCCTCCTGCTGTCCTTGTGGTCCGGTGCGGCAGGCGTGCCGCCCGCAAGATGCTGATGGGCAGTTGCATGGCCTGGGTCACGGGCGGGGCTGCGCCACGGTCCGGGTGGGCGCGCCGCGCAGGTAGCGGGCCAGGATCTCCGGGTCCGGATCGCAGCCGAGGCCCGGCCCGTCCGGCACCGCCAGCCGCCCATCCGTCACGCGCACCCAAGGGTCGAAGGGATTGGCCTCCATGTCGAGCCACAGCACCTCGACCAGCGGCCGTTCGACCAGAGCGGCGATGACGTGCAGGGAGGCGATGAAGCCGGGGCCGAAATAGGGGCAATGCGGCGTGACCTCGACGCCGTGCGCCTGCGCCAGGGAGATGACGCGCGTCATCTCCCCGATGCCGCCCACCTTGGTCACGCTGGGCTGCACGATATCGACCGCGCCGGCCTCGATCAGCGTCTTGAAGCCGAACAGCCCGGCGGTGTTCTCGCCGGCGGCGAGGGGAATGCCGTGGCGCCGCACGCTGGCGAGACCCTTGGCATCCTCCGGCGGCCAGACCGGCTCCTCCAGCCAGAAGAGCCCGTCCCCGGCCAGGGACGCGGCCATGTCCCGCGCCATCGGGGGCGCCCAGGCGCAGTTCACGTCGAGCATGATCCGCGCATCCGGCGCCGCGCGCTTCGCCGCCAGCACCGAGTTCCGCGTCAGCTCGTGCAGCTTGATGTGGCGATACCCCCTGGCGCGCGCATCGCGCGTGTTGCGCGCCACGAGCTCCGGATCCTCGCCATAGGACAGCAGGCTGGCATAGGCCTCGAGCGGCCCGCGCCTGCCGCCGCCGAGCAGCCGCCACAAGGGCTGGCCGGTCCGCTTGCCGAGCAGGTCCCACAGCGCGATCTCGACGCCGGAAAAGGCATAGACGAAGGGGCCGTTGCGCCCCAGCAGATGCGTCCCGTGCAGCACCTGGCGGGTCAGCGCGCCGATGTCGCCCGCATCGCGCCCGACCATCAGCGGCGCGACGATGGTGTCGAGCGCAACCTTCGTCGTCGGGATCGCGGCATGGCCGAAAGCCTCGCCCCAACCGACCAGACCGTCCTCGGTCTCCACGCGAACGAGCAGGATCTCGAGCGCATCCCAGGGCTGCCCGGCGAAAAGGGGATGCGGCCCGCCCATGGTGAAGGGCAGGGCGACAACGGAACTCTCGATGGACCTGATCCGCATGGGTGTCCTGGACTGATTTCCCCGCGCCCTCTGCCGAGGCGCCGACGGGCCCATGGTGGCACCGAAAAAAATAAGATCAACCCGCCTCCAGGCGGCGTTATATAAATCCATCTTATGACATTGGGTTATCGACAGCTGGAAGTCATCCGCGCCGTGGCGCGCCACGGCGCCGTCACCGCGGCCGCCGCCGCGCTCGGCGTTTCGCAGCCGGCGGTCAGCATGATGCTGCGGGACTGCACGGCGAATGCCGGGTTTCCCCTGTTCGTGCGGCGCCAGGGCCGGCTGCGCCCGACAGCCGAGCTGCGCCTGCTGCTCGACGACATCGACCGCATGTTCGCCGGCATGGACCGCATCAACCGCGTGCTGGACGACCTGCGGGACACGCGCGTCGGCTCCGTCATCGTCGCCACGACGCCTGCGCTCACCGAGACGCTGCTGCCCTTCGCCACCGTCGCCTTCCGGCGCCGCCGGCCCGGCGTCCGCATCGCCGTGCAGGCGCTGGACAACACCGCGGTGATCGAATCGGCGTTGCAGCGCCAGGCGGATTTCGGCCTGGCGCTCACGCCGATCGACGATTCGAGTCTGCGCAGCGTGCGTCTCTGCTCAGGCGAGCTCGTCTGCATCGTGCCCCGGCACCATCCGCTCGCCCGCCACGCCGGGCTGACGCCACAGGACCTGGCGCCTTGCCCGCTCATATCCTTCAGCCGAAGCCTGCCGCTCGGAAGCCTGACCGAACGGCGCTTCCAGGAAGCCGGCCTGCCCTTCCGCATCGCGGTCGAGGTGAACCAGTCCTCGGTCGCGCTGTCGCTCGTGCGCGCGGGGGCGGGCATCGCAGTCATGGATCCCTTCCTGCGCGTCGAGGAGCATGACCCGGACATCGTCGTCCGGAGGTTCACGCCGCCGACGCGCGTGGATGCCAAGGCGGTGCTGCCGCCGGGCCCGGTCACGAGATCCGCCCTCATGCTCCTCGCGACCATCCGCCGCCAGGCGGCGAATCCGGCCACATGGACGACCACGGCGGCGCCGCGGGAACAGATGCCGCAGCCGCTGTCATGGCCGGGATGCGGGCGATGCCCATCAACGACTTCATGACGCGCAACGGCTCTCTCCGCACCGACGGGCGCATGATCGGGGAGATGTGCCTGATGCGGGCGAAGCGGCCGCGCCGGAGCCATCCCGGGCGACCAAGCCTTCCGCCCGCTGCACGAGGGCGGCTGTCCGCTGATGCGCTGGCCATCCTCGCCGGCGGCGGGAGCCTCCGCCGCCGCGCCGGCTCAGGTCACGGCGGCCGCGCTTCCGCGGGCAGACTCAGCCGCTGCGCTAAGGCCGCGCGCTTCGGGCCGACCAGGTCCGCGAGGGTGGCGCCGTCGAGCACCGCGAGGAAGGCCCCGAGCGCCTCCCGGAGCAGAGGCTGCAGCCCGCAGATGCCGGAAATGGCGCATGCCTGCGGATCGGCCATGCAGCCCACCAGCGCGAGGTCCTCCTCGGTGCTGCGGAAGACGGCGCCGATCCGGATCTCGTCGGGGGCCTTGGCGAGACGCAGCCCCCCGCGCCGGCCGCGCACCGTCTCGACGAAGCCCGAGCGGCCAAGCCGTTGCACCACCTTCGTCAGGTGATGCGCCGAGATGCCATAGGCCGCCGCGATCTCCTGGATCGAGACCAGGTCCCGCCCACGCACCGCGAGATACATCAGCACGCGCAGCGCGTAGTCGCTGTAGAGCGTCAGTCGCATGAAAAAGGGTTCATCCAAACGACCACTTTACGTGGCGGCGCCGATCATGATCGACGCGGGCGGTTTCGCCCAGGGCTCAAGCGAAGGCGGGTGCGCCTACCGGCAGGCGGGCCGCTCGTCATGCCCGCAACGCGCCGCTGCGGCACGCGGCAGCGCAACGCCATGGAGGCGGGCAGTCGCACGCGATGGTCCATCCCTCGACGAGGCTGCGCCCCGATCGGGTTGCCATGCATGGTGTGAACGCCTAACGGTAGCCGATGCGAACGGTATTCATGATCTCCGCCCTCGTGGCCCTGGTCGTGGTTCCCGCCCTGGCGCAGGAGCGACCCCGACGCATCGCGGAGTACGGCGCATGGACCGCCGCGGTCCATCGTGATCGCGGTGAGAAGATGTGCTTCGCCTTCACGCGGGCGCAGCGGATGAGCCATCCGCGCAGCGATGTGATTCTCAGCGTCACGCATCGTGGCCGGTCCCGGGACCAGGTCGCGATCGCCGCCGGCTACAGGTATCCGCGCGGTGCCTCCGTGACGGTCGAGGTCGGCCGCACACGGCTGCCCTTCTTCACCGCAGGCTCCGCCGCCTTCGCGCGCAACGGCCGCCAGGCGGTGACCGCGTTCCGCCGCGGCATCACCGCCGAATCGCGGGGCCCGCGGCGCGCCGGCCGTACCGGCACGGTGTCCGACACCTTCAGCCTGCGCGGATTCACCGCCGCCTATGAGGCGATCAGCCGCGAGTGCCCGGCGCGGCGCCGCTCGCGCTGATCCGGCAAGGGCCGCCGATCGGCGGCCCTGGTCCGCGCAACGCCAGGGATCGGCCCCTTCGTCAACGGCTTCCCGCTCCACCCTGAACGGTGGACTGGACCGATTCGAAGGTCGTGCCCACGCTGGTGAAGGCATTGGTCAGGGCGGTCCCGAAATTGGCCACCGCCGCGCCGACGGCCACGATGACGGCGACCGCCAGGATCGCGTATTCGGCGGCGGAGACGCCTTTCCGGTCGCGGATCACGGAACGGGCAAAACGAAACATGACTGGAACCTCGCTGGACTGGACTAGGGGCGGATGCATCCCGCCCGCGGCTCCGACGCATCAGGTGCGTTTTGCTCTTTCGCTGCGGCCGACGCGTGTCGCCGCCGAAGGATGCTGAGGGATCGCGCCTCAAGCATGCACGCGCATCGTTAGCCCTTGGTGAATCGCGGCATGGTCCCGCACGGTTCGCACGACGCCCGCGATCGTCCATCGTGTCGAAGTGCCGCACGATGGAGGAACCCGATGACACGCCCGGACTGGACCGCCGCCCTCGCGGAGGCCAAGGCCGTCGCCGCCGCCTGGGATACGCCCGGCGCGGCGCCCGGCGGCACCATCCTGCTCTTCGACCGTGACGGCGTGCGCGGGGAGGCCTCGGCCGGCCTCGCGAGCCTGGCGCACCGCATCCCCTTCACCGCCCGCACGCCGAGCCGCCTCGCCTCCATCACGAAGCACGTGCTCTGCGCCGTCGCGCTGCGACAGGGCCTCGACCTCGACGCGCTGCTGGGCGGCCTGCTGCCGGGCCTGCCCGCGCCCTTCGCCAGGGTCCCGGTCTTCCGCGCCCTCTCGATGACCTCGGGCTTTCCGGACCTGCTGCAGAGCTACCTGCTCTGCGGCGTCCCCGCCTCGGCCATGGTCGATGCGGCGTCCCTCGACGCCTTCACGCAGGCGCTGCCCGGCCTCGACTTCGAGCCGGGCACCGAGATGTCCTACAGCAACACCGGATACCGGCTGGTGGAGCAGGCCCTGGCCCGCCGGGGCGTGATCTTCGGCGACTGGGTGGAAGGCCCGCTGAACGATGCCCTCGGCACCGGCTTCCGCTTCCCGGGCGGATGGGACCGCCCGCTCGACCGCCTCGCGGACGGCTACTGGCGCGAAGGTCCGGGCCGGCCCTGGCGCACCGGCGGCTACGGCATGGCGCTCTCGGCCTCCGGCGCGCTGACCGGCAGCGCGGAGGACCTCGCGACCTGGCTGCGCGCGCTGCTGCGCGGCGATGCTCCCGTGGGCGACGTCCTGTCCCGCCTCGGCACGCCGGCTTCGCTCGCGGACGGGCGGCTCTCGCATTACGGTCTCGGCCTGCATGTCACGACGATCGGCGGGCGCCGCCTGGTCGGGCATGGCGGCCACCTGCCGGGCTTCAAGAACCATTTCCTCCTGGATCCGGAGGCAGGACTCGGCGTCGTGCTGCTCTCGAACCGCGAGGAGACCGAGCCCTTCACGCCCGTTCTGCGGGTGATGGCCCGGCTGCTCGGCCTCGCTCCGCCAGGGATGGCGCCCCATGCGCTTACGCACGGTCTCCATGTCGAGGCGGAAGGTCCCGCCTGGCTGGAGATCCGCGACGGCGGTGCGACCTTCATGGGCGCGGGCGACACCTTGCTGGCAGGTGACCCGCACGACGAGGCCGTGGCGCTCTCGCCCTATCTGCCAATGCGGCTCCGACGGGACGGCAGCGGGATCGCGGGCGAGATCGGCCACGCCCGGCGCCGGTTCCGACCTGTCGAGGCAGGCGTGAGGGTCACGCCCGCCATGGCCGGCACCTGGCGCGCGCCGAGGCAGCACGCCCACCTCACCATCGACATCACCGCGGACGGCGCGGCGTTTGCCGCGATCGGCAGCGGCCCTCTGCATCGCCGCGTCGCGCTCTCGCCTCTCGCGCCCGATCGCGCGCTGATGCCGATCGGCGCGATGCCATGGCCGGGGCGCGCCTGTCTCTGGCTCCGTGCGCCGGGCATCCTGCGCGTGGCGACGAACCGCAGCCGCGCGATCGAGTTCGAGGCGCCGTGAGTCGCCGCCCTACTTGCCAGTCGGCGTAGCGGGGCGCAGGCTTCCAGAGGCGTGACGAAGGATCGACGCATGCGCGCTGGCCCCACGTCGACCTGACAAGGAACATCATGCAAAGACGCGCCTTCCTTCAGACCGCCGCGGCCATCGGCAGCGGCGCCATCGCCGCGCCGCGCCTCGCCTCCGCGCAGGGGCAGACTGTTCTGCGCTTCGTGCCGCAGGCCGACATCGCGATCCTCGACCCGATCGTGACGACGGGTTTCGTCACGCGCAACCATGGCTTCCTGGTCTTCGATACGCTCTATGGCGTGGACGAGCAGTTCAAGGCCCATCCCCAGATGGTGGAAGGCCATGTCGTCGAGGATGGCGGCCGCACCTGGCTGATGACGCTGCGCGAGGGGCTTCGCTTCCACGATGGCGAGCCGGTGCGCGCGCGCGACGTGGTGGCGAGCCTCCGGCGGTGGGGCGTCCGCGATCAGTTCGGGATCGCCGCCATGGCCGTGACGGACGAGATCACCGCGCCTTCCGACCGCGTGGTGCGCTGGCGCCTCAAGCGCCCCTTCCCCCTCCTGCCCGACGCGCTCGCCAAGATCGGCGCCAACGTCGCCTTCATCATGCCGGAGCGCCTGGCGAAATCCGACCCCGCGCTGCCGATCAGCGAGATGGTCGGCAGCGGCCCCTTCCGCTTCGTCGCGGAGGAGCGGGTTCCGGGCTCGCGCGCCGTCTATGCGAAGTTCGACGGCTACCTGCCGCGGCCGGACGGGACGCCGAGCCTGCTCGCCGGCCCCAAGGTTGCGCATTTCGACCGCGTGGAATGGATGACCATCCCCGATGCCAGCACCGCCGCCGCGGCCCTACAGCGGAAGGAGGTCGACTGGTGGGAGCAGCCGACCTCGGACCTGCTGCCGCTGCTGCGGCGCGGCCGCGGCGTGAACGTGGAGGTGCTCGACCCCACCGGCGCCATCGCCATGTTGCGGTTCAACCAGCTCCATCCGCCCTTCAACGACCCGGCGATGCGGCGCGCGGTGCTCGGCGCCATCAGCCAGGAGGACATCATGACGGCGGTCGCGGGCACCGACCGGTCGCTGTGGCGCGCCGGCATCGGCTTCTTCGCGCCGGGTTCGATCATGGCGAGCGATGTCGGGATGGAGGCGCTGAACGGCCCGCGCGACCTCGCCGCCGCGCGGCGCGCGCTCGAACAGGCGGGTTACAGGGGCGAAAAGGTGCTGATGATGGCGCCGACCGACTTCCCCGCCATCACCGCGATGAGCGAGGTGGTCGCCGACACCTTCCGCCGCATCGGCATCAACCTCGACTATGCGGCGATGGACTGGGCCTCGGCCCTGCGCCGCCAGGCCAACCGGGAGGCACCCGACCGCGGCGGCTACAACGCCTACTGCACCTACACGGCCGGCGTGAACCAGTTCAACCCGGCGGCACACAACTTCATCCGCGGCAGCGGGCTGAGCGCGACCTTCGGCTGGTCGGTCAGCCCGAAGCTCGAGGAATTGCGCGACGAGTGGCTGCGGTCCGACAGCGACGAGCAGCGCGCGCGCATCGGCCGCGACATGCAGCGGCAGGCCTTCATCGACGTGCCCTACATCCCGCTCGGCCAGTTCTACCAGCCGACCGCCTACCGGGACGACCTCAAGGGCGTGCTGAAGGGGCTGCCGCTGTTCTGGAACGTCCGGCGAGGCTGACGCGATGCTGCCCGTCACCGGCTATGCCGAGCACTGGAGCGTCCGCCAGGGCGACACACTCCGCTTCATGATCGGCGTCGCCGGGGGCGGGCGGTACCATGCGCGTGTCGCCCGGGTCCTCTGCGGCGATCCCAATCCGCGCGGCCCCGGCTATCGCGAGGTCCCGATGCCCTGCGGCATCGAGGGCGGGCACCAGGGCATCGAGCAGACCATCCGGCTCGGCTCCTGGGTGGAGGTGCCGGCCGTGGACCTCGGCGCCGGCACGGCACCCCTGGCGCTGGTCGCGACCATCTGGCCGACGCTACCGGAAGCGGGCGAGCAGGCCGTGCTCTGCTGCTCTGCCGGCGGCGCGACGCTGACGCTCGGCCTCGGGCCGCGCGGTGCCTTCGCGCGCCTCGTCGCCGGCGACGCGGTCACGGCCACCGAAGCCGGCATCCCGCTGACCGAACGCGCCTGGCACGACATCGCCTGCCGCATCGATCCCGCATCGGGCACGCTCGAGGTTGCGCAGGTGCCGCGCAGGCCGCGTCTCGACGTGACGGAGGCCGCCTCGCGACGGGTCAACGCGCGGGGCACCGCACCCTCCGGCCTCGGCAGCGCCGCCATCGCGGCCGAAGGCGCCGCACGCCGGCACTTCGACGGCAAGATGGCGCGCCCGCGCATCC
>JAFADX010000276.1 GCA_023424475.1 Pseudomonadota bacterium
GATCGGCGGCGCGGCCGGCGCGGTCGGCGGCGCGATCACGGCCCCGCCGCGGCGCCGGGACTACTACTGACGCCGATAGGGGCCCCTTGGCAGGGTCCTCGCGGTCACGGGAAGGGCGGCACCGGCTTGACCTCGCCGGGCCGCAGCCCGCCGAGGTGGCGCAGGATCATCGCGTGGTCGGGATGGCCGGGCGGGTAGGTCAGGCGGGCGTCGCCGAGGGTCCCGCCCTGCCGCGCCACCAGATCGAGCACGATGGTGCCATCGGCCTGCATCCGCGCCGTCCCGATCGGGGCCGGCGCGGACTGGGCCAGCGCCGTGCCGGGCAGGCCCGCCAGGAGGGCCCGGCGGCCCGGGCCGGTCACGCCCGCAGGACGACCGGCGGCTCGGTCCGCTCGCGCTTCACCAGCAGCTTGTTCAGCGCATGGACGTAGGCGCGGGCGGAGGCGACGATGGTGTCGGTGTCCGACCCCTGCCCGTCCACCAGCTTGCCGTTCTCCTCCAGCCGGACGGTCACGCGCGCCTGGGCGTCGGTGCCGCCGGTCACGGACTGCACGGCATAGAGCTTCAGCTGCACCTCGTGCGGGAAGGCCTGGCGCAGCGCGTTGAAGGTGGCGTCCACAGCGCCGTCGCCCGCGGCGACACCTTCATGCACCACGCCATCGACCTCGAGCGTGATCGAGGCGGTCGGGCGCGTCGCCATGCCGGTCGCGACCGTGAGGCCGGTCAGCCGGATGCGGTCGTTGCCGCGCACGACCTCGTCGTCCACCAAGGCGGCGATGTCCTCGTCGTAGACGACCTTCTTGCGGTCGGCGAGGTCCTTGAACCGCTTGAAGGCGTCGTTGAGCTGGTTGTCGCCGACCTCGTAGCCCAGCGTCTTCAGCCGGTCGCGGAAGGCCGCACGGCCGGAATGCTTGCCGAGGATGATGCTGTTCTTGGTCCAGCCGACGCTCTCGGGCGTCATGATCTCGTAGGTCGAGGCATCCTTCAGCACGCCGTCCTGGTGGATGCCCGATTCATGGGCGAAGGCGTTGCGGCCGACGATCGCCTTGTTCGGCTGCACGTCGAAGCCCGTGATGGTCGCGAGCAGCTTCGAGGTCTTGAGGATGCGCTGGCTGGCGATGCCGGTCCTGGCGTGCAGCGCGTCGTGGCGCGTGCGGATCGCCATCGCGACTTCCTCGAGGCTCGCATTGCCCGCGCGTTCGCCGATGCCGTTGATGGTGCATTCCACCTGGCGCGCGCCGGCCTGGATCGCCGCCAGGGTATTGGCGACCGCGAGGCCGAGGTCGTTGTGGTTGTGCGTCGAGAAGATCGCCTTCTCCGCGCCCGGCACCTTGTTGATCAGGGTCGAGAAGATCTTGTGCATGTCCGCCGGCAGCGAATAGCCGACGGTGTCGGGGATGTTGATCGTGGTCGCGCCCGCCTTGATCGCCGCCTCGACGCAGCGGCAGAGGAAGTCGAGGTCGGAGCGCGAGCCGTCCTCGGCCGACCATTCGACGTCGGCGGCGTGGTTGCGCGCCAGGGTGACGGACTGGGTGATGCGCTCCAGCACCTCCTCGCGCGTCATGCGCAGCTTCACGCGCATGTGCAGGTCGGAGGTGGCGAGCACGATGTGGATGCGCGGCCGGGCGGCGGGCCTGGTCGCCTCCGCCGAGGCCATGATGTCGGCGGTGTTGGCGCGGGACAGGCTCGCGATCACCGGGCCGTCCTTGCTGAATCGCTGCGCGATCGACTGCACGCTCTCGAAGTCGCCCGGGCTCGCGATGGCGAAGCCGGCTTCCAGCACGTCGGCGCCGAGTTCGTGCAGCGCCTCGGCCATGCGCAGCTTCTCCTCGAGGTTCATCGAGAAGCCCGGCGACTGCTCGCCGTCGCGCAGCGTGGTGTCGAAGATGATGATGCGGTCGTCGGCCAGCTCGCCGAAGGAGGGGTGATTCATTGCCATGGACTGCGTTTCCCGTCGGGAATGGTTCTGGATGCGCGCGCGTCGGGTCTCAGTTCCCCTGAGCGGCAGCCGGCTGCGGTCAGCCGGGCGTCACGCCCAGGGGCGGGTAAGTCGAAGGAGAAGAAGGAGCCCGAGCGGCGCGCGCACGGCAGCCGGGGCGGGAAGCCCCATGGTCAGGCCAGCCGGGATGGCGCGCATGGTCATCGCAGCGCGCAGATTACGGGCGCCGGAGGCCGGCCGCAAGCGCCGATCTCGGCCACGCCTTCCCGGTCAGCCCGCCGGCGGGTGCGTCGCCCACCAGTGCCGGGCGATGTCGGCGCGGCGGCAGATCCAGACATCCGTCTCCCGCGCCACGCGCGCCAGGAAACGCTGCAGCGCCGCCGTCCGGCCCGGGCGCCCCACCATCCGGCAATGCAGGCCGACCGACATCATCTTCGGATGGCCTGCGCGGCCCTCGGCCAGCAGCACCTCGAAGGCGTCGGTGAGGTGGCGCTCCCACCCGCCGGGGTCCCCGAAGCCGGGCGGCACCGCGTATTTCATGTCGTTGTTGTCGAGCGTGTAGGGGATGACGAGGTGGGGCTTGCCGGCCGCCGTCACGTAGTGCGGCAGGTCGTCGTCATAGGCGTCGGAATCATACAGGAAGCCGCCATATTCAGCGACCAACCGGCGGGTGTTGCGGCTGATCCGCCCAGTGTACCAGCCGACCGGCCGCTGGCCGCAGAGGCGCTCGATCGTCCCGACGCATTTCGCGATCTCGGCGCGCTCGGCCGCCTCGTCCATCCCGAGGTAGTCGATCCAGCGCCAGCCGTGGGAGGCGACCTCATGCCCCGCGGCGGCGAAGGCGCGGGCGGCCTCCGGGTTCAGTTCCAGCGCCCGGCCCACGCCGTAGACCGTCAGCGGGAAGCCATGGGCGGCAAAGGCGCGCAGCACGCGCCAGACCCCCGCGCGGGCGCCGTAGTCGAACTGGGATTCGACCGTCCGGTTGCGCTCCCCCTGCACCGGCGTCCCGCCGGGGACCTCGTGCAGGTAGGGTTCGCTGCCCGCATCGCCGTTGAGGATCGTGTTCTCGCCGCCTTCCTCGTAGTTGAGGACGAAGGAAAGGGCGAGCTTCGCCTCCCCCGGCCATCGCGGGTCGGGCGGGCTGGGCCCGTAGCCCAGGAAGTCGCGCGGATGGCTGGTTTCGGGGTCGGGGATCATGGCGCCGAGAGTGCCGCCCGCCGCCGCCGCGGGTCAACGCGCCGGCAGCGTTCCGTGCACCAGGGCCTGGATGAAGGCGAGCTTCCGCTCGACCGCCTTCGACAGCACGAAGGGATAGAGGTCCGGCACGCCCATGCTGCGGTTGAGGCTGTTGACGGCCACCGTCAGCGGCACCCACGCCTCCATCAGCGCCGCGATGTCGGTGCTGCGGTAGGGGTTGAAGGCCACCTTCGCGGTGAGTTCGCCCGACCGGTCGGCACGCGGGGAGATCTTCAGGCCGAGGGCGGAGGCCATCTCCAGCGTGTCGACCATGTGCAGGTAGTGTGCCCAGGTCTCGGCGAAGTCCTCCCAGGGGTGGCAGGCGGCATAGGCGCTGACGAAGCCGGCCTGCCAGTTGGGCGGCGGCCCCTGTTCGTAGTTCCGCCGCAGGGCGGCACCGTAGTCCTGGGTGTCGTCGCCGAAGACCTCGCGGCATTCCTCAAGGCGGCCGCCGTCCCGGACCAGCCGGTCCCAGAAATAATGCCCGGATTCGTGGCGGAAATGGCCGAGCAGCGTACGGTAGGGCTCGCCCATCGCCGCGGAGCGGCTGGCGCGCTCGGCGTCGTCCGCCTCGACCAGCGCAATGGTGATCAGGCCATTGGCATGGCTCGTCATCACGCGCTCGGTCGCGCCGGGCAGGTCGGCGAGGATATCGAAGGCAAGGCCGTGCCCGGGGTCGTCGGCCCTGCTGCGCATCGGCAGCTTCAGCCGCACGAAGCTGTAGAAGGCGCGGTGCTTGGCGACCTCGATCTTTCGCCATAGCGCGGCATTGGTCGGATCCGACAGGTCGGGGATGGTCCGGTTGTGCCGGCAGGCGAGGCAGAGTTTCTGCCTGCGGTCGGCCGGAACCATCCAGTTGCAGGCACCATGGGCGGCATTCCCGCAGTACCGGACGGGGCGCCGGCGCCCGCCCGAGGAGATGAAGACGCCGGGCTGGTCCGCGACCGGGGTCAGCGCGGCCAGGATGTTCCGCCCCGGCAGATAGCCGAGCGCCGAGGCGCACTGCTCGCAGCGGATATTCTCGAAATGGAGGACCTGGCCGCAATTCTGGCAGGCAAACAGACGCATGAAGGCGGCTCCCGGGCATCCGGTGCTGGAATGCCGCAGATCGCGGCAGGTTGCACGCGGGCCGCGGCGCGGCGGGCGGGCATGCCCTCGGTGATGGCGGGATCAGGATGTCCCGCGGGGCGCGCGATCCGGTGCCCCCGACATGCGAAGGGCGCCGGCGGATTCCCGCCCGGCGCCCCTCGCGCTGCCCTGCGGCAGCAGGATCAGTTCTTCGCCTTGTCGACCAGGGCGTTCTTCTTGATCCAGGGCATCATGCCGCGCAGCTTCTCGCCCACTTCCTCGATCGGATGCGCGGCGTTGCGGCGGCGGATGGCCTTGAACGACGCCTGGTTCACCTTGTTCTCGAGCATCCAGTCGCGCGCGAAGCGGCCGGTCTGGATGTCCTCGAGCACGCGCTTCATCTCGGCCTTGGTCTCGGCGGTGATGATCCGCGGGCCGGTCACGTACTCGCCGTACTCGGCGGTGTTCGAGACCGAGTAGTTCATGTTGGCGATGCCGCCCTCATAGATGAGGTCGACGATCAGCTTCACCTCGTGCAGGCACTCGAAATACGCCATCTCGGGGGCGTAGCCGGCCTCGACCAGCGTCTCGTAGCCCGCCTTGATGAGCTCCACGAGCCCGCCGCAGAGCACCGCCTGCTCGCCGAAGAGGTCGGTCTCGCACTCTTCCTTGAAGGTCGTCTCGATCACGCCGGACCGGCCGCCGCCGATGGCCGAGGCGTAGGAGAGCGCGATCTCGAGCGCATTGCCCGAGGGGTTCTGGTGCACGGCGACCAGGCAGGGCACGCCGCCGCCCTTCTGGTATTCCGAGCGCACCGTGTGGCCGGGGCCCTTCGGCGCGATCATGAACACGTCGATGTCGGCGCGCGGCTCGAGCAGGTTGAAGTGCACGTTCAGGCCATGGGCGAAGGCGATCGCGGCGCCCGGCTTCATGTTGGCGTGCAGGTGGTCGCGGTAGAGGTCGCCCTGCAGCTCGTCCGGCGTCAGCACCATGACGACGTCGGCCCACCTGGCGGCATCGGCCGGGGCCATCACCTGGAAGCCGGCAGCCTCGGCCTTGGCCCAGGAGCCGCCCGGACGCAGGCCGATCGCGACCTCCTTCACGCCGGAATCGCGCATGTTCATCGCATGGGCGTGGCCCTGGCTGCCGAAGCCGATGACCGCGACCTTCTTGCCCTTGATGAGATTCACGTCCGCATCGCGGTCGTAGTAAACGCGCATGGCTGCGCTCTCCCCTTCCTACAGGTTCCCTGGAATTGTCAGTTCAGGCCGCGCGGCCCGCGCGCGATGGCGACCGCGCCGGTGCGCGACACCTCCGCGAGGCCGATCGGCCGCATCAGCGCGCAGAAGGCGTCAATCTTCTCCGCCGCGCCCGTCATCTCGAACACGAAGGATTCGGTCGTCGCGTCAACCACGCGGGCGCGGAAGGCATCCGCCAGGCGCAGCGCCTCCACCCGGTCGTCCCCGCGGCCGACCACCTTGATCAGCGCCAGCTCGCGCGTCAGGTGCGGCCCTTCGAGCGTCAGGTCCGAGACCTTGTGGACCGGCACCAGCCGGTCGAGCTGCGCCTTGATCTGCTCGATCACCATCTCGGTGCCGCTGGTCACCACGGTGATGCGGCTGATCCGCCCCGTCTCGTCCACCGGCGCGACGGTCAGGCTGTCGATGTTGTAGCCCCGGCCGCTGAACAGGCCGATGACGCGGGCCAGCACGCCGGCCTCGTTCTCCACCAGCACGGCGATCGTCGCCGCGCGCGGCGCGTTTCCTGCGCTTTCCAGATCAGACATGATACGCGCCCCCTCAGACCAGGACCTTGCCTTCGTCGGTGACGCCGGCGACGCCGCCCTCCTGATCCTCGCCGAGGATCATCTCGTTATGCGCGGCGCCGGAGGGGATCATGGGGAAGCAGTTCTCGTCCTTGGCCACCGCGATGTCGGCGATGACGGGTCCGGGGTGGGCGATCATCTCGCGGATGCCGGCGTCGAGATCATCGGCGCTGGTCACGCGGATGCCCCTGGCGTGGAAGGATTCCGCGAGCTTCACGAAATCGGGCAGCGCGGCGGAATAGGATTCCGAATAGCGGCCGCCATGCAGCAGTTCCTGCCACTGGCGGACCATGCCCATGTACTCGTTGTTCAGGATGAAGACCTTCACCGGCAGCCGGTACTGCGCGAGCGTGCCCATCTCCTGGATGTTCATCAGGATCGACGCCTCGCCGGCGATGTCGATCACCAGCGCATCCGGGTGAGCAATCTGCACGCCCATCGCCGCCGGCAGGCCGTAGCCCATCGTCCCGAGCCCGCCCGAGGTCATCCAGCGGTTCGGCTTCTGGAAGCCGAAATACTGGGCGGCCCACATCTGGTGCTGGCCGACCTCGGTGGTGATGAAGGTCTCGCGGCCGAGTTCCCTGGTGATCTCATAGAGCCGCTTCACCGCATGCTGCGGCTTGATGATCTTGCCGGCCTGCCGGTAGCGCAGGCAGTCCTTGGCGCGCCATTCGTCGATCCGGCGCCACCATGCGGCGAGGGCGGCCTTGTCCTGCGGCGCCTCCTCGGCCTTCCAGCATGCGATCAGCGCGGCCAGCACGCGGCCGGCATCGCCGACGATCGCGACGTCCACCGGCACGTTCTTGTTGATCGAGGACGGGTCGATGTCCGCGTGGATCTTCTTCGAGTCCGGTGCGAAGGCATTGAGCCGCCCCGTCACGCGGTCGTCGAAGCGCGCGCCGATGTTCAGCATGACGTCGCAGCCATGCATGGCGAGGTTCGCCTCGTAGGTCCCATGCATGCCCAGCATGCCGAGGAACTGCGGGTCCTCCGCCGGGAAGGCGCCGAGGCCCATCAGCGTATTGGTGCAGGGAAAGCCCGTCATGTGCACGAATTCGGCGAGCAGGCGGGAGGCCTCCGGCCCGGCATTGATCACGCCGCCGCCGGCATAGACGATCGGGCGCCTGGCTGCCTTCAGAAGCTGCACGGCCTTGCGGATCTGATCCCCGTCGGGCTCGGTCTGCGGGCGATAGGAACGGTGCTCGGTCTGCGGCGGCTCGGTATAGGGCGCCTTGTTGATCAGGATGTCCTTGGGCAGGTCGATCACGACCGGGCCCGGACGGCCGGATTTCGCGACGTAGAAGGCCTCATGCACCACGCGGGCGAGATCCCCGGACTTCTTGACCAGGTAGTTGTGCTTGGTCGCGGGCCGGGTGATGCCGGTGGTGTCGGCCTCCTGGAAGGCGTCGTTGCCGATCAGGTGGGTCGGCACCTGGCCGGTCAGGCAGACGACCGGGATGGAATCCATCAGCGCATCCACCAGGCCGGTCACGGCATTGGTCGCGCCGGGGCCCGAGGTGACGAGCACGCAGCCCACCTTGCCCGTGGACCGGGCATAGCCCTCCGCCGCGTGCACGGCGGCCTGCTCATGCCGGACGAGGATGTGGCGGATGGCGTTCTGCTGGAAGATCGCGTCGTAGATCGGCAATACCGCGCCGCCGGGATATCCGAAGATGACCTCGACGCCGTTGTCCTTCAGCGCGCGCAGGACGACCTCGGCGCCCGACATCGTCAGGGCGGCTTCGGTGCTGGCGGGCTTCATGGCGGCGGGCATCGGTCTTTCCTTCACTCCCGAAAATGGACGGCGCCCGCGAGGGCTCCCGCGGGCGTCCGGCTGGCGTCTTAGACCCCTTGCTGCGCCGCGTCAACGCACCCGATCAACAAAAGCCAAGACCTCAGCCATGAAACTTTCCGATAATTGCGCAACACCCGCGATACGCGCATGGATCGTATGCGTCCGCGGCGGGTCCGCCAGGACGTGATGGCGGAACCAGGTCGCCTGGCGCTTGGTGTACTGGCCGGTATTCAGGATGGCGCGGCGCGAGGCGTCCTCGAGCGTCATGCGCCCGGCGAGATGCGCGGCGAGTTCCGGCACCCCATGCGCCCGCATCGCCGGCAGCGCCGGGTCGAGGCCCTGCGCGACCAGCGTGCGCACCTCCTCGATCGCGCCGCCCGCCAGCATCGCCTGCCAGCGCGCCGCGATGGCCGCGCGCAGCGCCTCCCGCGGCGGGTCGAGCAGGATGGCCGCGAAGCGCCAGGGGGCAGGCC
>JAFADX010000281.1 GCA_023424475.1 Pseudomonadota bacterium
GGTCCGGGCGACGCCCGCCGATCCCTTCGGCGAGGCGCCGCCGGAGCCGGAGGAGTGAGCGAGGCCCCGGGGCGCGACTGCCCGCTCTGCCCGCGGCTCGTCGCCTATCGCGAGGCGAACCGCGCCGCGAACCCGTCCTGGCACAATGCGCCGGTGCCCTCCTGGGGACCGCGGGAGGCGCCGCTGCTGGTGCTGGGCCTGGCGCCCGGCGTGCGCGGGGCGAACCGGACCGGGCGCCCCTTCACGGGCGACTATGCCGGGCGGCTGCTCTACGCGACGCTGCTGAAATTCGGCCAGGCCAGCGGGCAGTTCCTCGAATCGCCGGATGACGGCCTGGCACTGACCGGCTGCCGCATCGCCAACGCCGTGCGCTGCGTGCCGCCCGAGAACCTGCCCACGCCGGCCGAGATCCGCACCTGCAACGGCTTCCTGAAGGCGGAGCTCGCGGGCATGCCGCGGCTGCGGGCGGTGCTGGCTCTCGGTGTGGTGGCGCACAACGCGCTGCTCAGGGCAAAGGGCATCCCGGCGGCCCGCTTCCGTTTCGCGCATGGTGCGATCCATGCCCTGCCCGACGGCCTGATGCTGGCCGATTCCTACCACGTCAGCCGCTACAACACCTCGACCCGGCGGCTGACGCCCGAGATGTTCGAGGCGGCCGTCACCGCCCTGCTCGCCCGGCTGACGTAGTGGGTTCCGAGGGCCTCCCGGCCCTCGGCAGGGGAACGCGAGGGGGCGGCGCCCCCTCGCCCGTCATCCGAGCGCGCCCTCGATTGCGCGGGTCAGCTCGATGCTGTCCGGCGTCACGCGCGTCGCGAAGCCGCGCACGGACCGCCCGTCGCGCGCGACCAGGTATTTGTGGAAGTTCCACCGGGGCTCGCCGCCCGCCCGCGCCGCCGCCCAGCGGAAGAAGGGATGCGCCTCCGCGCCGCGCACGTGGGAGATCGCGGCCATCAGGAAGTCGATGCCGAACTGGGCATCGCAGAATTCCCGCACCTCCCGGTTGCTGCCCGCTTCCTGGTTGAAGTCGTTCGACGGCACGCCGAGGACGACGAGGCCCCGCGCCTGGAAGCGTTCGTGCAGCCGCTGCAGCGCCGCGTATTGCGGCGTGTAGCCGCAGAAGGAGGCGGTGTTGACCACCAGCAGCACGCGCCCGCGCCAGGCGGCGAGGTCGAGTTCCCCACCCTCCAGCGCGGCAAAGCGGAAGGCATAGGCGTCCGGCTCGGCCCCCGTCGCGGCGGAGGCCATCAGGGGCAGCGCCAGCAGGGAACGGCGCGTCGCATCAGCCATAGCGCTCCTCCATCCAGGGGTCGCCGCGGTTGTGGTAGCCGCGGACCTCCCAGAACCCCGGCCGGTCGGCGGCGAGCAGTTCGACCCGCGTGATCCATTTCGGGCTCTTCCAGAAATAGAGCTTCGGCAGCACCAGACGCACCGGCCCGCCATGCTGGCGCGCCAGGGGCCGGCCTTCCCAGGCATGGGCGAACATGACGCCGGCGCCGGCGAAATCCTCGAGGCTGAGGTTCGCCGTGTAGCCGTCGTAGCAGGTCATGGAAACGAAGCGTGCCTCGGGCTTCGGTGCCGCCAGGGCCAGGACGTCGGCGACCTTCACGCCGGCGAAGCGGTTGTCGTAGCGGCTCCATTGCGTGACGCAGTGGATGTCGACCACCATCTCGCTCTGCGGCAGGGCCATGAACCCCTCCCAGTCGAGGGCGAGCCGGTTCTCCACCAGGCCCTCCACCCGCAGGCGGAACTTCTCCTTCGCGACATCCGGCTGCACGCCGAGGTCGAGCACCGGCCAGTCCTTCACCAGCGTCTGGCCGGGCGGCAGGCGGTCGCGCTCGGGGTCCCCGGAGGTGCCGGTCAGCAGCCGGCCTTCCTCGGCCCAGCGTTCCTTGGTGCGGATCAGCTTGTCCTTGACCGCGCCGGTCAGGGGGATGTCGTCCTCGGGCATGGGGCCTCCTGCCGACCGTGGAGTCCGTTCGGAAATGCCGGCACCGGCCCGCACCCCCGCCCGCTCACCCCAGCGACAGCATCCTGGACAGGTGGCCGGGTGGGGGGTGCGGGCCGGCGCCGCTCACGGAAATGCGCCCCAGGGCGCATGTCCAATAGGTATCGGCGCCCCGCCCGGTTGCAAGGGGCTATTCCTGCCCCTTGTTCCGCATCAGCCGCGACTTGTCGCGCTGCCAGTCGCGTTCCGCGATGGCGGCGCGCTTGTCGTGCTTCTTCTTGCCCTCGGCGAGGCCGAGCAGGACCTTCGCCCGCCCGCGGTCGTTGAAGTGGATGTCGAGCGGCACGAGGGTCGCCCCCTCGCGCGTGATCGCCCCCGTCAGGCTCTGCGCCTGCTTGCGGTGCAGCAGCAGCTTGCGCGGGCGCCGCGGCTCGAACTTCGCCATGAAGGAGCCGGCCTGCCATTCGGGGATGTAGCAGTTGAACAGCCACATCTCCCCGTCGCGTTCGCCGGCCCAGGCCTCGGCGAGCGTCGCGCGGCCGGCGCGCAGCGACTTCACCTCCGGGCCGATCAGCGCCAGGCCGGCCTCGATGGTCTCGCCGATCTTGTAGTCGTAGCGGGCCTTGCGGTTCTGCGCGGCGATGCCGTGCGAGATCAGCCCCTTCTTCCTCGGTTCAGTCACGTTTGTTGGCCCTCAGACGCCGGGCGGGCCGCATCCGCGGCCCTTGGCTTCGCGCGGGCTTGTAGCACCGACGGTGGCGGTTGGTCGCGCTGCGCGCTCCGCGCGCTCCCGGCCCGAGGCAAGGCCCCGGGCCGCCCTGGCTGTGTCGGCCCGGCGTTGGCGTGTTCGTGGTGGTCGGGGTGCCCCGTCAGTTCAGCAGGCCGACCGAGACCATCGCCTCGCGCACCCGCGCCTTGCTCGCCTCGCCCACCGGGGCGAGCGGCAGGCGGCAATGCTCGGTGCTCTTGCCGATCAGGCTCGCCGCGTATTTCACCGGGCCGGGCGAGGTCTCGCAGAACAGCGCGTCGTGCAGCGGCACGAGCCGGTCCTGGATCGCCATCGCCTCGTTCGTCCGGCCCTCGCGCCAGGCCTTGTGCATCTCGGCGCAGAGGCGCGGCGCGACATTGGCGGTGACGCTGATGCAGCCCACGCCGCCCGAGGCGTTGAAGGCGAGCGCCGTGTGGTCCTCGCCCGAAAGCTGGATGAAATCGGCGCCGCAGGTCCGCTTCTGGTGCAGCGGGCGCGTCAGGTTCGCCGTCGCGTCCTTCACGCCGACGATGTTCCTGTGCCTCGCCAGCCGGCCCATCGTCTCGGGCGTCATGTCGACCACGCTGCGCCCGGGGATGTTGTAGATGAACAGCGGGATGTCCACGGCATCCGCGATGGCGGTGAAGTGCAGGAACATGCCTTCCTGCGTCGGCTTGTTGTAATAGGGCGTGACGACCAGGATCGCGTCCGCGCCGGCCTTCTTCGCGTGCTCGGCGAAGTCGATCGCCTCGGCCGTGCTGTTGCTGCCCGCGCCGGCCATCACCGGCACGCGGCCCTTCGCGGCACCCACGCACATCTCGACGACGCGCTTGTGCTCGTCATGCGACAGCGTGGGGCTCTCGCCCGTGGTGCCGACCGGGATGAGGCATTCCGTGCCCTCGGCGATCTGCCATTCCACCAGGTCCCGGAACGCCTTCTCGTCCAGGGAGCCGTCAGCCTTCATCGGCGTGATCAGCGCAACCATCGAGCCCCTGAACATGACTGGCGTCCTCCTTCGTTCCGCGGCGACCGGGGAACCTAGGCGCCGGTCCATCCCGGGACAAGGCCGCGCGACAAGCGGCCCCGCGATCGGGTAGGAAGGCGGCCATGCGCAGATTGCTGATTCTCGCCGTCCTGGCCCTTCCGCTCCCTGCCATGGCCCAGCCCTGGGCGTCCGAGGGCGCCCGCGCCGCCGGCCGCCAGGCCCTCGCCGCCGCCGGAAGCGGCCGCTGGGGCGAGGCGGAATCCTATGTCGGCGCCGCCGATCCGCTCGCCGCGAAGATCGTGCTCTGGATGCGGCTGGCCAGCCGGATCGCGCCGGCCTCGGCGGCCGAACTCGTCTCCTTCCTCGCCGAGAACCCGGACTGGCCGCTGCCCGTCACCCTGTCCCGGCGCGCCGAGGCCGCGCTGACGACCGAGCCCGACGACGCCCTCGCGCTGCGCCACTTCGCCCGCTACCCGGCGCAGACAGTGGCCGGCGCGCTCCGCCATGCCGAGGCGCTCGACCGCGCCGGGCGGGGCCGGGAGGCACGCGACGCGGTCCGCCGGGGCTGGGCCGAGGGCCCGGGCGATGCCCTGGCCGAGGAGAACCTGCTGCTCCGCTTCGGTTCCCTGCTGACCGAGGAGGATCACTGGCGGCGCTTCGACCGCCTCGCCTTCGCGCGGGACTTCGCCGGGGCCCGCCGCGCAGCGGGACGCCTGGCTGGCGCGCGGCGCAACGCGGCCGACCTGCGCCTCGCCCTGATGGCGGAGGATGAATCCGCGCTTTCCGCGACGCCACCCGATATCGGCGTCGCCTACGAGCAGGCCCGCCTGCTGCGCCGGCGGGACCGGGACCAGGAGGCCGCCGCCGTCTGGGCC
>JAFADX010000295.1 GCA_023424475.1 Pseudomonadota bacterium
GTGCTGAACCGGCTCTGGGGCCTTGGCTGGTCCGAGGAACGGCTCGCGTCGCTGGCCGCGACGCTGGGCGCGGATGTGCCGTGCTGCGTCGCCTCCGCCCCGTGCCGGATGGGCGGCGTTGGCGAGGTGCTGGGCCCGGCACCACGGCTTCCGACGTGCGGGCTGGTGCTGGCGAACCCGCGCGTGCCGCTGCCGACGCCGGCGGTGTTCCGGGTGCGGCGGCAGGCGGAATTCTCGCCAGAGGCGACCTTGCCGGAGAGCTGGGGTGACGCCGCGGCGCTGGCGGCCGGCCTGGCGATGCTGGGCAACGACCTCGAGGCCGCCGCGATCGGGCTGCGCCCCGTGGTTGCGGAGGTCCTGGCGGCGCTGCAGGCCCTGCCGGGGTGCCTCCTGGCGCGGATGAGCGGGTCGGGCGCGACCTGCTTCGGGCTGTTCGCCAGCGCCACGCAAGCCGAGGCCGCGGCGACATCACTGCCGGCCGGATGGTGGCGCTGGGGCGGGGGGCTTCACGCGGTGGGGCAGTGAAGGGTATGAGGCAGCGCGGCTGGGGCGTAGCCAAGCGGTAAGGCAGCGGTTTTTGGTACCGCGATTCCCAGGTTCGAATCCTGGCGCCCCAACCACACAGTCGCGGTGTCGCAGACGATTTTGGGGTCGGCGGCCCCGCCCGGCGAAACGCCCGCCTTTCCGGCCAGACACGCGAGGGCCTCTGGCGAATCGTACCTGAGAGACGGAGGCCCGGCGGCTTTCGCGGGCCAAATGCCGGTTCTGTCTCTCCTGGCCATTTCGGCATGTACGGATGGGGTCAGATGTTCTGGTCCGCGGCGTGGCGTAGGGCGGCGGACCCTCCTCAGCTCTCGAGTGTCGGAGCTGCTTTCGCGGGCATTGAACGCAGGTGAGATGCTGCCCAAGCCTTAGTAGCCTGGGGGTACCGTTCCGGCTCAGACGAAACCGAGCGCCTTACGCTGGTCCTGCCAGTCGGTGGGGATGCGCGTGTCCTGCATCAGCCGCGTTGCCGTCAGGTTCGCCGGCTGACAGCCCCCGAGGATCGCCTCCACGATGTCCGGCGCCAGCCAGGCGAGGCGTACCAGTCGCGTCGCATAGGATTGCGAAATGCCCTGCTCCGCCGCGGCGGCGGTCAGGCTGGGTGCGGTGCTCGACACCAGCGCCTCGCGCAGCGCCCAGGCCTTGGCGATGAGGCGGGCAAGCGACGGGTCCGACCGATCGGCGGCAACGGTCGATCCCACCAGCAACGCCATCTCCCGACCAGCGCGACGCAGGGCCACCGGCTCAGTCAGGGTGATGGGCGGGAGATGTCGATCATTGCCGTGCCCGTTCGCCTTACCGATTTCGTTGGCGGAGGCTGTGGACTGGCTCCTGCCCGAGAGCACCGCAAGCAATCCATGCGGCGCGAGATGAATGGTGATCTCCTGCCTCTGCACCGTCATCTCAGCCTGAAGGGCGAGCAGGGTCTCGCGCTGCGCAGCATGACCTTGCCGCTGCCAGCGGCGCGCCAGCTTTCCCGCAGCCTCGAGCACCCGCCGCTGCTGCTGCGCAGCCTCCGTCGGCAGCACCCCGGCGAATCGCATCGCGCTCAGCAGTTCCGGCCCATCGGACAGGAGGCGGGTGATCTTTCCGACGACGAGCCGCTCCAGCGCCGCCGCCGGCACCCGCAGCGCATCGGCATGCTCGTCCCGCGTGCCGGTGACCAGGCCGTTCGAGACGTAGTAGCGGTACCGACGTCCCGCTTTGTTCGCATGGGTCGGGATCATCGGCTCACCAGTGGCGTCGGCGACAATCCCGGCCAACAGGCTCGGATGGCTGGCATTGCCGCCCAAGCGGCGGTCGGCTCGGCTCTCAGCCAGACCCCGCTGCACCGCCTCCCAGAGGTCCGCGTCGACGATGGCCTCGTGCTCGCCCGGATATCCGCCATGCATGGCGTGCCGGTATTCGAGGACGAGTGTTACGCCGACCTAATCTGGGCTGGCACCGAGGACGTCCCGCCCTCGCTCTACGCGATGGACCCGACGCGGGTGATTCATATCGGCTCCTTCTCCAAGACGCTGGCGCCAGCGTTACGCGCGGCCTACGCGGTCGCGCCATGGGACGTTCTGTCGCGCCTGGTCTCGCTCAAGAGCGATGGCGGCACTGGCGCGTTGGAGCAGATGCTGGTTGCCGCGTATTTCTCCCAGCACTTCGACAGCCACGTCGCAGAGCTTTCCGGGGTGCTGGAGGACAAGCTCCGCACCATGGTCGACGCGGTGGAGAAGGAATTCGGTGCTGCCGCCGAATGCTTCGTCCCGAAGGGGGGCATCTATCTTTGGCTGCGCCTGCCTGACGAGGTTGACGTGCGCAGGTTGGTCAAACCGGCCGCCGCACGGGGCGTCCAGTTCAATCCCGGTCCCGAGTGGGCGCTGGATGCGGAGAGCGCCAAGTCGCAGCTCCGGCTGTGCTTCGCATTGCCGAGCAAGGACGAGATCCGCGACGGCGTCGCCGCGCTGGCGCGCGTCTGCTTCGAGGAGACCAGCATTCCGGCACAAAGCGGCAACGTGCGGAACGCCTGAGGCTCGACGGCGCGGGGTGGGGTGGTCTGCGGGAGGTCGCGCTCCCGCTCTGCTCCGCTGCCCGATAGCATTTTGGCTGATTTTCTACATCAATTGTCGTTCTGCCGAGATACGGACAGGCGGCACGATCTCTAATGTCGCTGCCTGAGCGGTGCTCCTGCCCCTGGCAATCGGCCGCGCCGGCGCAAGGATCACCGAGGGCGCCACTCTGCAACGAGGACCCCGTTATGACCTATCTGGACAGCCGCGGCCTGCCGCTTTCGACGAGTTCCGACGCGGCGGCGACGCATTACCGGGAGGGTGTCGACCTCCTGCTTTCCGCCTGGCCCGGCGCGGATGCTGCGTTGGACGCGGCGATCGCCGCCGACCCTGACTTCGCCCTCGCCCACGCCGCGCGGGCGCGCCTGCACGCCATCCGCGTCGAGATGCCGGCTGCCCGTGCGAGTATTGCGGCGGCAGCCGAACTCGTCGCCCGCGGCGGCACCGAGCGCGAGCGCAGCCATGTCGAGGTTCTCTCGCTTGCCATCCAGGGCAAGTCGGCCGAGGCGCTCAACTCTGCGCTCAGCCACGCCGAGACTTGGTCACGCGACGTGATCATCCTCGGCCTGCCGCTCGGTGCCTTCGGTCTCTTCGCCTTCTCGGGCATGGCGGATCACGACCAGGCGCGCGTGGACCTCTGCGAGCGCCACGCCGGGCATTTCGACGCCGACGACTGGTGGTTCCTGAACTATCGGGGATGGTCCCATGCGGAGAATGGCGCGGTCGCCTATGGGCGCGATCTGACGCAGCGCTCGCACGACCTGCGGCGCCAGAACGCGAACGCCGTCCACGCACTGTCGCACGCCATGTTCGAGGGTGGCGCGGGCGAGGATGCCGATCGCCTGATTTCGGGCTGGCTGCCGAGCTATGACCGCAGCGGATCGCTGCACGGGCACATCGCATGGCACGCTTCGCTGGCTGCTCTGGAGCGCGGCGACACGGCGAAGGCCCTCGGCATCTACGAGACGCATGTGCAGCCCTCGGCCTCCCTTGGGCTGCCGCTCAACGTGGTGACCGACACGGTTTCCTTTCTGTGGCGGATGCAGGCCTATGGGCACCAGGTGCCGCCGGGATTGTGGGATGCCGCGGCCGCCTATGCCGCACCGCTCTATGGCAAGGCCGGCTTTCCCTTCGCCGATGTCCACATGGCGATGCTCGACGCGGCGACCGGCGACAAGGTGGCGGTGGAACGACGCGCCGCCGCGCTGACTGCACTCGTGGAGGCCGGCACCCTGGCCGCCGGGCCCGTGGTGCCTGCGATCTGCCGCGCGGCTCTGGCATTCGTCGAACAGGACTATGCCGGGTGCGTGCGGCTTCTCGAACCGCTGGCTGGCGACGCGGTGCGCGTTGGGGGTAGCGGCGCGCAGCGCGAGATCGTGCACGACACGCTGCTCGTTGCCCTGATGCGCAGCGGGCAGACGGACAAGGCTCGCGCCCTGCTGGACCGCCGCCTGCATCGACGTCCTTCCCCCCGCGATGCGGCATGGCGCGCGAGCATGGCCGCATGAAGGCCGCTGCGCCGGATCGCGGCACGGGCGGCCTGGGTCGGGCGGAAACGGCAGGCGCGGACGTCCGCGGATGACGCACGGCAAGGCGGGCAACCTCGTCCTGATTGTCGCGGCGCAAGTCTTGGCCATGGCGCTGTGGTTCTCGGGCACGGCTGCGGGTCCAGACATGGCGCGCGAGGCGACGCTGCCGCCAGGCTTCCTGTCGTGGCTCACTGGCGCGGTGCAGCTCGGCTTCGTGCTGGGCACGATCGCCAGCGCGGCGCTCGCCCTGCCTGACCGGCTGGATCCACGGCGACTGATTGCGGCGGCGGCGTTTCTCGGCGCCGTGGCGAACGCCCTGATCCTGGCGATGCCGACTGGCTCCCTCTGGGCAATTGCGGCGCGGGGCGTGACGGGCCTCGCATTGGCCTGCGTCTATCCGGTCGGGGTGAAGCTCGCCGCGGGGTGGGCCAACCGCACCGATGCCGGACTGGTCGTGGGTCTGCTCGTGGGCGGGCTGACGCTCGGCTCTGCCTCTCCACACCTGATCAACGCCCTTGGCGGCATGGAGTGGCGCTTGACGGTGGGCGCGGCGTCGGCGGCGGCACTTGCGGCGGCTGCGCTGATCCTTGGCACACGGCTCGGTCCGGGCCACGCGCCGGCACCGCCGTTCCGGCCGGGCCTTGCCCTTCTGCTGTTCCAGGTGCGTGGCACGCGCTTGGCCACGCTCGGCTACCTCGGCCATATGTGGGAGATCTACGCCATGTGGGCGTGGATCGGGGCCTACCTCGCCGCAAGTTTCGCGGCGGCGGGGCACGGCGCAGCGCCTGCGTTGGCCGCGCTCGGCGCCTTCGCCGTCATGGGCATGGGCGTGGTCGGCTGCGTCGCGGGCGGGCTGCTCGCCGACCGCATCGGCAAGGCGCGCCTCACCATCTGGGCCATGGCCATCAGCGCCGCGTGCTGCTTGCTTGCGGGACCGGCCTTCGGGATGGCGCCTGCCCTCACGGTCGCGTTCTGCCTAGTCTGGGGCGTGGCCGTGGTAGCGGATTCGGCGCTGTTTTCGGCGAGCGTGGCCGAATACGCGCCAAGCGGCCTCGCCGGGACGATGCTGACGGTGCAGACCTGCCTCGGCTTCGCGCTCACCATGCCGGCCATCTACCTCGTACCGTGGCTGGCCGAACGCGCGGGGTGGAGTTGGGCCTTCGCAATCCTGGCGGTCGGGCCGGCCCTCGGTTGTGTGGCCATGACCAGGCTGGCCCGTACGGAGGCCTGCGACGCCGCCGCACAGGATGTCTGCGAGTTGAGCCTCCGATCGGCCTCCCCCGCCAGGCAGCAGCCGCGATGACGCGGAAACAACATACGACGAACCGCCGCACCTCCCATTCGCAGCCTGAGACGCATCACCATGTCACATACACTCGCCGCAGACGCGCCCTCGGACGCAGCCGAGCATCGCTACGTCACCGGCAATATCGCACGCATGGCCATCGCGCAGGCGCTGGCCGGCGCCAATGCCAGCGTCGTCTATGCGACGGGCGCGATCGTTGGGAACATGCTCGCGCCCGACAAGTCACTGGCGACGTTGCCCATCTCGATCTTCGTGGTCGGCATGGCGGCCTGCACCTTGCCGGCAGGCGCAATCGCCCGGCGCCATGGCCGCCGCGCCGCCTTCCTGGTCGGGACCGGATGCGGCGTGTTGGTCGGCCTGCTTTCCGCGCTGGCGATCCTGCTCGGATCATTCTGGCTGTTCTGCCTCGGCACATTCT
>JAFADX010000300.1 GCA_023424475.1 Pseudomonadota bacterium
TGGGTGGCCGGGTGGGGGTGCGGGCCGGTGCCGTCTGATCGAAAAGAGCTCTAGAGCGGATCCCGATCAGGTGGAATCACCTGATTGGGTGAAGATGCTCGCAGAAACAAAGGGCTAAAGACGTTCCCGTTCGCCCTGGCTCACGGCAACGTCTCCGGCACCACTTGGGCGGCGACGGCCGGGAGACGGAAGGGCGGGGCCCGGGCCGCTGCCGGATGGCGCATCGGACGGCAGGAAAGCCCGGTTCGGGTGAGGGCCTTTCCCCTCGAACGGACCCTTCGCCTCGCCATGCCGCCGACCCCGCCTTCGGCAGATGTCGTCGCCCGGCGCCCCGCGGGGGCCGCGCATCATCGCTGTGCCGCCGCCGGCTGCTCGCCCTCGACAAGCTCCCTGAGACCAAGCCCCCAGGACGAGATGGACTTCATGAACGGCAGAAGCGGCACGTCCAGAAGCCTCACGCGGTCGGGCGTGAAGATGTAGAGCGCGCCGGACATGGGGGCTGGCGAGCCCGGCACGAAGACGAGCAGCCGCCCATCGGCGAACTGATCCATGACCAGCGCCGGACACTCCCCATCTTCGATGGCCGCGAGCGCGGGGCGCAGCGCGGATGCGCCCTCGGCGGCGAAGGGACCAAGGCCCGCGACGGCCTTCACCAGGCGATAGCCCGGCAGCTTCTCGAACAGCATCGCCTCGAGCGCATGCCGCGCCCGCCGGCCGGCACGGGATCGAACCACGAGCCCGAGGGCGAGGCACAGCACGATGAGGAGGAGGACCGCCGATATCAGGGGATGCAGGAAGCTGCCCGAAAGCGGATCCGCGGCCTGCTGCAGCTTGCCGATGATACCGAAGACGAGGAGCACGATGGCTCCCAGGGGCAGGACGATAAGGGCGCCGTCGATCAACGCCAGCCTGATTGCTTTCATGGCATCACCGTTCTCCACCGACCCTTGCAGGGTGCCACGTTCCCGACGCCGATGCCGGAACGCCATCAACCGAAAGCCCTTGCCATTGCCGCGATTACGGGAAGCGGCGAACCCGGGGAAATCCGCACGAAGCCGGGTGGCTCATGAGCTCCAGGGAAAGATCCGCGACCAGTCCTGCCGCATCGAGACGAGATGCCACCCGCGCGCCGCCGCGTCGTTCAGCCCGCGGTCCAGCTTCCCGAAATGCGATTGCCGGTCGTAGGCGTATTCACGCTCGGCATCGTCGTGATGGACGATCATGCCGAGCCGCCGCCCGGGTGCCGAGGTCACGTATTGCAGCATCTCGTAGTCGCCGTCCGAATTGCCGAAGGCGGCCTGGGGCCTTCGGCCGAGGAAGCGCGAGATGCCGACCGGCTTGCCCGGGCCGTCATCGACCAGGTCCAGCTGCGGCAGGCGCAGCAGGCGCCCGTTCTCGAAGCGCATCTGGAAGGTGGTGCCGACGACGTTCTCGGGCGGAATGCCGTAGATGCGCCCGGTCCAGGGCCGCATGAACTCGACCGTGCCGCCGGAGACGATGCAGGTGCGGAAGCCCCGCGCGCGGAACAGCCCGACCAGTTCGAGCATCGGCTGGTAGATCAGCTCGGTGTATGGCCGGTTGAATCGCGGATGCCGGGCCTGGCCGAGCCATTCCAGGACGATGGCGTGGAACGCCTCGGGGCTCATGCCCGCATGGGTGACGCTGATGATCTGCATCATGCCCTGCAAGCCGCTCTGCGCGAGCCCCGCCTGGTCGCCGGCGAGCGCGCTGCGGAAGGGTTCCTGCGTCTGCCATTCCGGATGCTGCGGCGCCAGCGCGCGCAGGCGGTCCAGCGCGAAGGCGATCTGCGTGTAGGTGGGCTGCTCGATCCAGAGCGTGCCGTCATTGTCGAACACCGCGAGCCGCTCGGCCGGCGGCACGAAATCGGGGCTGCCTTCCATCGTCGTGGCTGCGAGGAAGTCGAGGATCGCGCGCCTGCGAGGACCGTCGCGCCAGGACGGCAAGGCATCCGCCCCGACCTGCGCCGAGGCCGGCACGGTCGCCGCGGTCAGCAGCAGCCCGGCAAGGCTGCGCCGGGCGAGCATCGGGCCAGGTGTCATGCTGTGGATCCTCCGTCGGTCATCGTGCCCAGCGCGGCTGGGTGAGGCGCGGTGCCACGCGCGCCCCGCCCATGGGATTGAGCGGGGGAAGGGTGCCCCCCCGCGTGCCGGGCGCCGCATGGCGCAAGGCGCGTTCCGCGCTGCGAGCCGCCACGAGCAGCGCCTTTCCGTTCCAGCCCGAGGCCGTGCCGCCCAGGACCGCCTGCTCCAGCGCCGCGGCCTGCTCTGCCAAGTCCGGCACGCCGCTGAGCCGCGCCAGCGCGCCGATGGTCCGCTCACCCCCGGGCGGCAGCACCGCATCGCACCACCGATAGAGGGCGCGCAGCGCGACCGCGGCATCGCCGGCGCGGCAGGCCGCGGCGAACGGGGCCATCGGGGCCGCCCTGCGCCGATGCGGCTTCCGTCGCCACCACCACACGCCGCCGCCGAACAGCGCCGATGCGGCAAGGCCCGCACCGAGGAGCCATGGCGCAGGCCACGCATCCGCCCCGCCTGCTTCGCCTGCAGCCGCCGCCGGCAGGACCTCCAGCCGCAGGGGCTCGACCGCCACCTCCCTGGCGCGGCGGCTGCGCGGGTCGAACCAGGTCACCGCGAAGCCCGGCAGTTCGACGCTGCCCGGGCGTTGCGGGACGAAGGCGACGCGCTCGACGCGCAGCGCGTGGAACACGCCGCGGTCGCTGTGGTCCTGCAGCACCGGCGGATCGGGATAGACGCGCACGCCCTCCGGCTGCCCCCAGGCGCCGACGGGCAGCAGCATGGCGGCGGTGTCGTCGGCCTCCATCCGAAGGGTGCGGACCAGTGCCTGGCCCACATGGATCTGCTGCGTGTCGCCTTCGACGGACGCCGTCATGCGGAAGCCGGGCGCGACGACAAGCCGCGCCACGTCGCTCACGCCGGGCGGCAGGCGCGCGGTGATGCGGTTCTCCGCCGTGCTGGCCTGCGCATCCACCGGCTGCCCGTCCGCGCCGCCCACGCGGGCCGACATGGCGACCGGGGCGAGGACCAGCGTGCCGGCCTCGGCGGCGAAGACGGAATAGGTGCGCTGCAAAGCCGCATAGCTCGCGCCCTCCACACGCTCGGTGCCGGGCACGGTGGACACTTCCGGCAGCACGATGATGCGCCCCTGCGACGCCACGAGGTCGGGCCAGGACGGCGCCGAGACGAAGCGTGCGGGCGTCATCGCCGTGACGGTCACGTCGATGCGCTGGCCCACCCAGACCGGACCCTGGGGCGAAACCGCGATGCGCAGCAGGAGGGGCGCCCGGTCCTGCGCGACGGCAGGATGGCTGAGTATGGCCAGCGCCGCGGCGATGGCGAGGCGGCGCATCATCGCAGCGCCTCCGCCGCCTGGCGCGCGAAGCGCTGCCGCAGGAAATCGGCCGGCGTCCCGCCGACGCGGCGCATCCACATCTGCTGGATCTGGTCGTCCGACAGCCCCTGCCGCGCGCCCTGCTGCGGATCCTGCCGGGGCTGCTGGTCCTGCTGCGGCGGCTGGTCGGCGACCACCTGGTCCGGGTCGGGCGGCCGGGCTTCGGGATCGTCGGTCTGGTTCGCCTCGCGTTGGGCCTCGGCCTCCTGCTGCTGCCGGCGGAAGGCCTCGGCGATGGCGCGGTTCTGCTTCGCCTCGGGGAAATCGGGGCGGAGTTGCAGGGCATGGTCATAGGCCGGGATCGCCTCGTTCCAGCCCTGCGGGCGCATCATCAGCGCGTTGCCGCGGTCATAGGCCGCCTCGGCGCCCGCGGCCTGGGTGAAGGCGGCCGCCGCGCCCTCGTAGTCGCCGGCCGCATAGAGCGCCGCGCCGCGCCGCACGGGGTCGGTGAACAGTCCCGCCGCGCGCGCGGGCTCGCCGCGATCGAGCAGAAGCTGCGCGCGCTGGTCCGCGGTGAGCCACAACCGCCAGAACCAGCCGAGATCGCCTTCCGCCGCCAATGCCGGCCGCCCGCCGAGCAGCGCCGTCACGAACACGACGGCAAGGAAGCCGCGCCGGGCGAACAGCGCCGCGAGAGGAGCCAGCAGCAGCGCCACCCACGGACCGGCATCGTGCCAGCGCATCGTGGGGTCATCGGACGGGGCAAGGGCGAAGTGCCGCTGCGCCCGCGCCGCGATGGCCTCGACGTCCTGCGTGCCGGGTGTCGGCGTGACGACCGTCGCGCCGGCGGCACCATCGAAGGGGCCGCCCCCGGTGCCCAGCACCAGCACCGCGTGGCGGCTCGCCCCCATGGCCGCCGAGACGGCACTGGCTTCGGGGGCGGGCACGGATGGCGTGACGAGGACAACGGTTCCCGCGCCCGGTTCCGCATCCAGCATGGCGAAGGCGGTGGTGAGGGCGGCGGCGGCGGCGACGCCGTCGCGCGGCATCACCTGCGGCGTCAGCGCCGCGAGGTAGGTTTCGATCAGGCGCGCGTCGTCGGTCGGCGGAAGCACGGCATGCGCGGTGCCGGCATAGACGACGAGGCCCGTCCGCGCGCCGGCGCGGGCCGCGACGAGGTCGCGGATCTTGCGCCTGCCCGCATCGAGCGAGGGCTGCGCCGCCCGCGAGAGATCGAGCGCGACGGCCATGGTCGCGCGGTCCGTCACGAAGGGATTCGGTTCGCGCCGCCAGCTCGGTCCGGCCAGGGCGAGCGCCGCGAGCGGAAACAGCACCGCCGCGACGACCGCCGGCCGGATGCGGGCCCGCCTTCCCTCCGTCACAAGCAGGGCGGCCAGCAGGTGCGGCGCGACGACGCCGCGCCAGCCGCCGGCGTCCCGCCGCCGGGAGCGTTCGAGCACCAGCGCGGCCGGCCCGGCGAACGCGAGCAGCAGCCACCAGGGCCGCAGGAAATGGAAGGCGCCGAGGATCTCGCTCATGCCGCCCGCCGTCGCCACGCGCGCAGATCCGGGATCAGCAGCAGCAGCGCCGCGAGCAGCGCGAAGCCGCCGAGCGGCCAGGCGAAGAGCGGCGTCCGCGGTCGCCAGGACTGCGACTGCGCCGGCGTCTGTTCCATCGCATCGATGCGGCGGTAGATCTCGGACAGGGCCACCGGATCCGCCGCGTGGAAATGGGCGCCGCCCGTCGCCCTGGCGATGGCCTCCAGCGCCGGGATGTCGAGCGCGGCCTCGCCCGTCGCCTGCGGATCGCCGAGCGACACGGTATAGATCTTCACGCCGAGCCGGCCCGCGATCTCCGCGGCGCGTGGCGGCGGGACGCGGCTGCCGGTGTCGTTGCCGTCGGTCAGCAGGATCAGCATGCGGCCTGCGACCTGGGCACGCTCGAAGGTCTGCGCGGCGAGGCCGATCGCATCGCCGATCATGGTCTGCGGCCCGGCCATGCGCGGCACGGTCTCGTCCAGCAGCGAGGACAGCACCGCATGGTCGTGGGTGAAGGGGGCGAGGACGAAGGCCGCCGTGCCGAAGACGATCAGGCCGAGGCGGTCATCCTTGCGGCGCGCGATGAAGTCCTTGAGCACCGCGCGGGCCGCCTCCAGCCGGCTGACATCCGTCCCGTCCGGCCCTGCCATGTCCCGGGTCTCCATCGAGCCCGACAGATCGAGCGCAAGCAGCACGTCGCGCCCGCCGGTGTCCCGCGTGATCGGCGGCTCGATGCGCACCGGCGCGGCGATCGCCGCGACCAGCAGCAGCCAGGCCAGGATGGCGAGCAGGAGGCGCAGCGGGCGGACGCCCGGGGCCTCGGGCGGCGCGGCGCCGTCGCCGGCGAGCCTGGCGAGGAAAGGCATGCGCAACGCGACGCTCTGCTCCCGATAGATGGGCAGCAGGACGCGCGCCAGAAGCGGCAGCGGCAGCAGCGCCAACGCCCAGGGGTGGTCAAAGGCGAGCGTCATGGAGCCGGATCCAGCGTTCGGCGTCCCGGCGGGCATCCGGTGCGGGCGGTGCATAGGCGAGCGTCGCGAGCCTGTCGGCTGCCGCTTCGTCCAGCCGCGCGCGCGGCGCCGTGCGACGCAGGAAGGCCGCCCAGGCATGGCCCGACAGCGAGGCGACCTCGGCCCGCGGCCAGGCGGCCAGCGCCGTCCGCTTGAGGATCGCCGCGATCTGCGGCGCCGGGGCGGACCGCAGGGTGCGCAGCGCCTCCCGCCGATAGGCGTCGGCCTGCCACCGGCGCCAGGCGCGCCACCCCAGCCACAGCAGGATCGCGGCGAGAATGGCGAGCAGGACGTACCAGGCCGGTGTCGCCGGCCAGAAGGAAACGGGGGGCGGCAGGATCAGCCCCTGCATCGCCTCGCGGGAGGGCGCCGCGGCCGGATTCATCGCAGGCTCCGCCGTGGTGCCGCAACGGCGCCGAGCATCCGGCGAAGCTGCGGCGCGGCCTCCTCCTCGGTGCCGATCGGCAGGACGGGCGTCTGCAGCCGGAGGCCGGATTCCCTGAGCCAGGAAAGCCGTTCGCCATGGCGCGCCGGGACGGCGGCACCGAGGCCGCCGCGCGCGGGATCCAGCACCCCCAGCCGTGCGCCATCCGTGCCGATCCCGCGCCAGGGCGCCTCCGGCAGCGCGCGTTCCAGCGGATCGGAGACGGCGACGGCCACGACGTCATTGTGCCGCGCCATCGTCCCGATGATTGCGCCGCTGTCCTCGTCCGCCGCCTGCAGGTCGCTGACGACCACGACCAGCCAGTCATGCCTCACCGTCGCGGCCGCGGCGCGCAGGGCGGCATTGAGCGGGCCGGCCCGCACCGCACGTATCGGGGCGTCGGGCAGGCCGGCAGCCCTGCGCGCGATCGCGCCCAGCAGGCGCATCACGGCCGCGCGGCTGCGATGCGGGCGCAACTGCTCCAGATCCTCGTCGCCGAACAGCACCGCGCCGATGCGGTCCCCGGCCTGCAGGCCACGCCAGGCGACGAGGGCGGCGGTCTGCGCGATCACCGCCGTCTTGGTCGCATGCCGCGTGCCGAAGAAGGTGGCGGAGGTCAGGTTGACCACGATCAGCGTCGGCCGGTCGCGTTCCTCAGTGAAGACGCGCGTCTGGGTGGCGCCGGTGCGCGCGCTCGCGCGCCAGTCGATCATGCGGACATCGTCGCCGGGGCGATAGGCGCGGATCTCCTCGAAATCGAGGCCGCGGCCGCGGATGCGCGAGGCGCGCCGGCCGGCGAGCAGGCTGGTGACGGGCTGCCGGTGCAGGAAGGAGAAGCCCCGCGCATCGTGCTGGAGCAGGATCAGGCTTTCCAGCGTCGGGACGATGCGCGGATCCATCGCGCGTTCACGCGACGGCGACGAGGGAGATCAGCCGCTCCACCGCCGCCTCGGCCGTGACGCGCGCGGCCGTCGCCTCGTAGCTCAGGATCAGCCGGTGGTGCAGCACGTCGGGGGCGATGGCGCGGACATTCTCCGGCGAGACATGGTCCTGCCCGTTCAGCCAGGCATGGGCGCGCGCGGCGCGATCGAGCGCGATGGAGGCACGGGGGCTGGCGCCGACCTCGATCCAGCCGGCGAGATCCTTGTCGAGCGCCGCCGCATCCCGCGTGCCGCAGACCAGGGCGACGATGTAATCCTCGATCGCCTCCGCGACCGTGAGGCGCGACATCGCGGCACGGGCATCGAACACCGCCTGCTGCGGGATGGGCGCCGGTGCCGCGGGGGCGGCGCCGTGCCTCGCCTGTTCCTCCCCCCGGACCAGGCGAAGGATGGCGCGCTCGTCCGTGGCGGGGGGGTAGTCCACGGACACCTTCATCAGGAAGCGGTCGAGCTGCGCCTCGGGCAGCGGGTAGGTGCCTTCCTGCTCGATCGGGTTCTGCGTCGCCATGACGAGGAACAGCGGCGGCAGCGCATGCGTCTCGCCCCCCACCGTGACCTGGCGTTCCTCCATCGCTTCCAGCAGCGCCGACTGCACCTTGGCCGGGGCGCGGTTGATCTCGTCCACCAGGATGACGTTGCCGAAGACGGGGCCGGGCTCGAAGCGGAAGTCGCCGGTCTTCTGTTCATAGATCTCGGAGCCGACCACATCGGCGGGCAGCAGGTCCGGCGTGAACTGGATGCGGCGGAACTGCGCATCCAGGTTCTTCGCGAGCGCCTTGACGGAGCGCGTCTTGGCCACGCCCGGCAACCCCTCGACCAGCACGTTGCCGTCGGCCAACAGGGCGATCAGCAGGCGTTCGATCACCTTCTCCTGGCCGATGATGACCTGGCCCATGCGCGCGCGGAGCTCCGCGAAGGCGGCGCGCGGGTCGGCGGGTGCGGTTGCGCTCATCTGGCGCCGACCGCGGCACTGCGCGCGAACGCCGCGAGATGCCGGTCGGCATCGAACGATGCCGGGCGCTGCCGTGGCGCGGCCATGCTGCCGGCAGGCGGCGTCCGCGCCATCCGCGCGCCGCCAGCCGGGCTGTTGCGCCGGTTGAGCCGACCATCGGCAGCGCGATCGTTCATGGCGTTCCTCATGCGATGTCCGCGGCGGAGATGGCGGGATCCTGCCCATCACTGCCGACGCGCGCCGCCGGACGCGCGTCGGCAGGGCCGGGACGGCGGATCAGCCGCCACCGGAGGCCGCGTTCTCCATCTGCCGCAACACGTTGTCGAGGTTGAAGCTGTCCGGCCGCTGGCGCGGCGGGAACTCGCGGAAGGTCTCGAGGAACCGGGCCGCCATGGCCTGCGCCGGCACCAGCAGGAAAACCCGCCGTATCAGCCAGTCATTGTAGGTGTTGCTGCTGTCGTCGGCGCGCTCATACGGGTCCATGCGCAGGTCGAAGAGCTTCGGCACGCGCAGCGTCACGAAGGGCTCGCGCCATACGCCGAAGCCGACGCCGCGATTCTCCATGAACACGACCTTCCAGCGTTCGTAGCGCATGGCGACGAGCTGGGTGTCGTCGTTGAAGTAGAAGAACTCCTTGCGCGGACCTTCCTGCGTCTGGCCGGTCAGCAGCGGCAGCTGGTTGTAGCCGTCCAGGTGGACCTTGTACGTCCTGCCGCCGACGGCGAAGCCGGCCTTCAGCTTATCCTTGATCTCCGTGTCGCCGGCGGCAGCGACCAGGGTGGGGAACCAGTCGAGCCCGGACACGATCTGGTTGGTCACGCCCGGGCTGATCTTCCCTGGCCAGCGGATGGCCGCCGGGACGCGATAGGCGCCTTCCCAGTTGGAGTTCTTCTCGCTGCGGAAGGGCGTCACCGCCGCATCCGGCCAGGCGTTGAAATGCGGGCCGTTGTCGGTGGTGTAGATGACGATGGTGTTGTCCGCGATGCCGAGGTCGTCGATCTTCTTCAGGATCTTGCCCACCCATTCATCATGCTGGAGCATGCCGTCGGCGTAGTTGTTCAGCCCGGAACGGCCCCGCCAGGCTTCCGGCACATGCGTGTAGAGATGCATGCGCGTGGCGTTCAGCCAGACGAACATCGGCTTGTTCGCCGCATGCTGGCGATCCATGAAGTCGAGCCCGGCGGCAAGGAATTCGTCATCCACCGTTTCCATCCGCTGGCGGGTCAGCGGACCCGTATTCTCGATGCGGCCATCGGCATAGCTGCGGATGACGCCGCGCGGGCCGAAGCGGCGGCGGAATTCCGGGTTCTGCGGGTAGTCGGGGTTCTCCGGCTCCTCCTCGGCATTCAGGTGGTACAGGTTGCCGAAGAACTCGTCGAAGCCGTGCGCGGTCGGCAGGTGTTCGTCGCGGTCGCCAAGGTGGTTCTTGCCGAACTGCGCCGTCGCATAGCCCATGCCCTTGAGGATCGTCGCGATGGTCGGATCCTCGGCCTGCATGCCGGCGCGCGCGCCCGGCAGGCCGACCTTGGACAGGCCGGTGCGCAGCGTGCACTGGCCGGTGATGAAGGTGGACCGGCCGGCAGTGCAGGATTGCTCCGCATAATAGTCCGTGAAGGTCATGCCTTCGTTGTGGATGCGATCGATGTTGGGCGTGCGGTAGCCCATCATGCCGCGCGTGTAGTAGCTGATGTTGGACTGGCCGATGTCGTCGCCGAAGATCACGACGATGTTCGGCTTGCCCGCACCGCCCTGCGGCCGCTGCGCCGGGGCGGCCGCCGCCGGCGCGGCCGGGCGC
>JAFADX010000305.1 GCA_023424475.1 Pseudomonadota bacterium
CCCCCACCCGGCCACCCGACGACAGTATCCCGGATGGGTGGCCGGGTGGGGGTGCGGGCCGGTGCCGTCTGATCGAAAAGAGCTCTAGGTATTTGTTTCTGCGAGCATCTTCACCCGCCCGGATGAGTTCATCCGGACAGGATCCGCTCTAGCCCCCCGCCGCCGCGGCCCGCCTCACGGCCTGTTGATGAGGGCGGGGCCGCCGCGGCCCCCATCTCGGTGCGAGACGGAGGCCCGCCAGGTGCCTGCCGGCGAGGGCCTCCAGGCCGCATGGCAGGGAGGATCGGACATGGCCCATTCGATCGCACAACGCGGGGTCGCCGCGCAGGATGTGGCGGTCATCCGCCATATCGGGCTGCGCGACCTGCGGGATGCCCTGGTCCGTGGCGTCGACGATTTTCTCGCGACGCCGACGCAGCTGTTCTTCCTGGCGCTGATCTATCCGATCGTCGGGCTCGCGGCCGCGCGGATTGCGTGGGGCGGCAACCTCTTTCACCTGATCTATCCGCTCGTCGTCGGCTTCGCGCTGCTCGGACCGCTCGGCGCCATCGGCCTCTACGAAATCAGCCGGCGCCGGGAACAGGGGGTTGCGACCAGTTGGCTCGATGCTCTCGGCGTCGTGCAGTCCCGCGCCATCCTCTCGGTCGTCGGGCTCGGCGTGATCCTGCTCGCGATCTTCATGCTGTGGCTGTTCACCGCCCAGGCGATCTACGACGCGGCCTTCGCCGGCATGCGGCACGCGAGCGTCGGCGCGCTGATGCGTGACGTGCTCGACACGCCGGAGGGCCGTTGGCTGATCGTCGTCGGCAACGGGGCGGGGCTGGTCTTCGCCGCGGTCGTGCTGGCGCTGTCGGTCGTGGCCTTCCCGATGATGCTCGACCGCGAGGCGAGCCTCGGTGAGGCGGTCGGGACCTCGGTTCGCGCGGTCCTGGCCAACCCCTTCGCCATGGCGGCCTGGGGGTTGGTCGTGCTCGGCGCCTTCGTGCTGGGGTGCCTGCCAGTCTTCGTCGGGCTCGCGGTGGTCATGCCCATCCTCGGGCACGCCACCTGGCACCTCTACCGCAGGCTGATCGAGGCCCCGTAGGACCGGGTCAGGCGGCGCGCTTCAGGCTGAAGCGCGCCCAGACCTCCTCGAGTGCCGCGGCCAGGCGGTCCATGTCGGCGTCGGAGTGAACGGGCGACGGCGTGATGCGCAGCCGCTCTGTGCCGCGCGGCACGGTCGGGTAGTTGATGGGCTGCACGTAGATGCCGTGATCGTCGAGCAGGATGTCGCCGATGGTGCGGCACAGCACCGGATCGCAGACCATGACGGGCACGATGTGGCTCGGGTTCGGCAGGTGCGGCACGCCGATGGCGTCGAGGCGGCGGCGCAGGGCTGCGGCCCGCTCGTGCAGGCCGTCGCGTTCGGCGCGGCTCTGGCGCAGATGCGCGACCGCCGCCCGCGCACCGGCGGCCACCGCCGGCGGCAGCGCGGTCGAGAAGATGAAGCCGGAGGCGAAGGAACGGATGAAGTCCACCATCGCCGCCGAGCCGGCGATATAGCCGCCGATCACCCCGAAGGCTTTCGCGAGCGTCGCCTCGATCACCGTCAGGCGGTGGGCGACGCCGTCGCGCTCGCTCACGCCGCCGCCGGTCGGGCCATAGAGGCCGACGCCGTGGACCTCGTCGCAATAGGTCATGGCGCCGAAGGCATCGGCCACGTCGCAGATGTCGGCGATCGGGGCGATGTCGCCGTCCATGGAATAGACGCTCTCGAAGGCCACGAGCTTCGGCACCCGGGGGTCGAGCTCGCCGAGCACTCGACGCAGGTCGGCGACGTCGTTGTGGCGGAACAGCCGCCGTTCGGCGCGCGAATGGCGCATGCCCTCGATCATCGAGGCATGGTTCATCTCGTCCGAGACGATGATGCAGCCGGGGATGCGGGCGGCGAGCGTGGAGAGCGTCGCCCAATTCGACATGTAGCCGGAATTGAACAGCAGCGCGGCCTCGCGCCCATGCAGCGCGGCGAGGTCGCGCTCGAGCAGGACGTGCTCGTGGTTGGTGCCGGAGATGTTGCGCGTGCCGCCCGCCCCGGCCCCGTAGCGGTCGAGCGCGGCGTGCATCGCCGCCAGCACCTTGGGGTGCTGCCCCATGCCGAGGTAGTCGTTGGAGCACCAGACCGTCACCTCTCGCGCCATGCCGCCATCATGGCGGACGGCGCACGGGAACCGGCCGGCCCGCCGCTCGATATCGGCGAAGACGCGGTAGCGGCCCTCACGGCGGAGGCCATCGAGCTGGGAACGGAAATAGGCCTCGTAGTCCATCGACAATCTCCCCGGGCTCGTCCGGTGCGGCGCCCCGGCACGGCAGCCGCGAAGGCGTTTCGGCATGCCCTATCCAATGGCAGGGCCTGCCGCAACGTCGTTGATCCAGGTCATCCCGCGGCCGGCCAGGCCCGGCGGTGCCGCGGCTCGACGGCGGATCGCCCGATCTGTATCACCGGAATGTCGTCCGGCCCCGCCCGGATGTCAGAAGATGCGCATGCATATGAGGGCCGCCCACCGACGACGCCGATGAGGCGGCCTCGGCGTCGGAAAGGGAGCTTTGAATGCGACGTTTGGTGCTTTCGATGCTGGTTGCGGCGGCGGCCGCGGCACCCGGGCCGGCCCGGGCGGAAGCGGGCGACGCGACGGCCGGCCAGCGCGTCTTCAACCAGTGCCGTGCCTGCCATACCGCGAACCAGGGCGGGCGCAGCGGCGTGGGTCCGAACCTCTGGGGTATCGTCGGCCGACCGGCCGCCGCGATCGAGGGCTTCCGCTATTCGGCGAATATCCGCGAGCTCGCGCAGGGCGGGCTGGTGTGGACCGAGGACCGGCTGCGCGCCTACATCGCGCACCCGAAGGAAGTGGTCCCGCGCGGCAGCATGTCCTTCCCCGGATTGCGCAACGAGACGCAGATCAACGACCTGATGGCCTACCTCGCGAGCCTGATGAAGTAGGGCGAGCGCGCGGCGCCGTCCGTCTTGCCCTTGGGGCCCGCCCTGATCCGGGCCGGCATCGCGGCCCGACGCGGCACGAGGGCAAGCATGACGACAGCGGGGAATTGGTCCTGGAGCATGTTCCGATCTGTCGGAACCGGCACCGGCCCGCACCCCCCCCCGCCCACCCACCCCGCATACTGTCGTTGGGTGGCCGGATGGGGGTGCGGGCCGGCGCCGTCTGATCGAAAAGAGCTCTAACCGACCTTCGCCAGGAAGTCCGGGCCCAGCTCCGCCATCGTGTTCGCCCCGATCAGCGCGAGGTCGCGATGGATCTCCTCCTGCAGCAGGTCGATCGCGCGTTCCACCCCTGCCTGCCCGCGCACCGCCGCCGCACAGAGCATGGGCCGCCCGACGAAGACGAAGGACGCCCCGAGCGCATAGGCCTTCATCACATCCGTCCCGCGCCGCACGCCGCCGTCGTAGATCACCGGCAATCCGCCCGCGACCTTCACGATCTCCGGCAGCATCCGCAGGCCCGAAACGGCGCCGTCGAGCTGCCGCCCGCCATGGTTCGAGACCATGAAGCCGTCGACGCCGATCTCCTTCGCGCGGATCACGTCGTCCGGGTGCAGCACGCCCTTGATCAGCACCTTGCCGGGGAAGCGCCTGCGGATCAGTTCGAGGTGCGGCCAGGACAGGCCGTCCCGCGCGCCGAAGGCGCGCTCCAGGTCGCGCGACAGGATGGGCGGCCCGCGGCCGGCATCCATGTTCTCGAAATGCGGCATGCCGTGGTTCTTGAGCGTGCGGAACCAGGTGCCGAAAGCCCAGCGCGGATGGGTCGCGCCCTGCCAGAACAGCTTGAAGGTCGGCTTCAGCGGAATGGTGTAGCCGTTGCGGATGTTGTTCTCGCGGTTCGCGGAAACCTGCACGTCCACCGTCAGGACGAAGGTCTTGAACCCCGCCGCGATCACGCGGTCGACCAGCGGCTCGATGCGGGAAGGCTCGCCGGGCAGGTAGGCCTGGTACCAGGCATCGGGATTGGCCTTCGCGACCTCCTCGAGCCTGATGAGGGAGGAGGCCGACATGATCATCGGGATCCGCCTGGCCCGCGCCGCCTGGGCAAGCACCAGGTCCCCGCGATAGGCAAGCAACGCGGAGGAGCCCATGGGCGGGATCCCGAACGGCGCGGCGTATTCCTGGCCGAACAGTGTCGCCGCCGTCGAGCGCGCCCGCGCATCGACCAGGCAGCGCGGGATGAAGCCCCATTCCGCGAAGGCCCGGCGGTTGTCCTCGAGCGACCAGTCCGTCTCGACCCCGCCGGCGAGGTAGCCGTGCAGCATCTTCGGCAGATGCCGCGCGGCCGCGTGCTCGAAGTCGCCGAGCGAAAGGAACTTCGCGAGATGCGGCGGGACCGGCGGCGCGGCGCGCTTCTGCGTGAGGGTCGTTGAATCGACGGGCGCGCGGGACTGCGCAGGGCCTTCGGCGGTCATGGACGGGCTACCCAGGGTCTGATCTCGGGCAATTCTGGACGCTCGGGGCACGGGAGGCCAGAGGCGGAGGAGCGCGCCCCCCGCAGGGCTGGGCCGCCCAAGGCCCCCACCTGTCCCGCGACGGCGCGGGCTGCGGGGATGGCAGCCCGTCCGGGAAGGGGGATCCGCACCACCGACCGCCTCGCACGCGAGCCCAGCCTCGATGACCGCGCCGTGCCCGTCCCCGGCGGGGCGCACGAAAGCGCCGCCGATCGCGCGGAACGGCCCGATCGGACGGAGATGCTCCCTTGCCGCGGCCTGGAGCGGTCGCCGGGGACCTGTGGGCGGGAAAGCGGCTCCCTGGTTCCCTCCCGGGGGCTCACCGCGACCAGGGCACCCGGTGCCGTGGATCCACCCGTCCGTCGTTCAGCGCAGTTCCGGGAAATCCTCCTCCCGCATCTCGTCGGGCGAACGCGTGCCGGCCCGGAAATGCGCCTGTTCCGCCAGGCGCAGCTCGACCCGGCGGATCTTGCCCGAGATGGTCTTGGGCAGGTCGCAGACCTCGATCCGCCGGACGCGCTTGTATGGCGCCAGCCGCTCCCGCAGGTGGCGGAAGATCGAGAGCATCGTCGCCCGCCCCGGATCGGCCCCCTGGACCAGCACAATGAAGGCCTTGGGCACCGACAGGCGCAGGGCATCGGGCGCCGGCACCACGGCCGCCTCGGCCACCGCCTCATGCTCGACCAGCACGCTCTCGAGCTCGAAGGGCGAAATGCGGTAGTCGGACGCCTTGAACACGTCATCGGCGCGGCCGACGTAGGTGAAGCGCCCTTTCTCATCCTTCGTCGCGACGTCGCCGGTGCGATAGGCGCCCTGGCCGAGCGGCGTCGTCGTCCCGTCCTCCTGCTGGTAGCCGCGCATCAGGCCGAGCGGCGGCGGGTCGAGCAGGATCGAGACCTCCCCTTCCGGCACCTCGTGATCCTCGGGGTCGAGCAGCCGGATCCGGTAGCCGGGCGATTCATGCCCCATCGCGCCCGGTTCGACCGTCTGGCCGGGGAAGAAGCCGATCTGCAGCGTCGTCTCGGTCTGGCCGTAGCCCTCGCGGATCGTCATGCCCCAGACCTTGCGGACATGCTCGATCACCTCGGGGTTCAGCGGTTCGCCGGCCGAACAGAGTTCGCGCAGCTGCCCGCGGAAGGGCGCCATCTCCTGCTGCACCAGCATCCGCCAGACAGTGGGCGGCGCGCAGAAGGTCTGCACGCCCTCGGCGGCGATCACCTCCAGCGTGCCGCGCGCATCGAAGCGCGGCTGGTTGTTCACGAAGACCGTCGCCCCTGCGTTCCAGGGTGCGAAGAAGCAGGACCAGGCGTGCTTCGCCCAGCCCGGAGAGGAGATGTTGAGATGCACGTCCCCCGGCTGCAGCCCGAGCCAGTACATCGTGATGAGGTGCCCGACCGGATAGGATTGCTGGTCGTGCAGGACGAGCTTCGGCTTCGCCGTGGTGCCGGAGGTGAAGTAGAGCAGCAGCGGATCGGTCGCCCGCGTCTCCCCCTGCGGCGTGAAGGTCGCGGAACCCTGCTTCAGCGCCTCGTAGTCCGTCCAGCCCGGCGCGCCGCCGATGGCGATGCGGGTCACCGAGGGCTCGAGCCCGTCGAACTTCGCCGTTTCCGCCGTGCCGGTCACGACATGGCGCACGCGCCCGCGCGCGAAGCGGTCGGCGAGGTCGGCAGGCGTCAGCAGCGTCGTCGCGGGGATGACCACGGCACCGAGCTTCATCGCCGCAAGCATCGTCTCCCAGAGCTGCACGGTATTGCCGAGCATGACCAGGATATGGTCGCCGCGCTTCACGCCCATCTCGCGCAAGCCGTTGGCGAGGCGCGAGGAATCGACCGAGAGCTCGGCAAAGCTGCGCGTCGCGGCGCCCTCGCCGACGATGCGCAGCGCGGTCGAATTGCCGAGCGGCCCGCGGGCGAGCTCGGCGTCGAACCAGTCGAGGGCGTAGTTGAAGCAGTCGAGCTGCGGCCAGCGGAAGCCGCTATGCGCGCCCTCGTAATCCCCGCGATGCGCGAAAAGGAAGTCGCGCGCCTCCCTGAAGGCGGCGGTACCCATGAACGACCCTCCCGAAGCACGTTGTTGCGCGGGAGCCTAGAGCAGATCCCGATCAGGTGGAATCGCCCGATCGGCTGATAATGCTCGCAGAAACAACGGGCTGGAGCTCTTTTCGATCAGACGGCACTGGCTCGCACCCCCACCCGGCCACCCAACGACAGTATCCCGGATGGGTGGCCGGGTGGGGGTGCGGGCCGGTGCCGGTTCCGACAGATCGGAACATGCTCCAGAGACGTGCCGTGAGCCAGGGCGAACGGGAACGGCTCCAGCCGCCGCGCGCCGGCCGCGGCAAACGGGATCGGGGGGAAGCATCGGCGCGATGCCGCAACGTCGCCCGGAACCTCGGCCGCCCCGCCGCGCGCGAGCCCCATCCGCTTCGAGCGCGACATGCGCGCCATCCGCCTCCACGAGCGCAGGGGGCGGCGCACGGCGCCCGCCCGTCCCGCATCACCGCCTGCACGACCGGACGGGGATGCGGTCCTCGTGGCCTGCGCGCCAGCGCCCAGGTCAAGGGCACCGGCCAGCCGAGCGGCGCGGAAAGCCACTACAGCCCGGGCCCGGCCCCGCCATCGAGATCACCACGCCGAGGGTCGCCATCAGCGCCACGGGCCGGGCGCGGCTCCGCAGCCCGCCGAAATCGACATGCAGTGTGCCGGCAACGGCCGTGCGGGCAGCCCGCGCCCGGCGCGGCCGGTCAACCGCCGGCGCCGCGCCGGACCTCGGTGGGTGGCGGCGCAAGCCGAAGCACGGTGTAGCCCAGCACGCCGGCAGCCAACGACCCGGCCAGAATGCCGATCTTCATCTTCTCCTGCAGGGCGGGCGCATCCCCGAAGGCCAGGAGGCCGATGAAGAGGCTCATGGTGAAGCCGATGCCGCAGAGCAGCGCGATGCCGAAGAGGTGCAGCCAGGTCGCGCGGAACGGCAGCGCGGCCAGGCCGAAGCGGATCGCGAGCGCGGCCGCGCCCAGCACGCCCACGAGTTTCCCCACGAGCAGCCCGGCCGCGATGCCGAGGGTCAGCGGCTCCGTCAGCGCCTGCCATCCGGTGCCGGCGAAGGAAACCCCCGCATTGGCGAAGCCGAAGATCGGCACGATGACGAAGGCGACGGGCCTGTGCAGCGCATGTTCGAGCCGGTGCAGAAGAGAGTGCGCCATGTCGTCGGGACGTGCCGGCGCCGGCGCCAGCGGAATGGTCAGGGCGAGCAGGACGCCCGCGATGGTCGCATGCACGCCCGATCGCAGCACGAAGAACCACAGCACCACGCCGACCAGCAGGAAGGGCCAGAGCACCGGCACCCGCATCCGGTTCATCGCGACGAGCACGGCGAGCTTCCCGGCAGCGAGGCCGAGATAGGTCATGGCGATCTCGCCGGTATAGAACAGCGCGATCATGACCACTGCGCCGAGATCGTCGAGGATCGCGAGCGCGGCGAGGAAGACCTTGAGCGCCGCCGGCACGCGCGGTCCGAGCAGCGAGAGCACGCCGAGGGCAAAGGCGATGTCGGTCGCGGTGGGGATCGCCCAGCCGCGCAGCAGCCCGGGCGAGCCGCCATTGAAGGCGACGTAGATCAGCGCCGGCACCGCCATGCCGCCCGCCGCCGCGAAGCCGGGCAGCGCCCGGTTGGACCAGGACGCGAGCTGGCCGTCGAGCACCTCGCGCTTGATCTCGAGCCCGACGAGCAGGAAGAACACTGCCATCAGCCCGTCATTGATCCAATGGCCGACATTCATCGGGCCGACATAGGCGCCGAGAACGTTGCGATAGCCGCCGGCGAGCGCCGAATTCGCCACGACCAGCGCGAGTGCTGCCGTGCCCATCAGCAGCAGGCCGCCGGAGGCCTCGCTTTCGAGGAATTCGCGCAGCAGCGAAACCGGGCGGCGCAGGCGCCGGAGCGTGGCCAGGCGTTCAGACATGCCGGCGCACCCCGGAATCGGAGGCAACCGCGCCCAGGCGCGGCGGAATGACGATGGCGAGTGGTCGCACAGGCACCGGTCCCCGGTGTTGGCGGCCCGACCAACACAAGACCTGCCTGACAGGATTGCCGGCACCCGCAGGTTATCTGTCACGCTGCAGACAGGTGCGCAACCCGTCGAGGCGCTGCGGGATGGGCGGCTGGCGAGGAGGACCCCCGGCCTCCTGGGCCCGGCCGGGGACAAGACGGATGCGCCGAACGATCCCGGCGTATCCCTCTCGCAGGCCAGGGAGCCCCCTCTCGCCCCCGGAGGGGCGAGCCCAGGCATGGCCCGGTTCGAACGCTAGCCTCAGGATTCGCGCAAGGTAAGCGAGAGATGGCATCCGCATGAAAAGTTAGCGTTGTCCCGCCCGCGCCGTGGCCGGGCAGAGCGGACCAAAACATCTCTAATAAAGATCGTTTAGATCAAGACAAATCGCTATTTCTGATTTCTTCTAGCGGCTATCCCTCCCCTCCTGGACGTCGAGGTGGAGATGGCAATAGGCCCGAGCATGGCCATCGAAGGCCGGTCCCGCGGGGCCCCGCGGGTCAGCGCATGGCGTGCGGCCCTGTCGGCATCCTGCGCGAGCCTCGTCGGCATCGGCCTTGCGCGCTTCGCATACACGCCGCTGCTGCCGGCCATCGTCGAGGGCGGCTGGTTCGCGCCGGAAGCCGCCGCCTATCTCGGCGCCGCCAATCTCGCCGGCTATCTCGCGGGGGCGCTGCTGGCCCGGCCGATGGCAAGCGCGATCGCGGCGCCCGTCCTGCTGCGTGGCCTGATGATCCTGGCCGCGATCGCCTTCCTTGCCTGCTCGCTGCCCATCTCCCTCGCCTGGTTCTTCGCCTGGCGCCTCCTGTCCGGGGTGGCCGGCGGCGGGCTGATGGTGCTGGCGGCAACGACGGTGCTGCCGCATGTCCCGCCGGGCCGACGTGGCCTCGCGAGTGGGGCGATCTTTGCCGGGGTCGGGGTCGGGATCGCCGTCTCCGGCACGCTCGTGCCGCTCCTGCTTCGCGGAGGCCTGGCCATTGCCTGGACGGGGCTCGGCGCGCTCTGCATCGCGTTGACCCTCGTCGCATGGGCCGGCTGGCCATCGGGCGATGCGCCCACCGCAGCGGCGCGGCACCACACCCGCCCGCATGCGCCGGCGCGGCTCGTGGCGCTCTACGCCGGGTATGGGCTGAACGCGGTGGGCCTCGTGCCGCACATGATCTTTTTCGTCGATTTCGTTGCGCGCGGCCTCGGCCGGGGTCTCGATGCCGGGGCGCAATGCTGGGTGCTGTTCGGCCTCGGGGCCGTGGCCGGGCCGTTGGCCGCCGGTCGCCTCGCCGATGCGATCGGCTTCGGTCCGGCACTGCGCATCTCCTTCATGACGCAGGCCGTGCTGGTGCTGCTGCCGGTGCTGAACCACGGGGCGCTCTGCCTCGCGGCGTCGAGCATTGCCGTCGGCGCCTTCGTACCTGGGATCGTGACACTCGCCCTTGGACGGATCCACGAGCTTCTGCCGCGGGATGCCGATGCGCAACGGAGCGCCTGGAGCAAGGCCACCACGGCCTTCGCCGTGATGCAGGCCGCCGGTGCCTACGGCATGACCTTCGTCTTCGGCAGGAGCGGCGGGTCGTACGAGTTGCTGTTCACGCTGGGCAGCATCGCGATGACCATGGCGCTGGCGGCCGATCTGGTCGTGGGGGCCGCGGTGCGCCGCGGCAAGGCGACCTGACGCGGCATCACGGACATCGAGGGTCAGGAGGAGCAGCGGGCCGCCGTCTGCTGGCGGGCGTGATCAAACCGGGAGCGGCAAGGCAGTCCGGTTCATCCGCCAGGCTCGCCGAAACGCCCGCCTGCCTTGCCGCATGGATTTGCGCCGGGTGGCGGCGGATCCAGTCAGTGGCGAACCCGTCGGTGCCCACCAGGCCAGCCATCAATAGGGCTGGCCGATTGGATGGAGCGCGCCCGAGGCGCTCACGGTCGCCCCGGGTGCGGCTGTCCAGAGCAGATCCCGATCAGGTGGAATCACCTGATCGGGTGAAGATGCTCGCAGAAACAACGGGCTGGAGACGTTGCCGTTCGCCCCGGCTCGCGGCACACGCAGAATGATTGCGCGGTCTGTAAACCTGGCCGGCGTACCTGCATTGCTGAAGATGACGGCAGACAGACGCGCGAAGCCGGGATCGCGCAACACGCCGGCCGGGATGGCGTGCTGCCGGCGCGGCGCTTCATCTCATTGCTCGGGCACTCGAGCACGTTCGTCGAATGCCGCTTGACCTTATGCTACGGAGGGAACGTCAGGTAGGTGAGCACGTCATCCCCGCTGTGGTCCATGAGCATGGCGTCCCGGAGAGCCTTGTGCGGTCCCACCGCTGCAGCGCCGGGAACCTTGAGCTGAATCTCTCTCCGGCCGCTGAAGCTCTACATTGTATCAGTTCAACGTCCCGCGCCCGTTCTCAACCGCTTCGTTTGACGGCCTCGCATATAGTTCTGCGGGCTGCACCCCGTGTCGCAGCGGAAGGCGAAGATGAAAGCCGACGTCGATCCATAGCCGAGTTCCATCGCGGTCCGCGTGACGCCCAGCCCTCCGCCGAGCAACTCGATGGCCTTGAACACCCGCAGTCGCCGCCGCCACGATCTCAGGCTCATCCCCAACTCCGCCTCGAAGCGCCGGGCAAGGGTGCGGCCGGACATGCCGAGTTCACGTCCCCATTCATCCGGACCTCGTGGATCGGCGGGATCCGCATAGAGCGCCTGGCAGAGCGACGTCAGCGCGCCGTCACGCGGCCAGGGCAAGGCGCTCGCGAGCGGATGGGCTCGCCGCAGTTGGTCGAGGATGAGCACGGTGACCCGCCCGCCATACCCATCGCCGTCCTCCTGTCCCTCGACGGCGGCCGCCTCGATGATCAGCGCCTGCAGCAGGGGTGAAACGCCGAATACCGTCGGCTTCTCCGGCAGGCCCTCGCCGGCCTCGTCGGCGATCCACAGGCTCCGAAATTCGGCGCCGAGCAATGATCCGACGCGGTGCCGCAGACCTGTCGGCAGCCAGACCGCCTGCTCGGGAGAAATTACGAAGGACTGTCCCTCGACGGCGACCGTCAGCACGCCCGAGATGGCGTAGACCACCTGATGCCACATGTGGGAATGCTCAGGGAAATAGTGGCGCGCCGGGATGGTTTGCGCCCGAACGGTCAGTGGCCGAGGAGCAGCGAGCCCCGGCGGTGCAGCGATGGTCTCCCAGATCACGGCCGCCTCCACATTGGCGGATATTCTACATTGAATGGCAGAACCTCGAAAGACGGTCACGCGCGCACCGGATAGCGTCCGTCGCTGGTGGTGCGCTCCCCAGCCAAGCGACGAACGGGGTCAAGCGCCCGCCACCGCACGGCGCGTGTGAAGGCAGGACGAGGAAACGTCCGAGGCTCCGCCCGACTGCTGTTGCGCCTTCCATTCGCAGCCTGAGACACATCACCATGTCACATACACTCGCCGCAGACGCGCCGTCGGACGCAGCCGAACATCGCTACGTCACCGGCAATATCGCGCGCATGGCCATCGCGCAGGCGCTGGCCGGCGCCAATGCCAGCGTCGTCTATGCGACGGGCGCGATCGTCGGAAACATGCTCGCGCCCGACAAGTCACTGGCGACGTTGCCCATCTCGATCTTCGTGGTCGGCATGGCGGCCTGCACCCTGCCGGCCGGCGCCATCGCCCGGCGCCATGGCCGCCGCGCCGCCTTCCTGGTCGGGACCGGATGCGGCGTGTTGGTCGGCCTGCTTTCCGCGCTGGCGATCCTGCTCGGATCATTCTGGCTGTTCTGCCTCGGCACATTCT
>JAFADX010000359.1 GCA_023424475.1 Pseudomonadota bacterium
GCCTTCGCCGCCCCGCGCGCGCCGGTGAAGCCGGTTCCCGCCGCCGCGCTGATGCGCGAGGTTCCCGAATGGGGCGAGACGCCGGTCATCCATGCCCCGGCGCCGGTCCGCTGGCGCAGCCTGGCCGCGCCGCTCGCCCCCGAGGACCGCGCCTGCGACGTGCTGGTGATCGGCGGCGGCGTGCTCGGCCTGTCCACCGCGCTCTACCTGGCGCGGGAGGGGGTGGACGTGCTGGTCGCCGACCGTTCCGAGCCCGGCCTCGCGGCCAGCACCGCCAATGCCGGCAGCCTGCATGTCCAGCTGCTCTCCTACGATTTCGGGGAGAAGGCCGAGGCCCTCGGCACCGCGCGCCCGGCCGCCGCGACGCTGCCGCTCGCCCCGCGCTCCATCGCGCTGTGGAAGGAGATCGCGCGCGACGCCGGCGAAGGCTGCGGCATCCGCACCGAGGGCGGGCTGATGCTCGCGGAGACGCCGGCCGAAATGGAATGGCTGCGCGGCAAGACCGCGGTCGAGCGCGGCGCCGGCATCGAGACCCATGTGATCGGCGCGAACGAGCTGCGCGACCTCGCGCCCTACCTCGCGCCGCGGTTCCTCGGCGCCGCCTTCTGTCCGCTCGAAGGGCAGATCGATCCCCTGCGCGGCACGGCGGCGCTGCTGGGGCTGGCGCGCCGGGCCGGCGCGCGGGTCGCGGGCGGCGTCGAGATCACCGCCATCGCGCGGGACCGCACGGGCTTCGCCGTCGCGACGGAAGGCGGGGCGGTCCGCGCCGGCCGCATCGTCGTCGCGGCGGGCCCCTGGTCGGGCCGGGTCGCCGCCCTTGCCGGGCTTCGCCTGCCGGTCGGCGGCCTGGTGCAGCAGGTGATCGCGACCGAGCCGACCGCGCCGCTCGTGCCGCATCTCGTCGCCCATGCCGGGCGGCACCTCTCCTTCAAGCAGGGCCCGCATGGGCACCTGCTGATCGGCGGCGGCTGGCCGGGCGAGCACGACCCGGCCACCGGCGCCACCCGCAACCGGCGGACCAGCATCGAGGGCAACCTCTGGATCGCCGGCCATGTCGTGCCCGCCGTGGCGGGGCTTTCGGTGATCCGGAGCTGGACCGGGCTCAACGTGCACATCGACCGCGCGCCGATCCTCGGCGAGGCGCCGGGCTGCCCGGGCGTCTTCGCCGCCGTCACCTCCTCCGGCTTCACGCTCGGCCCGGTGGCGGGGCGCATGACGGCCGACGCGCTCCTCGGCCGCGATGTCGTCCCGCGCGCCTTCTCGATCGCCCGCTTCGAGTAGATCGCATCCGCACAGCAACCTCCGCGCGAATGAATCGGACCCCAATTTCGCTGCCGGTGGTGCAATGGCGTTGCCGGCAGGCGACGCTGTTTAATTTTTGGAAAGTCCTCTACGCGGCGCGCGTTCAATTCGACACGAAGCCGGATATATGTATCCGCGTCGGATCGATCTGGCCCGCGGCCGAAGGGATAATGAGAGTGGCGTTGAACTTCATGTCTCGGCGCGACGGCATCGGCGATGCGGGCCCGCCGAGGCTGGCCCTGCCATCCCTGGCGACGGCCCTGGGACTGGCCGCCCTTGCCGCCGGCGGCCCGGCCCTGGCGCAGGCCCCGGTCAACATCCCCCGCCCTCCGCCGCCACCCGCCGGCCTCGTCGATCGCGTCGCGCCGCCGGCGGCGCCGAACCTCGCGCCCCGGGCCATGCCGCCCATGCCGCAGGCCCAGCGCGGCCCCGGCGAGACGCGCGAGGTCAGCGTCTCCACCGCCTCCATCCAGGGCAATACCATCCTCTCGGACACCGAGATCCGCCGGATCCTGTCCCCGATCGAGAACAGCACGGTGCCGCTCTCGCGGATCGAGGAGACCCGCCTGACGCTGCTCGGCGCCTTCCGCCGCGCCGGATATCCGTTCGTGTCCATCGCCGCGGCGCTGGTGCCCACGGCGGACGGGCGCGCCGAGCTCCGCTATGCCGTCACCGAGGCCTATATCGCCGAGGTGCGGCTGGACGGCGACATCGGCCCGGCCGGGACGCAGGTGCTCCGCTTCCTCGAACGCGTGAAGGACAGCCGCCCCGTCTCGACCCGGGCGGTGGAGCGGGCCCTGCTGCTCGCCTCCGACGTCCCGGGCGTCACGGTGCGCGGCGTGCTGCAGCCGATCCAGGGCGAACCGGGCGCGCTGCGGCTGATCGCCCAGGTCTCGCGCAGCCCCGTCTCGGGCTACGCCAATGTCGACAACCGCGCCTACCAGCTCACCGGCCCCTGGCAGGCGCTCTTCGTCGTCGGCCTCAACTCGGTGACCGAGTTCGGCGAGCGGACCGAGGTGTCGTTCTACGGCGCCGAGGGCGGCACGCAGTGGTTCATGCAGGGCAGCGAGGAATTCTTCATCGGCGGATCGGGCCTGCGCATCCGGCTCTATGCCGGCATGGGCAACACGCTGCCCTCCGGCCAGCTCAAGGAGATCGGCTACGAGGGCGAATCACGCCTCGCCGGCATCGTCGCGAACTACCCGATCATCCGCTCCCGCCCGGCCAACCTCTGGGCGATCGGCCAGTTCGACATCTTCGACACCGACATCTACACCGGGGCGAACAGCAATTTCGGGCGCACCGTGGCCGGGCAGGACCGCATCCGCACGGCGCGCGGCGGCTTCGACGGGCAGGCGCTCGACAGCCTTCTCTGGTTCGCGCCGCCGGCGACGAACCAGGCCTCGGTCCGCGTCCACCGGGGGCTCGTGGTGTGGGATGCGACGTCGAACAACGATGCGCGCGCCAGCCGGCTCGGCAGCCAGTTCGACTTCACGAAGTACACGGGCGAATACCAGCGCATCCAGCCCATCTGGTCGCCGTGGGATGGCGCCGTCTTCAACGTCCAGGCCTATGTCTCGGGCCAATGGTCGACCAGCGTGCTGCCCAATGCGGAGAAGTACTACCTGGGCGGGAATCGCCTCGGCCGGGGCTTCTATTCGGGTCAGGTCACGGGCGACTACGGCTACGGCTACGCGCTCGAGTTGCAGCTCGACCTCGCCTACGAACTGCCGGCTGAACCGGCGCTCGGCAGCAATCGCGCGACGTCGCAGTTCTACGTCTTCCGCGACCTGGGGTGGGCGTACCAGAACCTGGACGCGGACCGCGACCGGCGCCTGTCGTCCTGGGGCGGCGGCGTGCGGACAGTGCTTTCCGACACAGTCCAACTCGACCTCGAGGTCGCACGTCGGATCACCACCCAGCCCGACGGCGAATTGTCGGAGCCTTTGCGTGCGACGCAGGTATACTTTCGCACCCTCGTGAGGTTCTGAGTCATGGCGCGCGTTGCGAAGAAGGCCCGGCAAACCGCCGGGGCCAGGGCCATACCCGCTCCCGCCCAGGCGCCGCGCCGGCGGACGCCGCATCGTGGATGGCTGCTCGCAACGACCGCCCTGCTGCCGATCGCGGCCGGCCCCGTCATGGCGCAATCCCTGCCCGCGCCGAACGCGGGCCCGGCCGGCGGCCAGGTCGTGGCCGGCCGGGCCGCCATCGCGCGCGGCGGCAATACGACCACCATCACGCAGGGCACCGACCGCGCCGCGATCGACTGGCAGCAGTTCAACGTCGGCAGCCAGCACACGGTGCAGTTCGTGCAGCCCGGCGCCGGATCCTGGACGCTGAACCGCGTCATGACGCCGGATCCCTCGGTCATCGCCGGCCGCGTGCAGGCCAATGGCGGCGTCGCCATCGTCAACCAGTCGGGCGTCGTCTTCGCGCGGGGCGCGCAGGTCAACGTCTCGAGCCTGATCGCCTCGGCCGCCGGCATCTCGAACGAGAACTTCATGGCCGGGCGGATGGTGTTCGACCAGGCGCCGCGGCCCGGCGCGCGGGTCGAGAACCACGGCAGCATCACCGTCGCCGACCGCGGCCTCGCGGCGCTGGTGGCCCCCGGCGTCGCCAATTCCGGCGTGATCCGCGCGCGCCTCGGCCGCGTCGCGCTCGGCGCGGCCGAGACCTTCGTGCTCGACCTCGCCGGCGACGGGCTCATCAACATCGACGTCACCCAGGCGGTGCGCCAGGCGCCCGACGGCAATGCCGCGCTGGTGACGAACAGCGGCGTCATCGAGGCGCCGGGCGGCTCCGTGCTGCTCACCGCGCAGGCGGCTTCCGGCCTCGTCGAGGACCTGGTGCGCCAGACCGGCACCATCAGCGCGCAGACGGCCGGCGACCGCACCGGCCAGGTGGCGCTG
>JAFADX010000368.1 GCA_023424475.1 Pseudomonadota bacterium
GTGCCGGTTCCGACAGATCGGAACATGCTCTAGCCCGATCTCGATCTGTGGAAGCGGCGGCGCCATTCGATCGCCGCGCGCTCGACGGTCGCGACATCGAGCCACAGGTCCGTCCCCACGGGCTCGCGGCGAAGCAGGGCGACAAGGGCCGCCTCGATGGCCTCGCCATGGGAGCCGAGCAGCCATTCCGGCGGCCATTCCCCGCGTGGCAACCGGATGGTACGGCCCTCGCAGCAAAACCTGACCTCCCGCTGCCCGACTTTCGCGCTCAGGTGAGTCATGAAAGCCTCCCACGATGGCCGTTCGATATCATCCGCGTCGATGGGGCCTCATACCCGGCCCTGCCCGTTCGGAACCGTGCATCGGCCGGGCCGGCGCCCTCTGAAGAAGCCTCCGCTCGCCCCGGCTCGGGGCAAACGTCGCCGGCTTTCTGTCGTCACGGGCATCTTCACCCCATCGGATGGTTCCGCCCGATCTGCATCCGCCCTAAGGCGTGCCGGCCCGAGGCACGCGGCAACAGACGTCTTCCCAATGCAGGCGGGGCGGATGCGGCGTCCCGACAAGGACGCCCTCACGTTCGAGCCACGCGCCAAGGTAGGCTTGCACCGTCGGATCGCGCAGCCGGGATGGTCGTTTGAAGGGAAGCGGCGGGCTTTCCTCGGCGATCTCGACGATTCCATAACGCTCGCCGTCCGAGATCTGAAAGAGCCTGAGATCCGGCCCGATCCGAAGGACCTCGACGTCCGCAGTCTGCATCGCGGGCCTCCTTCCACTCTCGATCTGTTCTGATATTTTATCTCATTCTCGCCCATGCCGGGCGGCCCTTTCACATGCGCGGGCCGTCCTGCGGACCGGCGTTCGTGAGCTCGGGCAGGCAACCGCTTGCGCCGCCCCGAAAACCGCGTGGCCGCGGCGCCGAGCACAATGCGGTGAGCACCTGCGCCGTCCGAAGCCGGTCACCCTGGCCGTTGCACTGCCGGACGCGGCACCGCGCCGGTGACGTCGCCGCCACGACCTCAGCACCTCCGGGACAAATGGAGATCGGTCCTCCGCCGCCCGGCCCGACGGAGGGAAGGTCCGGGGAACGAACCTTCGGCGGCCGTGATGCCCCCCGCCTTGATCCTGGCGGAGCCGGGTGCGGCCGTTGGGGCGAGGCTAGAACAGATCCCGATCAGGTGGAATCACCTGATTGGGTGAAGAAGCCCGCAGAAACAACAGGCTGGACCGTTGCCGTGAGCCAGGGCGAACGGGAACGGCTCCAGGCGCCTGGACGTGTACCTCCGAGCCAAACTTCTCGCCCGAAGCGAAGTATCACGGGCTTTGTCTGAAATTCCCGAAGACGATACGGGGAAGGTCCCGCCTCGACACCGGCAGTGCTTCGGCAGCGAGGAACACAGCCGCCGCATCGACTTGACGCACGCCATTGATGATTGACGGCACCCATCTTTCAACTGCCTTGCGCCGCCCGCACCGCCGCGCGGCACCGGCAACAGGCGGCGAACCCGGCGGGAGCCCAACTCGGCCATCGGCCGCCGGGGCGTCGCCCGGCGACAGTGAGGCATCCGGCGGCAGGGCGGCGTGGATCGCCAGCCGCGGGGGCGCCTACTTCGCCTTGATCTCCCGCTTCCCATGGCTGTCCTGCGGCACCCCGCGGCCGAGCGACATGTGGCTGTGAACGCCCACCCATCGACCGTCCGGCTGTTTCTGCAGCACGATCGTCGCCCGCCCGGGCCGGTCGAACTCCGACCCGTCGGGATTCCAGCCGGTGCTGGTCCAGGGCGTGATCGCCACGACCATGCCGCCGTCGCCCGAGGCGAGGATCTCGGTGTTCGCGATGTCGAAGGTGAAGCCCTTCGTGCGCGGCCAGACGTTCGACCACTGGGTGTCGGTCCAGGCCTGCCGGCTGCGCACCAGTTCCTGGAAGGTCCCGAAGATGACGATGTCGTCGTGCCAGAAGGGGTAGGCGGACCTGAAGTCCACGTCCCGCACGCAGGCGGCGAAACGCTCGAGCCAGGCGGCGATCTCGGCCCGCGTCGCGGCATCGGCTACGGGAATCGGGAGGTTGGTCATCGGCGCCTCGCTCTGCTGGATCCGCCCAGGACAGGGCGCGGAAGGGGTTTGGTCAATGGCCCGGGGCGGCCGGCCGCGGCGCCGCATGCCCGCGCATGGCAGCCCCGCCCTGCGCGCGGCTGGCCTGCATCCGGCGCAAGGCTAAGAACGTCGCGATGACCGCCGCCAGCCCCGCCGCGACCCTCGATGGCCGCGCCCGCCTGAACCTGCTGCTGCTCGCCGGCTGCCAGGCCCTCGGCCAGGCGGGGAATACCATGATGTTCGCTGCGACGGCGCTCTCGGTCGTCACCTTCTACCCGGACCGCGAACTCGCCACCCTGCCGACCACGCTGCAGCACCTCGGCATCATGCTCTGGGTCTTTCCGGCGGCGCTGCTGATGCAGCGGAAGGGCCGGCGGCTCGGCTTCCGGGTCGGCTCGGCCTTCGGCATGGCCGGGGCGGGCATCGTGGGCGCCGGGCTCTACCTCGCGAGCCTGCCGCTGATGTGCCTGGGCGGGCTTGTGCTCGGCTATGCCGTCGCGGCGCTGCACCAGTACCGCTTCGCCGCGGTCGAACTGGTACCCCCGGCCTATCGCGCCAAGGCGATTTCCTGGGTGACGGCGGGCGGCGTGGTGGCCGCGGTCGTCGGGCCTGGCCTGGTGCGCTGGACGCATGACATGGTGGTGCCGCTCTACCTCGCCACCTATGCGGCGATGATCGCGATCCACGCGGTCGTCTTCACCATCATGGGCTTCATCCGCTTCTTGCCGCCCGAGGCCGCGCTGGCCGCCGCCTCGGCCGCGCCAGTCCGCCCGATGGAACCGGCCCGGCCGCTGCTGCAGATCGCCGGCCAGCCGCGCTTCGTCGCGGCGGTGATCGCGGCGATGGTCGCCTATGGCGCCATGGCCTTCCTGATGAGCGCCTCGCCCCTCGCCATCGTGGCCTGCGGCCTGCCGCACACCGAGGCGCACTGGGTCATCTTCATGCATGTGCTGGGCATGTTCGTGCCGGCCTTCTTCACCGGGAACCTGATCACGCGCTTCGGCGCGGCGCCGGTGATGCTGGCCGGGATCATGCTGTTCGGCCTGGCGGTCATGACCGGGCTCGGGGGGCTCGACGCCTGGCATTTCCGCATCGCGCTGACGCTGAACGGGATCGGCTGGAACTTCCTCTTCGTCGGCGCGACGACGCTGGTGACCACCTGCTACCGCCCCAGCGAGCGGGGCAAGGTGCAGGCGCTCAACGACTTCCTGGTGTTCGGGACGACGGCGACGGCCTCCTTCCTGGCGGGGTTCCTGCAGGCGCGCCTCGGCTGGTTCACCCTGAACTGGTTCGCGCTGGTGCTGGTCGCCATCGCCCTTGCCGCCGTCACCTGGCTGCACCTGCAGAACCGGGCCGAGGCCCGGCAGGCCATCGCATGACCTGCCGGCTGGCCTTCCCTTCGCAGGTGCGATAACCCGGCCCGGCGCCGACCAACGGGAGCCCCCATGCCGCTTTCCACGCCCGTCGACCGCGAGCCCATGCACCGCCGTGGCATCGAGATGCACGGCTACCGCCGCGCGGACGGGCTCTTCGACATCGAGGCCCATCTGCTCGACACCAAGTTCGGCGGCTTCGAGAACGAGGAGAAGGGGTGGATGCCGCCCGGCACGCCGGTCCATAGCATGTGGATCCGCCTGACGGTGGACGACGACATGCTGATCCATGCCTGCGAGGCGGCCTCGGACCACACGCCCTACGCGGTCTGCCCGCAGGCGGCGCCGAACTTCGCGCGCCTCGCCGGGCTGAAGATCGGGCCGGGCTTCAACCGCGCCGTGCAGGAACGGGTCGGCGGCGTGCTGGGCTGCACCCACCTGCGCGAGGTGCTGGCCCAGATGGCGACGGTCGCCTACCAGACCCTCTATCCCGTGCGGCGGGAGAAGGAACTCGCCGCCGCGGCGGCGAGCGGCGGGCGGGAGCAGCCGCGCCTGATCGGCACCTGCCTCGCCTATGCCCCGGACAGCCCGGTGGTGAAGTCGCGCTGGCCCTGGCTGTCGGCCAAGGCCGCCGAATGATCAGGCCGGCGGGCGCGCCACCGTGGCGTGCCAGCGCAGCAGGCGCAGCCGGCCCTCCTGCATCAGCCGCAGGCGCAGCAGCCATGCCTCGGCTTCCTGGACGAGGCTGACCGCGTCGGCCGCGGCCGGCCGGGTTCCATCCCCCTGCAAGGCCAGGATCAGGGCGCGCCAGGAGTCCAGCACCGCCTCGCGCTGGCGGCTGCCGGCATCCTCCACGACATGCAGGTCGAAGCCGGCGCGCCGCAGGGCGGCAGGCACCGCGGCCTCGGCGGGCGGCGTGGCGGGCCGGCCCTCGGCGGCACGCCAGCGGTCCTCCCAGGGCC
>JAFADX010000382.1 GCA_023424475.1 Pseudomonadota bacterium
GCCCCGCCGGCACCGATGCCGCGACCGTCGCCGAGGCCTATTTCGGCCGCAACATCCGCGGCCGGGCGCCGGTCAGCGAGGCGGAGTGGCACGGCTTCCTCGCCGATACGGTGACGCCCGCCTTTCCCGGCGGCCTCAGCGTGCTCGACGCCAGCGGGCAATGGCGCCGGCCGGGCGGGCGGATCGTGAGCGAGGACAGCAAGGTGCTCGTCCTGGTCCTGCCGGGGGCGAGCCTCGCCGAGGCGCGCGAACGGCTGCGCCCCGTCGAGACCGCCTGGACGTCCCGCTTCCGGCAGGACTCCGTGCTCACGGTCTACCGCAGCGCCTGCGTCGGGTTCTGAGTCACCCGCGGTCGCGCGACATGCGGGACCCCGCCTGCCGCGGCGCGGCGCGGCCCTCGCCCCAGGCTCGACAAGCGGCGCCGGAGCGGCGAGGCTCCCGCCGAATTCGGACGAAGGATCGCCCATGACCCTGCTCGACAGCCTGAAGGGGCGGCTGCGGCTGCCGCTGATCGGATCGCCCCTGTTCATCGTCTCGGTGCCGGACCTGGTGGTGGCGCAGTGCGCCTCGGGCGTGATCGGCTCGATGCCCTCCCTCAATGCGCGCCCGGTCGAGCAGCTCGACGCATGGCTGGCCGAGATCAGGGAACGCCTCGCCGCCCATGACGCGGCGCATCCGGATCGGCCCTCGGCGCCCTTCGCGATCAACCTGATCGTCCACCGCTCGAACGACCGGCTGGATCAGGATCTCGCGCTCTGCGTGAAGCACAGGGTGCCGCTGATCATCACAAGCCTCGGCGCGCGGCCCGAGGTGAACGAGGCGATCCACGGCTATGGCGGGCACGTCATCCACGACGTGATCAACCAGACCTTCGCCCACAAGGCGATCGAGAAGGGCGCGGACGGGCTGGTGCTGGTCGCCGCCGGCGCCGGCGGGCATGCCGGGGCGCAATCCCCCTTCGCGCTGCTGCAGGAGACGCGGGCCTGGTTCGACGGGCCGATCGCGCTGTCCGGCGCCATCGCGCATGGCCGCTCGATCCTCGCCGCGGAGGCCATGGGCGCCGACTTCGCCTACATGGGCAGCGCCTTCATCGCGACGAGGGAGGCGCGCGCGGTGGACGACTACAAGGCGATGATCGTCTCGAGCGCGGCGGAGGACATCATCTATACGAACCTCATCACCGGCGTGCATGGGAACTACCTGAAGCCATCGCTGCGCGCGGCGGGCCTCGATCCGGACAACCTCGGCGCGCACGAAGCGTCGCAGATGAACTTCGGCAGCGACCGCAAGCGGAAATGGAAGGATATCTGGGGCGCCGGCCAGTCGGTCGGCGGCATCCGCGAGGTGGTGCCCGCCTCGGCCCTGGTCGACCGGCTGGCGGCCGAATATGCTGCGGCGCGGCAGCGGCTGTCGGCGGGCTCGCCGCTCGTGAATGCGCGCTGGGGCCAGCGCGCGGCAGCCTGAGCCGGGTGGCGGCGCCTCCCGCGCGCGCGTTTCGTGCGGGAGGTTCCGCCCTGTCCAGGCCCGGCCTGACGCCGCGGCTCAGAGCGCCTTCAGGGCGCCGCAGATGCGTTCCACCTGCGCGTCGGTCAGTTCCGGATACATCGGCAGGCTCAGCACCTCCTGCGACGCCTTGGCCGTCTCGGCGCAGCCGGCTGGCCCGAGCGGCGTGCGGTCCTTGTAGGCGGACTGGAGGTGGACGGGCATCGGGTAGTGGATGCCCGTGCCGATGCCCTGGGCCTTGAACTTCGCCTGGGCCGCGGCGCGGTCCTCGAAGCGCAGGACGTACTGGTGGAAGACATGCCCGGCGCCAGGGCGGCGGACCGGCGGCGCGACGGGGCCGTTGCCGAGCGCCTCGTCATAGGCATCGGCGATGGCCCGGCGCCGGGCATTGCCGGCGTCGAGCGCGGTCAGCTTCACCCGCAGGATGGCGGCCTGCACCTCGTCGAGGCGGGAATTCACGCCGACCATGCTGCTGATGTAGCGCTCCTTCCAGCCGTACTGGCGAATGGCGGCGATGCGTTCGGCGAGGTCCGCATCGGCGGTCGCGAGAACGCCGCCATCGCCGAGGGCGCCGAGGTTCTTGGTCGGGTAGAGGCTGAAGGCCGCCGCCGTGCCCAGGGTGCCGAGCTTCTCCCCGTCGAGCGTCGCGCCATGCGCCTGGGCGCAGTCCTCGATCAGCGGGATGCCGGCGGCCTGCGTCGCGGCGAGCATCGGGCGCAGGTCGCAGGCCTGGCCGTAGAGATGCACCGGGATCACCGCCCTGACCGGCGGCAGGCCGGGCGGCGGATCCTCGAGCACCGAGGCCAGCTCGTCGGCATCCATGGTGTAGGTGTCGGGGTCGATGTCGAGCAGCAGCGGGGTGGCACCGACCATCTCGATCGCCGCGGCGGTGGCGACCGCGGTATGGGAGACGGTGGCGACCGCCATGCCCGGACCGATGCCGAGGCCGCGCAGGATCAGCGTGATCGCATCCGTGCCGTTGGCGCAGCCGACGGCGTGCTGGCCCGCGCCGAGCCAGGCGGCGAATTCCTGCTCGAAGGCGGCGCCTTCCTTGCCGAGGATGTACCAGCCGCTCTCCAGCGCGCGGGCGACGGCGGCGTCGATCTCGGCCTTCTGGGCGCGGTAGCCGGCGCCGGGATCGGCCTGGGGGATCATCGTCATGGTGGGCGCGTTCATGGGCGGTTGCCTTACAGGTAGTCGGCGAGGCGCGGACGATACCACGCGAGCGAGCGGCGCAACCCCTCGTCCAGGTCGACCTTCGGGGCCCAGCCCGAGGCGTTGCGGAAGGCCGTGTCGTCGGCCGCGTAGGAGCCGATGTCGATCGGCGCGCGGTCGGCGGGGAATTCCCTCGTCACGTATTCGCCCTTGCCGTCATTGGCGGCGATCAGGCGCCGGGCGAGGTCGAGCAGCGAGGTGGGCGGGCTGCCGCCGAGGTTGAAGACCTGGCCGGCGAGCGCGGGCTCCGCCGCCTTCTCGGCGGCGAGCAGGAAGGCCTCGGTGACGTCCTCGGCATAGGTGAGGTCGCGGAGCTGCTCGCCGCCCCAGACCTCGAAGGGCTCGCCTTCCAGCACGCGGCGGATCCAGATGCCGAGGAAGGTCTGCCGCGCGTCGCGGATGCGCAGCCGCGGGCCGTAGCAGTTGGTCAGGCGCAGGGAGACCACCGGGCGGTGATGGACGCGGTTCTCGAGCAGCCAATACTGCTCGCCGGCCCATTTCGAGACGCCGTTGGCGTCGGGCGGGTTCACGGGATGCAGCTCATCGACCGGCAGGCTGCGCGGGCGGCCGTAGAACTGGCGGGTCGAGGCATGCACCACGGCCGCCTTCGGCGCGACCTCCCGCATCACGCCGATCAGGCGCACCTGCGCCACGGCGTTGATGGCGATGTCGGCGACCGGATCCTTCTGCCCCCCCATGTGGCTGGTCTGGGCGGCCATGTTGAAGAGCACGTCCGCACCCTCGCACAGCGAATGGAGCTCGGTGTCGCGGATATCGCCGCGCACCAGCAGCACGCCCGCGCCTTCGAGGTTGCGGGCCGAGGCGCCGCCATCGGGCATCATCGCGTCGAGGGCGGTGACCCGTGCCCCGGCGACCGCGAGCGCATGGCAGAGGTTGGAGCCGAGGAACCCCGCGCCGCCGGTGACGAGCACCCGCCGGCCCCGCCAGAAACCCTCATTGCTCATGCTTCAGCCTTCCAGGAGACGGCAGCGCATTCTGCGCGCGATTGCGGCGGAAAGAGGCCGGCACGACGGCAGGCTTGCGCTTGCCGTGCGGGGCCATGGGGATCAGGGGCATGACCGGCCGACCTCGCGCACCTCGAAGCGCCGGGGGCCGACCAGGCCGGGCGGGCTCGCCGCGGTCACGATGGCGAGGTCGAGATGGCAGCGCGTGCCGGTGACGCGGTGGCGGTCCTCCCGCAGGATCTCGATGCGCGTCACGGGCTCCCCGCCGAGCGCCGCGGCGATGCCGGGATGGCCGAGCACGGCGCGGAATTCGGCGAGGCGCTGCTGGGCCGGGGGCAGCGCGGCCGGGGCCGGACCGGCGGGGATCGTCGCGGCGAGCAGCACCGTCAGGGGATGTGGCAGGCGCATCTGCTGGACTCCCGGGAAGGCTGAGGTCGGGGATGGCGGGCCGCTATAGCAGTGGACGGAACGGCCGCCCATGCGCGGGGCGCAACCTTCCATGGAAGGAAGAATTCGCCTTCATTGGCTTGCCGCCAGCGCGGCGCAACGGAGCAGAGGACGCCCATGAAGAAGCTTGTCAACGACCCGCGCGCCGTGGTGCGGCAGATGCTGGAAGGCTTCGTGGAACTGAACCCCGCCCTGGCGCTGCTGGAGGGCGAGGATGTGGTGGTCCGTGCCCCCGTTCCACCGCCGGAGGAGCGTCCCGTCGCGGTCATCTCCGGCGGCGGCAGCGGGCACGAGCCGGCCCATGCCGGCTATGTCGGCGCGGGCATGCTCGCGGCGGCGGTGGCGGGGGATGTCTTCACCTCGCCCAGCGTGGATGCCGTGCTGGCGGCCATCCGCGCCTCGGCGGGGCCGCGCGGCGCGCTGCTGGTGGTCAAGAACTACACCGGCGACCGGCTGAACTTCGGCCTGGCCGCCGAGATGGCGGCGGCCGAGGGCATTCCGGCCCGCATGGTGATCGTCGCCGACGACGCCGCGCTGCGCGACACGGTGGAGCCCGGCCATCGGCGGGGCATCGCCGGCACGGTGCTCGTGCACAAGGTCGCGGGCGCGGCGGCCGCCGCCGGCCTGCCGCTGGAGGCGGTGGCCGAGGAAGCGCGGCAGGCAGCCGCCGGGCTCGCGAGCATGGGCGTCGCCCTCGGCGCCTGCACCGTGCCGGCGGCGGGCAGGCCCGGCTTCGCCATCGGCGACGACGAGATGGAACTGGGCCTCGGCATCCATGGCGAGCAGGGGGTGCGGCGCCTTCCCCTGCAGCCGGCGGATGCCATCGTGGACACGATCCTCGCGACGCTCCTCGAGGACATGGCACCGGCGGCGGGCGAACGGGTGGCGCTGCTGGTGAACGGCCTGGGCGGAACGCCGCCGATGGAACTCGCCATCATCTCGCGCCGCGCAATGGACGTGCTGCGCGCCCGGGGCCTCCGGGTGGAGCGCGCGTGGTGCGGGAACTTCATGACGGCGCTCGAGATGCCGGGCTGCTCGCTGACCCTGCTGAGGGTGGACGATGCGATGCTGGCGCGGCTGGATGCGCCGGCCGGGGCGCCCGCCTGGCCCGGCCGCGGAGAGGTGGGGCCGCGCCGCACCC
>JAFADX010000394.1 GCA_023424475.1 Pseudomonadota bacterium
GGGTGCGGCCGCCGAGGCCCCCGCCCCGCTCGGCCTGGTCCATCCGGCCGCGGAACTGGTCGCGCGCCTGCGCGCGATCGGCGGCGCGCGCGCCGCCGGGGCGGTCGGCATTCACCCGGTTGCGCACCGAATCGTTGCGATAGGCGACGCCGTGCCGGTGCGAGACGTCGTGCTGCCAGGTGTTGCCGCTGATCTGGCGTCGATTGACGTTGATGTTGTTGTAGCGGTTGGCGTTGACGTTGATGTCGCCGCGCCCCCAGTTCGCGTTGCCCCAGCCCCAGAGCGAGCCGACGATCGCCACCCCGCCCGCGAAGGCCATGCCGGTCAGGAGCGCATTGCCCACGCCCCAGCCGGCCGGCGGCGGGTAGTAGGTCGGCGGATACTGCGGATAGGGCCAGGTCCCGTAGACGACATTGGGATCGTAGGCCGGGACATAGACCGTGTCCGGCTGCGCCGGCGCGATGGTGATGACCTGCGGCGGCGGCGCCACCGCCGCCCCCTGCGCCGGTGCCGGGGCGACGTTCTGCGTCACGTTCACCGTCTGCTGCGGCCCGGATTGCAGGGCGCCGCTCGCCTGCGCCCGGCCGCGCAGCACCTGGATCGCGTTCATCACGTCCTGCTGCTGCGCCAGCACCGCGTCGCCGACCTGCTGGGTCCATTCAAGCTGGTCGTTCATCATGGCCAGCACGTCGGGGAAGGGCACCAGCGACTTCACCGAGGGATCCCAGCTCTGCGCGTTCAGCGCCTGCGCCAGCGCATCCCCCCGCAGCGAGGCGTTCTGCCCCTGCCCGAGCCAGCGTTTCGCCTGCACCACCTCGAGCGGGTAGGTCGAGGCCATCAGCATCTGCATCAGCAGGTCATCGGGATAGAGCGCCACCGGCGCCAGCAACTGCTCCAGCTGCGCCTGGGTCAGATTGTCCTCGTTCCCCTGCGTCGCCACCGGCCGGGGCGCGGCCGCGGGGGCCGGCGCCTGCGCAAAGGCCCGCGGCGCGAGGCCGTCGATCGCGCTCGCCGTGCCGAAGGCGAGCGCGACGGCCAGCAGCGCGGCGCGCCGCGCGGCCCCGGACTCACGGGGCTCGGGAGGGGGAGGAAGGTCAGTCCGCATGCATCAAACCCCTGGCGCCTCGGCCTTCGTCGCGACGGGCCATGTAAGACCGGAACCTGCCCCGGAGCCAGCGAAGATGCCGTACGCCGGCGGTCCTGCGCCTCGCTGCCGGAGGCGCCCGCAGACAGCACGCCCTGCCGGGCCGCAACCGCCAGCGCCGCCGGCAGGACGCCGCGGGATCCGATCACGATCGCGAGCGGCACGGGGCGGCAGGCGCCCGTCCGTGGGCGCCTCCAGGCGCCGCCGCTCACATCGCGCCGTCGATCAGATCCCCGGTGCTCCGCCCGCGGCCGGGTTCGAGCGTCTTGGTGTAGAAGCGGCCCGCGACGGTCTGGCCGCGCACCCGCGCATAGAACGGATGCGTGCCCCAATGCGTGTAGCCGAGGCTCTCGAACAGCGCGATCGCGGTCGCCTGCGTCTCCCGCACGTCGAGGTTGATGACGCGATGGCCGAGCGAGGCGGCCCGTTCCTCGACGCGGCGCACCATCAGCCGCGCCAGGCCGAAGCCGCGCGCATAGGGCGCGACATAGGCGTGGGTCAGCGTCGCGGCGAAGGCCTGCGCCTCGTTGTTGCGCGGCGGGCGCACCAGCAACGCCGAGCCGACCGCGTGCCCGTCGAGGCGGGCGACGAACAGCTCGCGTTCCGGCACCAGCAGCACGCCGCGGAAATGCCGCTCGAGCGCCGCGCGCCCCTGCGGTTCCACCCAGCCGAAGCCGCCGCCCTCGATGATGGCGGCGTCCGTCGCCTCGGCAAGGTCCGCGAGATCCTCCTCCGGCAGCCGCTCCACCCGCTCCACCGCGAGCTGGCGCGCCGCCTGCAGCGCGGCGGATCCGTTCATGGCTCCCACCTCAGGAAGTTCGCCAGCATCTTCAGCCCCACGGGTCCGCTCTTCTCGACGTGGAACTGCAGCCCGGCAAGGTTGCTCCGCGCAATGACCGCGGTCACCGGCCCGCCGTAGTCGGCGGTGGCGACGACGTCCTCCGGGTCCTCCGCCTCGAAGGCGTAGGAATGGACGAAATAGACCTGGTCGCCGGGCTTCACCCCGTCGAGCACCGGGTGGTAGCCGGCTTCGAAGGACAGCGCGTTCCAGCCCATCTGCGGCAGGGGGAGCGGCAGCCCGTCCGGCCCCCTGGGGTCCATCGGCCCGACCGTGCCGGGGATCCAGCCGAGGCCCGGCGTCTCCCCGTGCTCGAGCCCGCGCGTGCCCATCAGCTGCATGCCGACGCAGATGCCGAGGAACGGCACCCCTTGCCCGCGCACCCGCTCCTCCAGCGCCTCGACCACGCCCGGCAGGGCATCGAGCCCGCGCCGGCAGGCGGCGAAGGCGCCCTGGCCGGGCAGCACGATCCGGTCGGCCACGCGCAGGTCCGCCGCGGCCGTGACGACGCGGATCACCGCCTCGATCTCGTTGTCCTCGGCCGCCTTCTCGAAGGCACGGACCACCGAGGCCAGGTTCCCCGAGCCGGGATCCACCACCGCGACGCGCTGAGCCATCGAATGTCCTTCCCTCAGCCGGCAGCCGCACGCGCCAGGTCGGGGCGGAAGGCGGCGAGGTTGAGGAAGGCCGCGTCCTCGTTCCGCGCCACCAGCACCGCCTCCGGCCGGAAGCCGCGGAGGCCCAGCCACCAGCATTGCAGGTTCCGTGCCTCGAACCCGATGAAGAGTTGCAGACCCGCCAGGGCGAAGGGCATCGCCGCCGTCGGCAGCGCCGCACCCAGCAGCGCGACCGCCGCGAGGTGCAGCACCGCCACCACTACCAGCCCCTTGAACAGGAACCACGGCGTCGGCACCAGGAAGGCCCACCAGGAAAAGCCGTCCCGCACCAGCACCGCCTTCGGCCCCTTCCGGTCGGAAGGCGGCCTGCCAAGCACCGTCCAGACCCGCATCCTCAGGCCTCCAGCACGCCCTTGGTCGAAGGCACGGCGCCGGCCGCCCGCGCGTCGGGCTCGACGGCCTCGCGAAGGGCGCGCGCGGCCGCCTTGAAGCAGGCCTCAGCGACATGGTGCGCGTTGGTGCCGGCCTTCAAGGTCATGTGCAGGGTGATCCCGGCATTGAAGGCGAAGGCGCGGAAGAACTCCTCGAACAGCTCGGTGTCCATCCCGCCCACCTTGTCGCGGGCGAAGGGCACGGACCAGGCGAGGAAGGGCCGGCCGGAGATGTCCACGGCACATTCGGCCAGCGCCTCGTCCATCGGCAGCAGGGCGGCGCCGTAGCGGCGGATGCCGCGCTTCTCCCCCAGCGCCTTGCGGAGGCACTGGCCGAGCACGATGCCCACATCCTCGGTGGTGTGGTGGAAGTCGATGTGCAGGTCGCCGGCCGCGGCGATGTCCATGTCGATCATGGAATGCCGGGCGAGGGCGGTCAGCATGTGGTCGAGGAAGCCGACCCCGGTGGCAACGGCGGCGCGGCCGGTCCCGTCCAGGTCGATCGCGACCCGGATATCGGTCTCGGCGGTCTTGCGCGCGATCTCGGCGCGGCGCGGCGGGGTCGGGAGGGCATCCATGGGCCGCTTCCTACGCCGGGCAGGCCCGTGGCCGCAACGTCCGCCTAGGCAGCGCGGACCAGGCCGGTTCCCGCCATGATGCGCCGCACCGACTCGGCGGTTTCCGGCCCCTGCGCGACGAAGGCGAGGCCGAGCCGCCCATCCGCCGCGCGCGCCACCCGCACCGCCAGCGCCGCGGTGTCGACGACGAGCCGCCCGGCCGCACCCGGCGGCGGCGGCGATCCACGCCACGCCACCCCCGCGCCTCCTTCCGAAAGGTCGAGCAGCACGACCGCCGCCACCCGTCGACCCTCGAGTTCCAGCAGCCCGCCCCGGTCGAGCGGCTGCCGCGCATGCCCACGCCGTTCCGTCGCCGGCGCCGCCGGGCGCGACAC
>JAFADX010000001.1 GCA_023424475.1 Pseudomonadota bacterium
GCGAAGCCCCGCACCGCGCCCGGCGAGAGCGTCGAGGTATCCGCGATCACGGCGCCCTTCGGCAGCATCGGCAGCAGCGCGCCCAGCACCGCCGCCACCGCCGCTTCGTCGGGCAGCGACAGCACGACCACGGGCGCGGCGATGCCCTCGAGGCCCTCCGGCACCGCCGCGCCGGCCTCGGCCGCCATCGTCCGCTTCGCCGCGTCGAGGTCCCAGGCCTGCGGCGCCACGCCAAGACCGCAAAGCCGCGTCACCATCGCCATGCCCATGTTGCCGAGACCGATGACCGCAAGCATTCCCACCCCGTCCTGCAAAGGTGCCCGGACCCTGACAGCGGCGCCGAGGCTGGGCAAGCCGCGCGCCACGCCCTACACCCGCCGCCGATGACGGAGATCCCCATCCTCGGCCCGGTGCTGACCCGGCTGCTCGGGCCCTCGCGCGCGGCGCTGGCGGAGGAATTCCTGCGCTTCGGCGTGGTGGGGGTGATCGGCTTCGTGGTCGACACGGCGGTGCTCTATGCCGGGCTTGCGCTCGGCACCGGGCTCTACCTCGGGCGGGCGTTCTCCTATGTCGCGGGGGCGACGACGACCTGGGCGCTGAACCGCATCTGGACCTTCCGCGGGCGCGGCGGCGGCGCGATGCACCGGCAATGGGCGCTGTTCCTGGTCGTGAACCTGGCCGGATTCGTCCTGAACTACGGCACCTACGCCGCCTTGGTGACCTTCGTGCCGGTGGCCGCGGCGCACCCCGTGATCGGCGTCGGCGCCGGCGCGGTCGCCGGCATGTTCGCGAACTTCACCCTCTCGCGGCGGATCGTCTTCCGCGGCGCCTGAGGCGGCGTCACCGCGCCGGCGGCTGCGCCCGCATCATGCCGAGCAGCGCGACGAAGAAGGCCCCGAAGGCGAGTTGCATCCCGAGCAGCATCGCGGTCACCGAGGCGATCGCGACCCGCATCGCGCCCATGCCCTCGAGCGGCCCGAACCGCTCCGCCCCCCAGATCGCCACCGCCGCGATGCCGAGGCCGAGCCCGAGCAGCACCAGCAGCCCCGCCACGATCAGCGCGGGTTCGAGCCCGAAGCGCGACAGCCAGGCAGCGAGCCGCGGCGCTTCCGGCACCACACCTTCCTGCGCGCCGTAGATCCGCGCGAAGACCCAGAACTGCATGGCCTGGAAGCCCATGACCATCGCACCCGAGGCATAGAGCAGCGTGTGGACGTCGAAGGTCACGCCGCCGACGCGCAGCGGCCCCGGCAGCAGCAGCGCCATCCCCGCGGCACCCAGCAGGAACAGCGCCGCGCCGGGATAGAGGAACAGCCAGCGCGGACAGAAGGCGAGCAGGAACCGCAGGTGCCGCCAGCCATCCCGCCACGACCGCAGGTGCGGCGGCCGCGAGCGCCCGTCCGGCGAGAGCGTCGTCGGCACCTCGGCGATGCGCAGCCCCTTCACGGTCGCCTTCACCACCATCTCGGAGGCGAACTCCATCCCCGGCAGGCGCAGGTCGAGGCCGATGATCTTCGCCCGGTCGAAGCCCCGCAGCCCGCAGTGGAAGTCGCCGACCGGGCCGCCGAAGAACAGGCGCCCCAGGGTCGAGAGCACGGGATTGCCGAGATAGCGGTGCAGCGGCGGCATCGCCCCCGGACGGATCCCGCCCCGGAACCGGTTGCCCATCACCAGCCCGTAGCCCTCGCGCAGCTTCGCGATGAAGGGGTCGAGCGCGGTGAAGTCGTAGGAATCGTCGCTGTCGCCCATGATGACGTAGCGGCCGCGCGCGGCCCGGATGCCGGCGATCAGCGCGGCGCCATAGCCGCGCTCGGGCACCGCCACCACCCGTGCGCCGAGCGCCTCGGCAATCGCCTGGCTGCCGTCGGTGCTGCCGTTGTCGGCGACCAGCACCTCGCCCCGCACGCCGCTGCGTTCGAGGAAGGCGAGCGCCTTGCCCACGCAGGCGCCGAGCGTCTCCGCCTCGTTGAGGCAGGGCATGAGGATGGTCAGCTCGACCGGGCCGCCTTCCGCCTCCGCCGCCTGACGTGCCTGGGCGATGTCCATCCGCGTCGTGCCGATCCTCCAGCGGCCGGCGCTACCGCGGGGCGGGTCCGGCGTCCAGCGGCAAGGCGCCGCGCTTCACGGGGCATTTGTGATTTCCCGGCTAGGGAACAAGCCCGCGACCAGGCGAGCCGGCCCCGGAAGCCCCGGGCCGGCGCAGGACGAAGCCATGCCGCACCGCCCCTACCACCGCCGGCAGCCCCCGATGCCCCGTGACGCCTGACGTCCGCCCCCTGCCCGGAGAGCGCCCTGCGGCGGCGACGCCCCTCTCGCGCGCGATCGCCGCCTGCCGGGCCTCGCTGATCGCCGCCGGCGTCTTCGCCGGCGTGCTGAACCTGCTGCAACTCACCCTCTCGCTCTACATGATGCAGGTCTTCGACCGCGTGCTGCCGACGCGGAACCTCGATACGCTGCTCTACCTGACGCTGATCGCCCTCGCGGCGCTCGGCCTGCTCGCCCTGCTCGACGGCGTGCGCACGCGCATCATGCAGCGGCTGGGCCGATGGACGGAACAGCGTGTCGCGCCGGAGGGCTTCGCCCGCGCGCTCGAAAGCCGCCTGCGCGACCGGCCCTACCGCCTGGACGCATTGCGCGACCTCGCCGCGATCCGCGCCTTCCTGGGATCGACGGCCGCCCTCGCCCTCTATGACGTGCCCTGGGTGCCGGCATTCCTTGTCGTCGTCGTGCTGCTGCATCCGCTGCTCGGCGCGGTGGCGCTGTCCGGCGCGGCGGTGCTGCTGGCACTGACCCTGCTGGCGGAACTCGCCACCTCCCGCCTGCTGCGCGAGGCGAACAGCGCCGCGCTGGCCGGCCAGCGCCGGGCGGAATCGTACCTCCGCAATGCCGAGGCGATCGACGCCATGGGCATGCTGCCCGCGATCCTCTCGCGCTGGCAGTCCGACGCCGATGCGGCGGGCGCGCCGCTGAACCGCGCGATCGATCGCTCCGCGCCGCTGCTCGCCCTGACGCGCTTCGCCCGGCTCGCGGTGCAGATCATGCTGCTCGCGGTCGGCGCCTGGCTGGTGATCCGGCAGGAACTGACGGCCGGCGCCTCGATCGCGGCCTCCGTCATCATGGGCCGCGCGCTCGCGCCGGTCGAACAGATGATCGGCGGCTGGAAGCAGGTGGTGCAGGCGCGGCAGTCCTGGCGGCGGCTGCAGGCCTTCCTGGCCTTGCCGCGCCTGCGCCCCCCGGGCCACGGGCTGCCGACGCCGCGCGGGCGCCTTTCGGTCGAGCGTGTGTCCTTCGGCTTTGCCGGCGCTGCCGCGCCGGTCCTCAAGGGCGTCGGCTTCACCCTCGAGGCCGGCGAGAGCCTCGCGGTGATCGGCCCTTCCGCCGCCGGCAAGACCACGCTGGCCCGCCTGCTGACCGGCACGCTGCAGCCGCTCGCCGGCAGCGTCCGGCTCGACGGCGCCGACGTCGCCGCCTGGCCGCGCGAGGATCTCGGGCGGCATCTCGGCTATCTGCCGCAGGATGTCGAGCTCTTCGACGGCACCGTCTTCGACAACATCGCCCGCATGGCGGCCGCGGCGCCCGAGGCGGTGCACCGCGCCGCCCGCCGGGCCGGCTGCCACGGGATGATCCTGCGCCTGCCGAAGGGCTACGAGACCGCCATCGGCGAGGGCGGCGAGCGTCTCTCGGGCGGCCAGCGCCAGCAGCTCGGCCTCGCCCGCGCCCTGTTCGGCGACCCGCGCCTCGTGGTGCTGGACGAGCCGAACAGCAATCTCGACAGCGAGGCCGAGGCGGCGCTGCTCGCCGCCCTGCGCGAGCTTCGCGGGGACGGCGCCACCGTCGTCCTCGTCACCCATCGCCCGTCCCTCGTGCAGGGCGTCGACAAGGTGCTCATGCTGCGCGACGGGGTGGCCGAAGCCTTCGGTCCGCGCGCCGAGGTGCTGAAATGGCTGACGAAGCCCGCGGCGCTGCGCGAGGCCCAGGCATGACCGACGCCGCCGGGCCGCGCACGCGCGGGGCGATCCTGCTCGGCTTCGCCGCCATCGCGCTCTTCTTCGGCGGCTTCGCCGCCTGGTCCGCGCTCGCCCCGCTCTCCGAGGCGGCGGTCGCGCCCGGCATGATCAAGGTCGAGGGCATGCGCCGGACCATCCAGCACCTCGAAGGCGGCGTGGTGCGGGAGATCCTGGTCCGCGACGGGGACCGCGTCCGTGCCGGCCAGGTGCTCATGCGCCTCGGCGACACCCGCGCCGCCGCGGACCTCGAGACGCTGCGCAGCCAGCACTGGTCGCTGCTCGCCCAGGATGCCCGCCTTGCCGCCGAGATCGGGGAGGCGCCCGCCATCGCCTTTCCCGCCGCCCTCTCCGGCAGCGGCGAGGCCCGCGCCCGGGACGCCATGGACGGCCAGCGTGCGGTGTTCGAGGCACGCCGCGCCGCGCTCGCAAGCCAGGTCGCGGTGCAGGAGGCGCGGATCGGCCAGCAGGAGGCGATCATCGCCGGCGCCGCCGGCCAGATCCGCGCCCAGCGCCGCCAGCTCGCGCTGATCCGGCAGGAGGAGGAACTGACCCGCACCCTCGTCCAGCAGGGGTTGCAGCGGCTGCCGACGCTGCTCGCCCTGCAGCGCAGCGCCGCCGCCCTCGAAGGCCAGGGCGACGACCTCGCGGCGCAGGCCGGGCACGCCCGGCAGGCGATCGCCGAGGCGCATGGCGGCATCGCCGCGCTGCTCGGCCAGCGGCGCGAGGAAGCGGCGACGGAGCGGCGCGACATCCGCACCCGTCTCGCCGAGGTCGAGGAACGGCTGCGCGCCGCGCGGGATGTCGAGCGGCGCCGCGAGATCCTGGCGCCGGAGGACGGCACCATCCTCGACCTCCGCCTCGTCACCACCGGCGCCGTGGTCCGGCCGGGGGACCCGGTGATGGACCTCGTGCCGGTGCGCGACCGGCTGGTCGCCGAGGTGAACCTGCAGCCCTTCGACATCGACGTGGTCCATCCCGGCCTGGTCGCCGAGATCCGGCTGCCCGCCTTCAAGCAGCGCCTGGTGCCCTACCTGAACGGGCGCGTGACCTTCGTCGCGCAGGACGTGACGACCGACGATCGCACCCGCCAGAGCCATTACCGCGTGCAGATCCTCATCGATGCGGATCAGCTCGCGCGCCTGCCGGGCGTGCATCTCGTCCCCGGGATGCCCGTCGAGGCGATGATCCGGGTCGGCGAGCGCAGCTTCCTGCGCTACATAACACAGCCGATCCGCGACAGCTTCGCCCGCGCCTTCCGCGAGCAATAGGACAAGGAAACCCACGCATGGCCGATATCCGCCCGACCGTATTCTGCGACGGCGTCATCGAGGCGCAGATCGCCCATGGGGTAGCGCGCATCGCCCTCGCGGTGACCGGCGGCGACGGCAAGGCGGTGCCCTGCGCGACGCTCTGCGTGCCGGTCACGCAATTGCCCGCGCTGGTGAACGGCATGGCCAACCTGCTGCGCCAGGTCGAGGACCGCGTCCGCGCGCAGGCCACGCAGCAGCAGGCCCAGGTCCAGCAGCAGCAGGCCGCACCCGCGGCCGGCGATGGGCAGGCGGGCGCCTTCCGCTTCGACAACTGACCCACGGGGTCAGAGGGCGACGCCGGGCCATTCCTCCCCGGTGATCTCGGGTTCGTCGAAGGCGTCGTAGCGCGCGGCGTGTTCGCCGATGTCGGCGGCGAGCAGCCGCGCGCAGATGGCCTGCGCCAGCCGCTGCGCCCCGCCGCTGATCGCCGGGATGTCGCCGGTGACCTTCCCGTGGCTGAGCGTCGCGGCGAAGTTGAAGCAATGCAGGCGCGAGAGGTGCGGCGCGGCGCCGGGCGACCGCTCGGTGAAGGCAAAGGCCTCGTCGAGCCAGGGGTTGAGCCCCAGCGCGGCATCGCGTTCGGCCTCCGGCGGGTCATAGGCGTCGCGCCACAGGCGGATCTGGTCCGCCACCGCGGCCAGTTCGGGGCGCAGCCGAGCATCCTGCAGGAAGCCGGTGCCGAGGATGACGAAGTCCGCCCGCACCTCGCCGCGCGGCGTGGCGAGGGCCAGCCCGTCCCCCTCCCGCGCCACGCCCTCGATTCCCGCCCCGGTCAGCAGCGCCGCGTTCGGATGCGCGGCGACGCGACGGACGCTCTCGTGCGGCGGCGGCGTCTGGCGGCGCTCGACCGCCAGCATCAGCCGCCAGCGCCATGCCGCCGGCAGCAGGTGCCAGCCGTGCCAGAAGCCGCGCCCGTCCAGCGCCTTGGAGGAATTCACCCGCGGCAGAGAGCGCCGGCGCAGCAGCAGGGTCATCCGCCCGCAGCCGCCTTCCAGCGCGGCGGCTGCGTTGTCGAAGGCCGAGGCGCCGGCCCCGACCACCGCGACATGCCGCCCCGCGAGCGCGGCGAAGTCGATCGCATCGGCCGAATGCGCCCAGAGGCGGCCCCGCCACGCGGGCTCGAATCCGTCGAGGATGCGCGGCCCGCCCAGGCCGTCCCGCCCCGTCGCGAGCACGACATGGCGCGCATGGGCCGTCCCGCCATCGGACAGCGCCAGCCGGAACAGCACCCCCTCCGGCTGGATGCGCGCCACCGCGACGCCGTTGCGGATGTCGAGCCCCGCGACGCGGCGGTACCAGCGCAGGTAGTCCATCCACATCCCGGTCGGGATCTTGCCCAGCGCCTCCCAGGCCACGGCGCCGTGCTGCGCCTCGTACCAGGCGCGGAAGGCCAGGGCCGGCAGGCCGAGCGCCGGCCCGGCCAGCTGCTTCGGGCTGCGCAGGGTGCGCATGCGCGCATAGGTGTCCCAGGGACCTTCCAGGCCCTCGGGCGCCGGGTCGAACAGCACGACGCGCGACACCCCCTCCCGCTTCAGCGCCAGCCCGGCGGCGAGCCCGGCCATGCCCGCCCCGAGGATCGCGACATCGAGCGCGCCGGTGCCGTCGGGCGCCCGCCGCGGCGGCGACCAGGCCGGCGCGGGCTCCTGCAGGGTCTCGAGATCGGCGGCGAGGCGGGCCTCGAGGGCGGCGAGTCCGGGGACGGCGAGGTGCTCCATGCCGCGAGACTATCGCGGCCCGGCCCCCCTGGCATCTCGGGCCCGCCCTGCTGCCGCGCCTCAGGCCGGCGAGGCGAGCGGCTTGTCCTTCTCGACCGTGAAGGAGACGATCGCCTTGCAGCCCATGGCGCCCGCGCGTTCGACATGCGGCCGCGCGGTCGGGATCAGCAGGCTCTCGCCGGGCTTCAGCCGTGCCGGCGCGGCGCCGTCGATGACAAGTTCCAGCTCGCCCTCGAGCACCAGGCCGGTGGTGACGCCGGGATGGGTGTGGCGCGGATTGCCGCCATTGGCGGGGAATTCGACCATGACGAGATGGGTGACCATGCTGGTCCCCGGCACCTCCGAGGATTGCAGGATGCTGCGCCGGGCAGCGGCGGGCTGCGCCTGCGCCGCCCCCTTCGCCAGACCGACCGCCGCACAGATGGCGCAGCCCAGGAAGACCCCGCGTCGGGTTGCCATGCCGTTTCCTCCCTCGATGGCGGGCCGGACGCTAGAGCAGATCCCGATCAGGTGGAATCATCCGATCGGGTGAAGATGCCCGCAGAAACGACGGGCCGAAAGCGCTGCCGTGAGCCGGGGCGAACGGGAACGGCTCCAGCAGCGGCGCGGCCGGCGGGAGAAGCGGAACCCCGCCGGCCGCGACGGCTCAGTTCCCCGCGAGGGCCCGCTTCGCGACCCCGGCGAGGAACGCCGATGCCGTGGGCAGGATCTCGTCGTTGAAGTCGTAATGCGGGTTGTGCAGCTCGCGCCCGTTCTCCGCCGGGCCATTGCCGATCCAGACGAAGGCGCCGGGCACCTCGCGCAGGAACCAGGAGAAATCCTCCCCGGTCATGGCCGGCGGAACATCGCGCCGCAGCGCGGTCACCGCGCCCGCCGCCAGGGCGGCCAGGTCGCGCTCGGCCGGGTGGTTGGCGGTGACGCCGACGCCGGCGCGGAAGGACAGGCTCGCCCGCACGCCGAAGGTCGCGGCAATGCCGTCGGCGACGCGCTTCAGCCCGCCCTCGATTACCGCCTCGTTCTCCTCATGCAGCCAGCGCGCGGTGCCCTTCAGCGTGACGCGCGCGGTGATCTGGTTCTGCGCCTCGCCACCCTCGATCACGGTGAGGCTGACCACCCCGCCCTGCAGGGGGTCGAGGTTGCGCGCGACGATGGACTGGATGGCCACGATGGCATGCCCCGCCGCGACCATCGGGTCGCGCGTCAGGTGCGGCAGCGCGGCGTGGCCGGCATGCCCCTCGAAGACGATCTCGAAGCGCGCGCCGGCGGCCATCACGGCGCGGTCATGCACCGCGATGGTGCCCGCCGGCAGGCCCGGCCAGTTGTGCCAGCCGAAGATGCGTTCCATCGGGAAGCGCCTGAACAGGCCGTCGGCGATCATGCTGCGCGCGCCGCCGCCCCCTTCCTCGGCCGGCTGGAACACCAGGCGGACGGTGCCGGTCCAGTTCGGGTCCTCCAGCAGCATCTTCGCCGCGCCGAGCAGCGCGGTGGTGTGCCCGTCATGCCCGCAGGCGTGCATCACGCCGGGGACGGTGGACTTCCAGGGCAGGTCCTCGGCCACTTCCTGGATCGGCAGCGCGTCCATGTCGCCACGCAGGCCGACCGAACGATTCCCGCCGCCGCGGCGCAGCGTGGCAACCACGCCATGCCCGCCGACGTTCTCCGCAATGTCGGTGACGCCGAGTTCCTTGAGCCGGGCGACCACGAAGGCCGCCGTCTCGCCTTCGTGAAGCGTCAGACCCGGGTTCGCGTGCAGATGACGCCGCCAGGCTGTAAGGGTCGCTGAGAAATCGTTGCTCATGATGGCTCCACCCTATCCCGCCCGCCTGCGCAGCACCACTGCCCGCGGCGCCCTCTTCGCCGCCTTTGCCCTGGCCTTCCAGGCATCCGGGACTGCGCAGGAGGCGCCCGCCGAACCCCCGGACATCGCCTATACGGCCGAGGTCGCCGCGCCCGATTCGGATGCGCTGGCCGCCCTCGGCACCGCCGTCGCGCAGACCGTTACGCTCAGGGAACGGGCGCCGACGGATGCCTTCGGCCTGATCGGGCGCGTCCGCGCGGACCTGCCGCGCCTGCAGGAAGCGCTGCGTGCCGAAGGGTATTGGGGCGGGTCGGTCGGCGCGACCATCGCCGGCCGGCCGGTTGACGACCCTGCCCTGCCCGCCCTGCTGCAGACCGCGACCGCGACCGCGACCGCGCCGGTGCCGGTGGTGCTGACCCTCACGCCCGGCCCGCAATACCGGATCGGCCGCGTGAGCGTGACCGCGGAGCCGGCGGGCGAGGCGGCCGTCGTCGAGGCCGCCGCGCGGGACTCGGGCCTGGCCGAGGGCGACCCTGCCCGCAGC
>JAFADX010000009.1 GCA_023424475.1 Pseudomonadota bacterium
ACCGTCTCCTTGCCCAGGCCGACGAGCAGCCGCCGCGGCGCGCCCGGCAGGTCGAGCACCGACCCCGCGGCGCCGTCGAAGCGCGCAGCCCTGGCCGCCGCCGCGACCATGCGTGGCATCGTGGCCCCCTGCGTGACCGGCAGGATGCAGGCGGTATCCGCGCCCGGCGCGGCGCGGCTGAAGCGGACGGCGATCACGCCGGCGCGCTCAGCCTTCGTAGTGCTCGGCCACCAGGCGGTCGAGCAGCCGCACGCCGAAGGCGGTCGCGCCCTTGGGCGCCGTCGGCTGGTCCTTGCTGCTCCAGGCCGTGCCGGCGATGTCGAGATGCGCCCAGGGCCGGCCCTGCACGAAGCGCTGGATGAACTGCGCCGCGGTGATCGAGCCGCCCGGCCGGCCGCCGACATTCTTCATGTCGGCGATGTCGGACTTGATCTGCTTGTCGTAGGCCTCGCCGAGCGGCATGCGCCAGCACGCCTCGCCCACCGCCTTGCCCGCGGCCTCGATGCGCTGCGCAAGGGCGTCGTCGTTCGAAAAGAGCCCGGCATGCTCGTGGCCGAGGGCGATGATGATCGCCCCGGTCAGCGTCGCGAGATCGACCATGAAGCGCGGGTCGTGCTTCTCGATGCAGTAGTGGATGACGTCGGCGAGGACGAGGCGGCCCTCGGCGTCGGTGTTGATCACCTCGACCGTCTGGCCGGAGGCGGTCCTGACCACGTCGCCCGGCCGCTGCGCGGTGCCGGAGGGCATGTTCTCGACCAGGCCGACGATGCCGACCACGTCGGCCTTCGCCTTGCGGCCGGCGAGTGCCGCCATCAGCCCGATCACCGTGCCGGCGCCGGCCATGTCCCACTTCATGTCCTCCATGCCGCCCGCGGGCTTGATGGAGATGCCGCCGGTGTCGAAGGTCACGCCCTTGCCGATGAAGGCGAGCGGCTTGCCCTTCTTGCCCTTGCCCGCGCCGTTCCAGGTCATGACGACCATGCGCGGTTCCTGCGCGCTGCCCTGCGCGACGCCGAGCAGGGCCCCGAAGCCGTGCTTCCGCATCTCCTTCGGGCCCAGGATCTCGACGCCGACGCCGAGCTTCTCGAGCGCCTTGCAGCGTTCCGCGCATTCGGCGGGCGTCAGCACGTTGGGCGGTTCGGAGACCAGGTCGCGGGTGAGGAAGACGCCGTCGGCGACCGCCTGCATCGGCGCGAAGGCGGCCTTGGCCTTGGCGGTGTCGGCCACGGCGACCGCGACGCGCTCGAGCTTCGGCTTGTCGTCCTCCTTTTCCGTCGTGCGGTAGCGGTCGAAGCGGTAGCAGCGCAGCGCGAGGCCGAGGGCGAAGGAGGCGGCGAGGGCCGGCGCCAGGCCATCGGCGGCGACGACCGCCTCGCGCTCCTGCGCGAGCGGGCCGGCCATGGCCCCGCCGGCCGCCTCGGCGCCGGACGCGGCGACGTCGCCCGCCTTGCCCAGTCCGATCGCGATCACCTTCGTCAGCCCGGCGCCGGGCGCCCAGAGGGTCGCGGTCTGCCCCTTGCGGCCCTTGAAGCGGGCGGCTTCGAGCCCGCGGGAGATGGCGCCGCCGGTGGCCTCGTCGGCCTGCTTCGCGAGGCCCGCGAGCGGCGTCTCCTCGACCAGCGGCAGGAGGAGCGCGCCGGCGCGCGGGAGGGCGGGCTTGACGAAGGCGATGTCGGGCATGGGAACTCCGTTGGCCGGGCCTGTTCGATCCGTCACATTAGGGTTCGCGCCCGCCCGCGGCCAGGGGTGGGGCTTGCCGAGGGCGCCGGGTGGGGCCACACCCCGCGCATGGATGACGACGCCCTGCTCGCGCTCGCCTGCCGCCTGGCCGACCAGGCGGCGGCGGCCATCAATGCCGTGCGCGCCGCCGGCTTCGCGGTCGAGCGCAAGACCGACCGATCCCCGGTGACCGAGGCCGACCGCATCGCCGAGGCGCTCATCGTCGAGGGCCTGCGCGCCGCCGCGCCGGAAATTCCGGTCGTCGCCGAGGAGGAGATCGAGGCCGGCACGGCGCCGGCCGATCCCGGGCGCCGCTTCTGGCTGGTCGACCCGCTGGACGGCACGCGCGAATTCGCCGCCGGGCGGGACAACTTCACCGTCAATGTCGGGCTGGTGGAGGATGGGCGCGCCGTGCTCGGCGCGGTTGCCATCCCGGCGACGGGCGAACTCTTCTGGGGGCGGGTGGGCGCCGGGGCCTTCAAGCGGGATGCCGCCGGGACGCGGCCGGTCTCGGCGCGGCCCGTGCCGGCCGAGGGCCTGACCGTCATGGGCAGCCACCACTACCAGGACGACCCGCGCATGGACCGCTTCCTGGAAGGACGCCGCGTCGCGCGGGTGGTGAACATCGGCTCGGCCGAGAAGTTCTGCCGCGTGGCCGAGGGCAGCGCCGACCTCTATCCGCGCTTCGGCCGGACGATGGAATGGGACACGGCGGCGCCGCAGGCGGTGCTGGAGGCGGCGGGCGGCGCGATCCGGCTGCTCGATGGCGGCGGGCCGCTCACCTACCGCAAGCCGCGCTGGGAGAATCCGGGCTTCGTCTGCGAGGGCCGGCGGGCGTGACGGAGCTGCTGCCGGCGGACCAGGCCGAAGGCGCGGCGGCGTTGCTGCGCGCGGGGGAACTCGTCGCCTTCCCGACCGAGACGGTCTACGGCCTCGGCGCCGATGCGCGGAACGGGCGGGCCGTCGCCGCGGTGTTCGAGGCCAAGGGCCGGCCGCATTTCAACCCGCTGATCTGCCACTTCCCGGATGCCGAGGCCGCCTTCGCGGAGGTGGTCGCGGACGAGCGTGCCCGGGCGCTGGCCGCGCATTTCTGGCCCGGGCCGCTGACGCTCGTGCTGCCGCGCCGGCCGGACTGCCGGGTGGACCTGCTGGCCGGGGCGGGGCTCGACACGCTCGCCGTGCGGGTGCCGGGGCATCCGGTCGCGCTGGCCTTCCTGCGCGCGGCGGCGGTGCCGGTGGTGGGGCCATCGGCCAACCGCTCGGGCCAGGTAAGCCCGACCACGGCGCAGCACGTGCTGGAAGGGCTCGGCGGGCGCATCGCGGCGGTGCTGGACGGCGGGCCCTGCGAGGTCGGGGTGGAGAGCACGGTGCTGCAC
>JAFADX010000026.1 GCA_023424475.1 Pseudomonadota bacterium
GCTCGAGGCCGCGGGCCTGGGCGGCGCCGCGCGCGACGCCGTGCTCGCGGAATTCGACCGCACCGTCACGCCCGAGGCCCTGGCGCGCGAGGCGGGCGACCCGATGCTGGCCGCGCAGCTCTACGCCGCCGCCGTCGCCGGCGCCGGAGGGATCGAGGGCGACGAGCGCAGGTGGCTCGACGCCTTCGCGAAGGCGCTCCGCCTCGACCGCGCCGCGACCGGGGCGATCGAGCGCCGGATCATTGGAGGATGACGCGATGCTTGGCCTGAACGAAGCAGAGACCCGCCTGCGCGACCGGGCGCGCGACGTGGCCCGCGAGGCCGCCGCCCAGGCCGCCGCCACCGACCGTTCCGAGCAATACCCCTGGCCGATGGTCCGCCGCATGACCGAGGCCGGCTTCATCGGGCTCACCGTCCCGAAGGAATGGGGCGGGCCGGGGCTGTCCTATTTCGACGCGGTCCTCGTCATCGAGGAATTTTCGAAGGCCTGCGCGGTCTGCGGCCGCATCGCGGTCGAGGCCAACATGGGCGCGATCGGCGCCATCATGGCCTACGGCACGCCCGCCCAGAAGAAGATCGCGGCCGCGACGGTGCTCGCCGGCGACAAGCCCGCCATCCTGATCACCGAGCCCGAGGCCGGTTCCGCCGCGACCGAGATGCGCACCCGCGCGGTGCGCCGCGGCGACGAATGGGTGATCGACGGCGACAAGACCTGGATCACGGGGGGCGGCGTGTCCCGCCTGCACCTGGTCTTCGCCCGCGTCGTCGAGGATGGCGAGGAGAAGGGCATCGGCGGCTTCATCGTCCTGCGCGACGGGGAGGGGATGCCGCCGGGCATGATCGCGGAGCGCATCCCTTCCATGGGCCTGCGTGGCATGCCCGAGGCGAACGTCGCGATGCGCGGCCTGGTGGTGCCGGATGCCATGGTGCTGCGCCCGCCGGGCGGCTGGGCGCGCGGCTTCGGGCGGCTGATGGACGCCTACAACGGCCAGCGGGTCGGCGCGGCGACGGTCGCCCTCGGCCTCGGCGCGGGGGCCTACGACCATGCGCTGGAACGCGCACAGTCGCGCCGGCAGTTCGGTCGCCCGATCGCGGAATTCCAGGGCCTCGCCTGGATGCTCGCGGACATGTCGATCGAGATCGAGGCGTCGCGCGCGCTGATCTGGCGCGCGGCGCGCTCGGCCGGGCCGAACGGCTTCCCGGACCGGCTCGCCGCCGCGCAGGCCAAGGTGATGGCGGCCGACATGGCGATCCGCGTCACCAACAACGCGCTGCAGGTCTGGGGCGCGGCGGGGTATTCGCGCGACAATCCAATGGAGCGCTACGTCCGCGACGCGCGGATGTTCGCGATCGCCGGCGGCACCGCGCAGGTGCTGCGGACGCAGGTGGCGGAACAGATCCTCGGGCGGAAGCTGCCGCAGACGCGCGACGGCTTCGCGCGCATCGCCGGGGAGGAGAAGGCGGCCCGGCGTTCCGCGGCGGATTGATCCCGCGCCATCCCGCGACCTTCGACGGCAAGCCATGGCGATGGCGGCGCCACGGACCCCGCATCCCCGCGCCTGCCGCAACCGGAACGATGGGCAAGCGCCCCGCGCATCCCGGCCGCGATTTGCGCTCGAGACGTTCCCGTTCGCCCTGGCTCACGGCAACGCCTCCAGCCCTTTGTTTCTGCGAGCATCTTCACCCGATCAGGTGATCCGACCTGACCGGGATCTGCTCTGGAGACGTTCCCGTTCGCCCTGGCTCACGGCAACGCCTCCAGCCCTTTGTTTGTGCGAGCATCTTCACCCGATCAGGTGATCCCACCTGACCGGGATCTGCTCTCGCTACCCGGCCGCGACGCCGCCGCGCCGGTTGACGTCGCAGCGCAGTAGAGACACCGGGGCTCCGGCAAGGGTGGCGCGCCGCTTCTGGGCGTATCCTTGCTCAAGGATGAATTGCAGGACATCCGCGGTGGATGCGGCTACAGGCTGCAATAAATAAGGAACTCGTTATAATAAAAATACTATGACGGGCTCGCGAGAAATTCTTCTTCTTCTGGCAAGAAGATTGCCGGAGCGGTGAATATCAAGGGAAAATCGGCACCTGTCGCGGGTCGGTGAAACATCTCACATCGACCCTGGCGCGGCGTGCGATTTCGCATTGGAGGCCGGGCGGCCCTGTGCCAGGGTTCGAAAAAACATCGCCTTTTACGATCCGGCGCGAGAAATCTTCTCGATGGCCGGGCGGGGACGACAAGGTCTGGGACAACGATGATGGACGCGCCTGTGCTCGCCCCATCTTCCTTCGGGAAAGAAGCCGGGGCCTCGCTGTTTCGCCGGAGGCGGGTTGCCCCGATGCTCGCTCTCGGAGGCGCGATCGCCATGGCGGCATCGTCCGTCCAGGCGGCCGGGGCGGCCCGCGAAGCCCTCGTCGTCGGCAACAGCACTTATGCCAACCTGCCGCCGCTGCCGGGCTGCGCCGCCGCGGTGGCGCCGATGGCCGCGGCGTTCCGCGCGATGGGCTTCGACGTCATCCAGCACCAGGATGCCGGCCGGGGCGAACTCGACGCCCTGATCGCCGCCTTCGCGCGGCGCGTCCGCGCCGGACCCGGCGGCGCGGCCGTCGTCTATTTCTGCGGCTATGCGATGGATTTCGGCGGCCGCACCTTCCTGCTGCCGACCTCGGCCTCGATCGAGAACGACTTCGACGTGCTGACCGAGGGCATGATCGCGAAGTCGGTGCAGGATGTGGTCGCGCGCGGCGAGCCGCGGGCGGGGCTGGTGCTGATCGATGCCATCCCGCGCGAGGCGAACGGCCCGCGGCCGACCTTCGCCGGGGCTGTCGAACACGCCGCCAGCCTCTCGCAGGCGCTGGTCGCCGTCATCGGGCCCGCCGGGCAGGACGGCGCGGCACCGATCGCCACCGCGGCCGAGGGCAGCCTGGCCCCGCC
>JAFADX010000095.1 GCA_023424475.1 Pseudomonadota bacterium
GCGCAGGCGGGGCTGATGTCGCGCCTCGACGCGCTGCGGACCGCCGTGCGCGACGGGGCGGCGCGCTGCCTCGCGCAGTTGCGGCCGGTGGCGTCGCACCGCGCGCCGCCGCCCGGCTTCGCTGCCACGGTGTGGGGCTTCGGCGAGGCGCTGCGCGGCTTCCTGGCGATGGAGGAGGCGGAGATCCTGCCGCTTGCGCGCAGGTCCCTCGATGCGCGGAGCCTCGCGCAGATCGCGGCCGAGATGGCGCGGCGCGGCTCGGCCTGACGCCCTGCCCGGAATGTCCGCGGATTGCCGCCGGCCGGCTCGCGTCGCTACCCTGTGCGACCGGCCGGCGATCCGGCTGGCGAGACAGGAGTCCGCCGCAGATGAATGCCCCGACGCGCATGAAGCCCCATTCCTCGCATTGGGGCGTCTTCTCGGCCGGATGGCAGGACGGGGAACTGGTGGTCGAGCCGCATCCGCGCGACCCGGACCCCAATGGCATCCTGCAGAACTTCCCGGCGGCGCTGCGCCATCGCGCGCGGGTGGCCGAGCCGATGGTGCGCAAGGGCTGGCTCGAAGACGGCCCCGGCCCGAGCGACCGCCGCGGCCGCGATTCATTCGTGCCGGTGACATGGGAGAAGGCGCTCGATCTGCTCGCTGCCGAGCTCGCGCGCGTGCGGGACGCACACGGGCCTGGCGCGGTGTTCGGCGGCTCCTACGGCTGGTCGAGCGCGGGACGCTTCCACCATGCGCAGAGCCAGGTCCACCGTTTCCTGAACACTTCCATCGGCGGCTACGTGAAGTCGGTGAATTCCTACAGCGCCGGCGCCTCGGCGGTGATCCTGCCGCATTTCCTCGGGCCCTTCGAGGCGGTGTCGCGGCGCAACGTCACCTGGGAACAGGTGGCCGGGCACAGCGAGATCGTCGTCGCCTTCGGCGGCATGGCGCTGAAGAACTCGATGGTCGCCTCGGGCGGCGTCAGCGCGCATGTCGAGCGCCGGTCCATGGCTGCGGCCGCGGCGCGCGGCTGCGCCTTCGTCAATGTCTCCCCGCTGCGCGACGACCTGCCGGAGGAGGCGCGGGCGGAATGGCTCGCCCCGGTGCCGAACACCGATACGGCGATGATGCTCGGCATGGCGCATACGCTGCTGGCGGAAGGGCTGCACGATCATGCCTTCATCGAGCGCTGCTGCTCCGGCTGGGAGGCTTTCGAGGCCTACCTGACCGGGCGTGCCGACGGCGTGCCCAAGACCGCCGAATGGGCCGCGCCCATCTGCGGCCTGCCTGCCGAAACCGTCGCGGGCCTCGCGCGCCGCATGGCCGGGAAGCGCTCGCTGATCGTCATGGCGCATTCGCTGCAGCGCGCGGAGCACGGCGAGCAGCCGGTCTGGATGGCCGGCGTGCTGGCGGCGATGCTGGGCCAGATCGGCCTGCCGGGCGGCGGCTACAACTACGCCCTCGGATCCATCGCGCATTACGGCAAGCGCCACAACGCCGTGCCGACGGCGGCGTTGCCGCAGGGCAGGAACGGCGTCGGCGCCTTCATCCCGGTCGCGCGCATCGCCGACATGCTGCTCCATCCCGGCCAGCCCTTCGACTACGACGGGCAGCGCCTGACCTACCCGGACATCCGGCTGGTCTATTGGGCGGGCGGCAATCCCTTCCACCACCACCAGGACCTGAACCGGCTGCGCCGCGCCTTTGCCACGGTCGACACGCTGGTGGTGCACGAGATCGCCTGGACCGCCACCGCGCGCCATGCCGACATCGTGCTGCCGACGACGATGACGCTGGAGCGCGAGGATATCGGCGCCGCACCGACCGACCCGCTGATGGTGGCGATGCACCGGATCGCCGAGCCCTTCGGCCAGGCGCGCGACGACTACGCGATCTTCGCCGACCTGGCTGGGCGGCTCGGCGCGCGGGAGACCTTCACCGAAGGCCGCGACGTGCGCGGCTGGCTGCGCCATCTCTACGAGGCCACGCGCCAGGGCCTCGAGGCGAAGGGGCTTCCGGCGCCGGACTTCGATGCCTTCTGGGAGGCCGGCGAGCTCATCCTGCCGCAGGACCCGGACGACGGCGGCATCCTGCGCGCCTTCCGCGAGGATCCGGACGGCGCGCCGCTGCCGACGCGGACGGGGAAGATCCAGATCTCCTCGCCGACCATCGCGTCCTTCGGCTACGAGGATTGTCCCGGCCACCCTGCCTGGCTCGCGCCGAGCGATGCGCCGGCGCCGGGCCGCCCGCTCTGGCTGGTGGCGAACCAGCCGGCGACGCGCCTGCACAGCCAGTTCGACTTCGGCGGACACAGCGACGGGATGAAGCGGCGCGGGCGGGAGGTCATGCGCATCCACCCGCAGGACGCCGCGCCGCGCGGCATCGCCGATGGCGACATCGTGCGGCTGTTCAACGCGCGCGGCGCCTGCCTCGCCACCGCCGCGCTGAGCGAGGAGGTGCGCCCCGGCGTGGTCCAGCTGCCGACCGGCGCCTGGTACGACCCCGAAGATGCCGAGGAGGCCATGCCGCTCTGCGTCCATGGCAACCCGAACGTGCTGACGCGCGACGCCGGGACCTCCCGCCTGGCGCAGGGCTGCACCGGGCAGCTTACCAGCGTCGAGGTGAAGCGGTTCTCCGGGAACCTGCCGCCGATCCGCGCCTTCGATCCGCCGCGGTCCCGGTAGGGCATGCCCGGTCCCGAGCCGCGACGAAGGGCACCGGCTCTCGGGACCGGCGCCCGACCGTCGGCAAACGAGGCGCCCGGCGCGGCCCTTCGCGGCGATGACGCTGGCCGCCTTCCGACCCGGCGGGCCTTGCCGCACGGCCACCCTGCCTGCGAAGCATGAAGAACGATGCTTAGTATTGAGATAACACGAATCAAGAACGATGAAATTCCCGTGATGTCGCGATAGAGGTACTCGTAACACCGCCGCGAGGCCGGAGCGCATGCGGCGTGACCAGGAATTTTCGAATCCGCGGTAATTATTTTTTTTTAAACTTGTGGCCGCGTCATCCGTGGTGGTGTCCTTACTCATCTCCGCTGCGACGGTCGCAGTGCGGCGGGTGGCTCGTTGTATCGCGGCTCACAGCGCCGCGAAGATGGGTGTGCCATCCACATCCGGCCAGGTCATCGGGGGACGGAGACGCCAACGATGCCGTCACACGTAGCCAAGCCGCTCGCGCCACCGCGCGCCCGCGAGGGGGCGTGCCGGCTGGATGCGGAAGGCATCGCCCGGTTGCCGCGCGCGGAACTCGCGCGTCTCCTGCTCGGCGCTGCCGAACGGGACCGGGACCTCCTGGCCGCCCTCGCCAGCGCCATTGCCGCGCACAAGAATGATGACCGGGGCCCCGCGCCGGCTTACCCGGCCGAGGCCGAACCGGTCGGCGACGACAACTTCATGGTGGGATCGAGCCCCGCCATGCTGGAGGTCTTCGAACGCCTCCGCCGCTTCGCGACCGTCGATGCGCCGGTGCTGATCACCGGCGAGAGCGGCACGGGCAAGGAACTGGCCGCCCGCGCCATCCACGAGCGTTCCGCCCGTGGCAGCGGCCCCTTCGTCGCCATCAACTGCGCCGCCCTGCCGCCCAGCCTGGTGAACTCGGAACTCTTCGGCCATGAGAAGGGCGCCTTCACCGGCGCCGTGGGCCGGCGCATCGGCCATATCGAGCTCGCCCGCGGCGGCACGCTCTTTCTCGACGAGGTCGGCGACCTGCCGACCGAAATCCAGGGCCATCTGCTGCGCTTTCTGCAGGACCGCAGCATCACCCGCGTCGGCGGGCGGGACGCGATCCCGGTCGATACGCGCATCATCTCCGCGACGCACGTGCCGTTGCTCGCGGCGATGCAGGAACATCGCTTCCGGGAGGATGTCTTCTATCGCCTTGCGGTGCTGACGGTGGAAATGCCGCCGTTGCGCGCGCGGGGCGAGGATCTCGACCTGATGGCCCGCGTCTTCCTCGACCGTGTGGCACGCGAGTTCGGGCGGCCTGTCGAGGGCTACGATCCCGAGGCCCTGGCCATGCTGCGCGACTATTCCTGGCCGGGGAATGTGCGCCAGCTGATCGCGGTGATCCGGCGCGCCGTCGTCATGGCGCAGGGCCATCTCGTGCGGCGCAAGGACCTGGTGCTCGACCCGGTGCCCGGGGCGTCCCTCGCCGCGCAGGCGGCAAGCGGGCGCCGCGGGCGGCCGCGGCCAGGTTCGCCCGAGGAACGCAACATGCTCGTCGAGGCGCTGCGGGCTTCGGACCAATGCGTTGCGCAGAGCGCGCGGCGCCTGAAGGTTTCGCGCGTCACGCTCTACAGGATGCTGGAACGCAACGGCCTCGCTTCCCGCCGCTGAGGTGGGGCACGGGCCGGGCGGCAGGGAGGAGGAAACGCGATGCGGATACAGACGACCGGCGCGGGCCTGCCCGGCGCTGCCGTCCTGCTTGGCGCTGCCCTGGCGCTCCAGCCGCAGGCGGCCCTGGCCCAGGCCGCATCCTCCGACGATCTGCGGCAGTTGCGCGAGATGTTCGAGCGCCAGCAGCGCCAGATCCAGGACCAGGCGGCGCAGCTCTCCCGCCAGCAGCGGCTGATCGACGCCCAGGCGCGCGAGATCGAGGGCCTGCGCCGGTCCGTCGGCGCCCCGCGCCGCGGCAGCGCGCAGGCGGCGCGCCCGCCGGCACTGGAGACCAGGCAGGTGCAGGCC
>JAFADX010000157.1 GCA_023424475.1 Pseudomonadota bacterium
TTCACGTCCGTGCTGCGCCCCAGCACCGTGTCGCTCTGCGACTGCAGGTAGTTCGTGCCCAGCCCGGCACCCACGTACACGCCCTGCACGCGCGGATCCCAGCTCTGCGCGTTCGCGGCGATCGGCAGCGACAGCAGCGTCGCGGCCAGAAGGGTCTTCTTGAAGCTCATCGTCATCCTCGCGTCCACGTCCCGCACCGGCTGCGCCGGCGCTGATGGCTCCCCCCCAACGCGGGGTTCGGAGGCTACTTAAACACAACCCCAGGCACTTGGCCCCGGTTCCGTACCGGCTTGCCGAGATAATCAAAGCACTGTTGCGAAGCTGCCACAGCTGTGTGCCACAGCCACGTCCCCTGCCCCGTGCCGCAGCGAGCGGATTTTCTCCGCCCCGCGCCAACCCTGGGTCTAGTCTTTCCGGCGGCGGCCCTCCGCCGGGCCGCCGCCACACGGCCGGTCCACGGCCGGAGACTGGAGGGAGCCCATTCACCATGCCCGATACCGCGTCGAGACCAGCAGGCGGGGCACCGCCCCGCGCCGTCGCCCTGATCGGTCCGCAGGGCAGCGGAAAGTCCACATTGTTCGAGGCTCTTCTCGCCGCCGCCGGCGCCGCGCCACCCCGGCGCACCGGCGATGCCCGCCAGCGCGCGATGGGCACCGAGACCCGGGTCGGCCAATGCGTATTCATGGATGAAGCCTGGACGCTCCTCGACTGCCCCGGCTCGGTCGAGTTTTCCCATGAAACCGCCGCCGCCCTGGCCGTGGCAGACCTGGCCGTGCTGGTCTGCGAACCTAACCCCGCCCGCGCATCGGCCCTGGCCCCCGCCTTCCGCTCGCTGGAGCAGGCCGGCCTGCCGGCGATGGTCTTCGTCAACAAAGCCGACACCCTGGGCGACGAGCACGTGCGCGACACCCTCGCCGCCCTTCAGGCCCATTCGCGCCGCCCCCTCGTGCTCCGCCAGGTGCCGATCCGGGAGAGCGGGGAGGTCACCGGCTACGTGGACCTGGTCAGCGAGCGTGCCTACCGCTGGCGCAAGGGCGAGCCCTCCGAGCTCATCCGCATGCCCGAGGCGGTCGCCGGCCGGGAGGCCGAGGCCCGCGCCGCCCTGGCCGAGACCCTCGCCGACCACGACGACGCCCTGCTCGAAAAGGTGGTGGAGGACGCCATCCCCACCCCGGACGACCTCTATCGCCCGCTGCATGCCGACATCGTCGCCGGCAGCCTCGACCCGGTGTTGATCGGCGCCGCCGAACGCCGCCACGGCGTCCTGCGCCTGTGGAAGGCGCTGCGCCACGACGCCCCGCACCCCGGCGAGACGGCGGCCCGCCGCGGCGTCGAGCCCGAGGGCGAGCCCCTCGCGCAGGTCTTCCGCACCGTCCATGCCGGACACGGGGGCAAGCTCTCCTACGTCCGCGTCCTGCGCGGCACGATCAAGGACGGCACCACGGTGAACGGCACGCGGATCGGCGGCATCACCTGCTTCCCCGCCGGCGAGGCCCAGAAGGTGGCCGAGGCCGGCATGGGCGACGTCGTCGCGCTCGGGCGGCTCGACGGCGTCGCCACCGGCGCCGCCGTCTCGTCCTCCGGCGCCGCGCCGGCCCTGCCCTTCCCCGAGGCGCCGCCACCCGTCTACGCGCTCGCGATCACGACCGAGGACCGCAAGGACGACGTGCGCCTGTCCGGCGCGCTGCAGCGGCTGGTCGAGGAGGATCCCGCCCTCTCCGTCATCCATGACGCGGAATCCGGGCAGATCCTGCTGGCCGGCCAGGGCGACATCCACCTCGGCCATGCGGTCGCGCGGCTCGCCGAGGCGCATGGCCTGCGCGTCGCCACCACCCGGCCGCGCGTCGCCTTCAAGGAGACGATCCGCCAGGCCGCCCGCCACCATGCGCGCCATCGCCGCCAGACCGGCGGGCACGGGCAGTTCGCCGACGTGACGCTCGAGGTCGCCCCCCGCCCGCGCGGCGAGGGCTTCGCCTTCGAGGACCGCATCGTCGGCGGCGCCATCCCCCGCAAGTTCATCCCCGCGGTCGGCGAGGCGGCGGAGGAGGCGGCGAGGAAGGGGCCGCTCGGCAACCCGGTGGTGGACATCGCCGTCACGCTGCACGACGGCGCCTTCCACAGCGTCGATTCCTCCGACATGGCCTTCGCCACCGCGACGCGGATGGCGATGCAGGAAGCCCTGGCCAAGGCGGAGCCGGTGATGCTCGAACCGGTGGACCAGGTGACCGTGCTGGTGCCGCAGGATGCGACGGCGGCGGCGCAGCGGCTGCTGACCGGACGCCGCGGCCAGATCCTCGGCTATGCCGAGAAGGAGGGCTGGCCCGGCTGGGACGAGGTGCAGGCCCTCGTCCCCGAGGCGGAACTGCACGACCTCATCATCGAGCTGCGGTCGCAGACCATGGGGCTCGGCACCTATACGCGGCGCTTCGACCATCTGGCCGAGGCGCGCGGGCGCTGAACACGGGCGGGGGGCCGCGCCCCCCGCTTCAGGCGGTCAGCTCGGCGGGGACCTTGCCGCCATTCGCGGCAACCTTCTGCATGACCTGGCGATGCAGCCAGACATTCATCGCGGCCGTATCGTCTGTCGACGTGGTGTAGCCGAGTTCGCGCGCGAGTTCCCGGCGTGCCGGCAGGCTGCTGTCGATGCCGAGCAGCTTCATGAGATCCACGATCGAGTGGCGCCAGTCGAGCGTCTGGCCCGACGCCTTTTCCAGGTCGGTCAGCACCGCGACGACATCCACCGCGCCCCGGGGACGATGAGCCTCCGGCGCCGAATCCGGCGCCGCCGAGAGCGGATTGGGATCCGCCGTGCTGCCGGGGGAGGCCGGCTTCACGGCGGTGTGGCCCGGCGCGTCCGGCGCGGAATCCGGTGCGGCCGAGAGCGGTGCATTGTCGTGGTCGGGGCCGCCGGTCGCGCCGGTCGGCGCGGCCTGTCCGCGGTGGCCGAAGATGCCGTTCATGATGGACTGGAAGATGCTCATGGCCCTGTTCCCTGTCTGCACTGCCGTGCCATGCGCCGGAAGTCCCGACGACCGGCCGATGGCGGTCCCGGGCTTCCGCTTCGCGCTGCGCGTGTCACACTCAACGCAACGCAGAGGGGAAACGTTGCATGACGAGCCAGTACACCACCGCCGACCTCGTCGCGGATATCCTGCCGCGGATCGGTGTCTCGACCGTCTTCGGCATCGTCTCGGTCCACAACATCCCGATGCTCGACGCCATCGGGAAGCGCAACGCGCTGCGCTACGTGATGTGCCGCGGCGAGATGGGCGGCGCCCACATGGCCGATGCCTATGCCCGCGTGACGGGGCATCTCGGCGTGCTCTTCACCTCGACCGGGCCCGGCATGGCCAACGCGATTCCCGGCCTGGTGGAAGCCCGCTTCGCCGGCAGCCCGGTGCTGCACATCACCGGCCAGACCGCGACGAAGCACATCGACCGCGACGCCGGCACGGTGCATGACGTGCCGGGCCAGACGGCGATGCTCGCCGCCGCCTGCAAGGCCGCGTACCGCGTCCGCACCGCCAACGAGGCCTTCGGCGTGCTGGTGCGCGCGGCCGCCGAGGCGCTCTCCGCGCCGCGCGGCCCGGTCTCCGTGGAGATCCCCATCGACATCCAGCGCGCCGCGATCGCGCGGCCGGGCGGGCTCGATGCGCTCGCCCTGCCCATCGCCGCACCGCTGCCGCCGAACCCGGCGGAACTCGACGCCGCCGCCGATATCCTCGCCGCGGCGAAGCGGCCGATGCTCTGGCTCGGCAACGGGGCGAAGCACGCCCGCGACGCCGCGCTGCGGCTGATGGAGCTCGGCTTCGGCGCGGTGTCGTCGTGGAACGGCCGCGGCACCATCCCCGAGGATCACCCGATGACCCTCGGCGGCCTGCACGGCAACGGCGCCCCGCGCGTGCAGGAATTCTACGGCAGCGTGGACGCGATGCTCGTCGCCGGATCCCGCCTGCGCGGGCACGAGACCGGCGACTTCTCGATGACGCTGCCGAAGACGCTGATCCACGTGGACTGCGACGCCGCCGCGGATGGCCGCACCTACGCGAACAGCCTCTTCGTCCATGGCGACGCGGCGCTCGCCATGGCCGGCATCGCCGACCGCCTTGCCGGCAGGACCTCGATCGACCCGGGCTACGCCGCCGATTTCGCGGCGATGCGCACCCGCGCGCGGGCGGACTACCTCGCGACCCTCGGCCCCTACGCCCCCTTCCCCGAGGCCATCCGCGCCGCCCTGCCGCGCGACGGCGTCTGGGTGCGCGACATCACCATCTCCAATTCCACCTGGGGCAACCGCGTCTTCCCGATCTATGACCCGAAGGATTCCGTCTATCCGGTCGGCGCGGCGATCGGGCCGGGCCTCGCCCTCGGCATCGGTGCCTCCATCGCGGCGCAGGGGCGCAAGACCATCGCGATGTGCGGCGACGGCGGCTTCTCGCTCGGCCTGTGCGAACTCTGGACCGTCGCGCAGGAGAAGCCGGACCTCGTCACCATGGTGATGAACGACGGCGGCTACGGCGTGATCCGCCACATCCAGGACGCGGTCGCCGACGGGCGCCAATTCGGCCACGACCTGCTGACGCCGGACCTGCAGGGCCTCGCGGCGCTGGCCGGGCTGCCTTTCTTCCGGGTGTCGGGCGCGGAGGAGGTCGGGACGGTGCTGGCACAGGCGCTGGCGGTGAAGGGCCCGGCGCTGGTGGAAGTGGACATGCGCGTGATCGGGGCGGTGCCGCCCTATGCACCGTATGCGACGATGGGAAAGCACGCGGAGCGCGCGCGGCAGTAAGCGGCAGTAAGCAGAACCGGAGAGGGGCCTTGCCCCTCCCCAGGCCTCACCCCGGACGGCCTTTGGAAGCCGTCCCCTGGCAGCAAGGCTGCGCCAGGCTTCCTCCGCCGGGAGCAATCCGGCGTCCGCAGGCGCCGCCCTTCCACCTGCCGAATGCGGGGGCGTCCGGGAAGAACGGCCTGCGGCGGCACTGGCCGTGAGCGGCATCTACCGCCGCCGAACGAACAGACAGATGACCCCGAAGCAGGCAAGTTGCGCCGCCATCACCTGGAAGGCGGCCTCATACCCGCCGCTCGCCACCACCACCATGAAGATGAGCGGGCCGCAGAACGACGCGGCGAAGCCGAAGAGGCTGGACGCCGATGTCACGCTGCTGACGAGATGCAGCGGCGCCACGCGTGCCAGTTCCGCGATATGGACGCCGTTCCAGCCGATGGCCGTAAAGCCGACCAGCCCCGCCGAGAGATAGAGGATCCACGAAGCCTCGCCACCCATCATCACAAGCATCGCCACCGAAAGGGCGGAGATGATCGCCTGCACGCCCAGGTGACGAAGGGCATTGCCCATCCGATCCGCCAGCCAGCCGAGCACAATGCGCCCGCACATGCTTGAGAGCAGCATCGCGGCGACGACCTGGCCCGCCTCCGCCAGGGAAACGCCGTGGCGCGTATAGACGAAGGTGGCGGTGAAGGCGGTCAGGCAGGCCTGCATGAGCGAGTAGGACGCGCCGACCGCCGTCAGCATCGGCAGCGTGGGGTGCGAGCGCAGGGCCGTGATGCAACGGACGACCTCGGCCGGCTGAACCAGTGCCCGGGCCCATCCCGGTCCTCTTTCCTCGCGCTCCTCTTCCAGGGTTGCGCGCAACGGCTGGACCGCCAGGCAACACACCAGCAGGACCATGACGAGCATGATGAGGGCGGGCAGCACGCCGTGGGCAACGACAAACGGGGCCGACACCAGGCCGGCCAATGCTCCTCCCAACGGAACGCCGGCCTGCTTGATGGAAAAGATCAGCGTCCGATGTTCGCGCGGTGCGGACCGAATCAGGATCTGGCTGCCGGCCGGCGTGTTCGGCCCGTTCCCGAACCCAATCGCGAGGGCCCCCAGCAGCCCCACGAGGCCGGACGGCAACGACAGCGCGAGCAGGCCGAAGGCCATGCAGGCCATGCCGATCTGCAGCGTCCGGATTGGCCCGAAGTGGCTGAGCATCGGTCCGCCACTGGCGAGAAACCAGCAGATCCCTGCAGAGGACAGGGCGGACACCACGCCGATACTCTCCGCCGGCAGGCCGGCGCGCTCCATCAAGGGAGGGCCCAGGATGGGAAGAGAGATGCTGGCAAAGGCGCACACAGTCTGAACCAGCAGGGTCCCAGCAAGCGCGCTGACCCACAGCGGCACCGTCAATGTCCGTTTCCATCCCGCTAGAGCAGATCCTGTCCGGATGAACCCATCCGGACAGGTGAAGATGCTCGCAAAAACAAATACCTGGAGCTTTGGCGGTGAACGCAGGTTCACCGGAAGTGCTCCAGGCGCCCGGCGGTACTCTCCCGCCGCCGCTCATATCCCTTGCACTCGCAGGTGGGCCCGGCAAGCCGCCTTCGCCGGCCGCGTGATCGGGCCGCCGCGCGGCGGCGACGAGGGGCCACCGACGACTCGTCAGCACCGTGATGCGCGCCGCCATGCCGGTCGGGTGGCTTGCAGCCTGGAGCCGTTCCCGTTCGCCCCGGCTCACGGCAACGTCTCTCGCCCTTTGCTTCTGCGAGCATCTTCACCCGGTCAGGTGATTCCACCCGATCGGGATCCATTCCAAGGGCCGCCTCTACACCGATCGGCCGGTACGGGGCTCACTTGGCCGCGAGCACGACCGCGGCCTCCGTTGTCAGCAGGCGGAAGGTGAAGCTTTCCTGCAGGTACAGTTCGACCTCGCTCCCGGAATGGCCGAGATAGCCGATGGAGATGTCCTGGCCGATGTCCAGCTCGAAGTCGCCGCCGCGCGTCGTCAGCACGAGACCGCCCGCGATGGCCGGCGCCCAGATGATCTCGCCATCCACCAGCCGCTGGATATGCTGGAGAACCGGATAGCCTTCCTCGCTGCCGCCGCTGACGGCGGTGAAGGGATCGACGCCCAGCACCAGCCTGTAAGGCCCATCGCATCCGGCGAGGCGCAACTGGTTGACCGCGCGGGCAACTATGGCCGGATAGCCCGTGGCACCCGATGGCAGCGTCAGGGCCGGGTTGCTGGCACCCGGGCGGATGCCGCCAATCCCCGCAGCGGCCCAGCCATCGAAGACGGCGCGATCTTCGGCGAAGGCGATCCTGCGCGCGGCCTCCTTCACCGGGGACCAATCCGAATCCGCCGCGCCGCGCTCCACGTCATCGACCGCCTGGCGTGAGAGCCTGAACGGCACGCGCAATTCCACCAGCGCATTCGCCGTGCGCCGCACCGCCTGGATGCCATCGCCAGGACCGTCGATCCTCTCGGCACGGCCGGTGCCGACCGCTGCGAGGCCGGGGCCCTTGGGCTCCGGCACATCCACGACCCGCCGCGCAGCCAGGTAGCGCTTGAGCGTGCGGGTGGCTTCCTCGTCGATCTGCGCCCAGGCCGCATCGGAGATGGGGGCGAGTTCGCGGTGGAGGTTGTTCATGATGCTGCCTCGTCTTTCAAGGAGCCGATGCCGAGTGAGCCGTTGGACGAAGATGGGCGAGGATCCGGCGTGACCGGGGGTTCGCCTTCGCCCGGGATGGCCGGTGAAGCCGCGGGAACGTCCTCGAGGAAGGCTGCGGACGGCACGAAGAACAGCGATCCCGTCACCGCGCGGCTGACATCGAGCAGCCGGTCGTAGTTCCCCGGCGGCTGGCCGACGAACATGTTGTCGAGCATCCGTTCGATCCGTGCCGGGGATCGGGCATAACCGATGAAATAGGTCCCGAACTCGCCCTTGCCGACATCGCCGAACGGCATGTTGTCGCGCAGGATCTCAAGCGGCCGGCCATCCTCCTCGATGCTCGTGAGGACGTTGTGCGCGAAGCTGGGCTTCGCGGCGTCGTCCAGTTCGATGTCCGAGAGCTTCCGGCGGCCGATGATCCCTTCCTGTTCCTCGACCGGGATCCCGTTCCACTTGCCGAGGTCATGGAGGTACTTCTGGACGATCACATAGCTGCCGCCGGCAAAGGCCGGATCCTCCCCGCCGATGAGGGTGGCGTCGATCGCGGCCTGCGCCACGGGATTCTCCGTCCCGTCCACGAAGCCGAGGAGGTCGCGCTCGTCGAAGTACTTGAAGCCATGCACCTCATCGACGACCGACACCGCGGCATCGAGCCGCGCCGCGATCTGCGCCGCCATCTCGAAGCAGAGATCCATGCGGGCGGCGCGGATGTGGAACAGAAGGTCGCCCGGCGTGGCGGGGGCGTGATGAACCCCGCGGATCTCGCGGAAAGGATGCAGTTCCTTCGGCCTGGGCGTGCCGAACAGGCGATCCCAGGCAGCGGAACCGATCCCCATGATGCAGGACAGCCCGCCATCCGGCACGCGGAAGCCGACGCCCCGGACGAGCGCGGCAAGATCGCCGCACAGGCGCCGCACCTCCGTTTCGGCCTCGCTGCCGGCGCCGATCGTCGCCACCAGGAAGATGGCGGTGCGGGTCAGCCGGGCATCGACGGCTTGCGGGACTGTGGTGGGCACGCTGGACTCCCTGGTGGTCTTCTCCGGCCCCGCCAAGGCCGGGCGTCAGCCGGCACCGATGCGGATGCCCCCAGGGAACCAGCATGCGCCGCCGCTGTCACGTCCAGCGGCTCCGGTCGGTTTCACAATATGGGATTTCACGTCGGCGCCGGCCGCGCGGCGCGCCCGCACGGAGAGCGAAGTGCCCGAGACGCGCGGCGTCGTGCCGTTGAAGGGCATGGTCCGCCAGGGTCGCCGACCGGAGCGCCCACGCCACGGCCCCGCGGTCCTGGGAGGTCGGCGGTCCCAACCCTTCGTGAGCGGGCATCCGGCGCAACATCGCCCATGCCCCGGCTCTCACCCTTCTTGCGCTACCGCACGCAATTCGCGGATGAGCCAGCGGAGGCCCGCATCCTGGTCCGACCGGTCATGCCAGATGGCCTCGAACTGCACGGCGAGCGGCTCGTAGGGCAGATCGAGGACCGTCAGTATGTCCTGCTCGACGCTCCGGCGGGCCAGCCGCGCCGGCAGGGTCGCGACCATGTCCGTGGCCGCCAGGATGTCGGGGATGGTCGCATAATGCGGCACGGTCACCGCGATATGTCCCACGAGATCCTCATCCTTCGCGCTGGTCTCGATCAACAGCCGGTCGATCCAGACGCGGCGCCACACGCCACGCTCGTCAACGAAGCCGTCCGCTGACCGATCCTCGCTGCCGGTCATCTCGACGACGACATAGGGGAAGGAGAGCAGCCTCTCCAGGCTGACCGGGCCTTCCGTCAGCGGATGTCCGCGGCGCACCACGACCGCCTCGTGGTCGTGCAAGAGAAGGGTGCGGCGGATCCGCGGCGGCAGATCCCCGAACCACCCCAGGACGAGGTCCAACCGCCCCTCATCGAGGTGACGGGCGACATCGACGCGGTTGTAGGGAAAGACCCGCAGCTCGATCTGCGGCGCCGCTTTCGACATGCGGGCGATGAAGGGTGCGAGGACATTGGCGACGCCGTAGTCGGAGGCGGAAATCCGGAAGGTCCGTGCGGAGTCCGACGCCACGAAGGGCCGCGTTGCGATCGCGCTGTCGATGCGACCAAGCCCGTCGCGGATGCCCGGCGCCAGTTCCAAGGCCCTCGGCGTCGGCGACATGCCGGCTTCTCCGTGGACGAACAGCTCATCGGCCAGGGCGCGCCGCAGGCGACCCAGGGCATGGCTGATGGCGGAGGGCGTGACGCCGAGCACCCGCGCCGCCTCCGCGACGCTGCGATGTTCCAGTATCGCTTCGAACACACGGAGAAGATTGAGATCTATTCGTTGAAGAGACAAGAACATCCTCCTGAATGATGTTCAGCATGCTGGTGAATATTTTTCAGTATTTACCATATTTCGACAGGAAAGGATGATGAACTACCGCGCGATGCGGTCAACATAAACCTTGGGACGGTTCGACGAAGCGCCCGTGAAGACTGCGCTCGCCGCAATCGCGCGTGATCATGGCGGAACCGCATGTCTTTTCTACGCGGGACATTCCCATACCCGATCAGCAGGAAGCGTGGCGCAGCTGGCATGGTGCCATCGCCGAGGTCAGCTTTCCGGAACAGGGCAGCGCCGAAGCCGGCTTCGCGGCCGAGAGCCGGATATGGCTGTTCGACGGCATGGCGCTCGCGCGCGTCCGCGCGCCCGCCCTGCGCGTGGTTCGGTCGGCCCTTCATACCCGGCGCGATCCGGCGGACCACTGGATCGTCACCATCGGCATGGCGGCGACGCATCTGCAACTGGCCTGCGAGACCTTCACGGTCCAGGCCGGCGTGCCATTCCTGGCCTCGCTCGCCGAGCCATGCGTGAGCGAAAGGGTGCGGGACGAGCGCCTGCATCTCTACCTGTCACGGGATCGCTTCGCCTCCCTGGCCTCCGTGCTCGACGGGCTGCGCGGCCCTGCCCCCGGTGCCTTCAGTGCCCTCTTCGTCCGCTATCTGCTGCTGATCGAGGAAGCGCTGCCCACGCTGCCGGACGCGGATGCCGCCCGCCTGCCGGGCGCCATCGCATCCATGCTGACCAGCGCCATCGAGCTTGCGCCCCGGGATGACACGATGCCCCGCCTGTCCGATCATTCCGTCATGGCCCGGGTGCGCAGCGCGGTCCGTCGGCGCATCGCCTCGGTGTCGCTCGGGCCGAAATCCCTCTGCCGCGACGTCGGCATCTCGCGGAGCCGCCTCTACCGGTTGCTGGAAGGCAAAGGCGGCGTGATGCGGTACATCCAGCAGCAGAGGCTGCGCGCCTGCTACGCAGACCTGGCCAACCCTGCCGACACCCGGCCCATCGCTGTCATCGCCGAACGTCATGGCTTCAGCGATCCGTCCAGCTTCAGCCGGGCGTTTCGGCGGGAATTCTCGCTGACACCGAGCGACGTACGCAACGGGCTGGACAAGGCGGCCTTCGAGCGGGAGAGCCGCGGCTGCCTTCCCGCCAGCCTGCACGAGCATCTGCGCGGCCTCTGAACCCGGTGTGGAGCGCGCCACCGGACGCCTGCGGCTGCAAGGCGGCCCGCGACGGCGTTCGGGATCCCGGCGGCTGGCTGCCATTCGGTCGCGTCACCCGCCCCCGGCGGGATCGCGCGCAGCGTCGTGGATGCGGCGGAACAGGGCTTCGGCAAGGGCGATGTCGGGCAGCAGGTTCATGGCGTGCAATGAAGCGTGCGGCCGCGGCGCATCCCAGACGCCGCTTTCGTCGCCCGGCCCTTAGCCCGGCTGGGCCTCGCGCAGCAGCCAGTCGCGCAGGGCGACGATCGGCGCCTCGCCGCCACGGCCGGACAAGTGTGCGAGGTGCCAGCCCGTCCCGCGCCGCAGCGGCGGGACGGCGGGCACCGGATTCACCAGCCGTCCCGAATCGAGTTCCGCCTGCACCAGCCCGATATCGGCCAGCGCCACACCGAGCCCGTGCAGCGCCGCCTGCGGCGGCAGCAGCGAGGAGCCGAAGCGCAGCGTACGGTCCGGCCGCAGGCTGCGCTGCCCCGCATGGGCGAACCACTCCTCCCAATCGCCCGGTGCGGTGTCGGAAACGAGCAGCGTCTCGCTGGCCAGCAGGCGCGGTTCGCCGACATCGCGCGCCGCGAGCCAGCCGGGCGAGCACACCGGCACCAGCCGGTCGGGGAACAGCAGATGCGTCGCGAGGCCCGGCCAGGGTCCCCGCCCATGCAGGATGACCGCGTCCGGCGCTGCGCCATGCAGGTCCGGCGCGTCGATGCCGGTAGACAGGCGCAACTCGATCTCCGGGTGCTCGCGATGGAAGCGCGGCAGGCGCGGCAGCAGCCAGCCGATCGCGAAGGAGGTCTGCGCGAATACCGCCAGGGCGCTGCGCGGGCGCGGCGAGAGCGCGCGCAGCAGCCCGGCCTCCATCGCATCCAGCGCCTCGGTCAGCACGGGGGTCAGCGCACGCCCGTCCGGCGTCAGGCTCAGCGAGCGCGGGGAACGGTCGAACAGCCGACGGCCGAGCCGTGCCTCCAGCCCCTGCACCTGCTGGCTGACCGCTCCCGCAGTGACGCCCAGTTCCTGCGCCGCCGCGGCAAAGCCGCCGAGGCGGGCGGCTGCCTCGAAGGCGCGCAGGGCGTTCAGCGGCGGCAGGTGGCGGGTCATGCCTCATGAAAACTGAGCCTCGACCCAAGAACAACTGGTTTGTCTGAGTCATCTCCGCGGCGCAGTCTCCACCGCCCGAGGAACGCCGACAGCCGCACCCGGCCGAATGCGCCATGGCCACCACCATCCGACCGGAGCGAGCATGCCCCATCCCGACATCACCCGAACCCCCGGCCCCTTCGCCAACCGATCGCGCGCCGTGGTGCACCGCCTGCCGGGCGGCGGCGGCACGATCTGGGCGCTCGCCACCGCGCGCGACAAGACCGCGGGCGTCGAGGCCCAGACGGAGGATCTGCTCACGGCGATCGAGGGCTATCTGCGCGCGGCGGGCACCGACAAGTCCCGCCTGCTGCGCGCCGAGGTCTTCATGGCCGACCTGTCGGAGAAGGCCGCGATGGATGCCGCCTGGACGCGCTGGATCCCCGCCGGCGACGGCCCGGTGCGCAGCGCGGTGCAGACGCCGATGCCGCCGGGCGACCTGGTGGAGATCATCGTCACCGCCGCCCTGCCCGGAGAGAAGGCATGACCCGCCGCGAGGTCCTCCCGCCCGGCATCGCCGGCCACAACCGCACCATGGTCACGCCGCACTACGCGGTGATGCCGCCGGAGGGGATCCTGGAAAGCCGCCTGCCCGGCTTCGAGAGGACGAAGATCCGCTTCCACACCAGCCCGGCGATGGGCGCGCGTTTCGCCCAGGCGCTGCTGGAGATCGAGGAAGGCGGGGGCACGCCCACGCCACTGAACGACGGGCTGGAGCATTTCTTCTTCGTGGTGGAAGGCGAGGCCGAGATCGCCGCGGACGGGCAGACGCGCCGGCTCGATGCCGGCGGCTATGCCTATGTCGCGGCGGGCAGGAGCTACGCCGTCACCGGCGCGGCCAGGATCATCTGGATCAAGCGCCCCTATGTCGCGGCGCCGGGCATCGCGCCGCGCGCCTCCTTCTTCGGCCATCGGCGCGACGTGCCGAAGGTGAACAAGCACACGCGCGGGCGGAACTGGCAGGCGCTGCTCGGCGAGGCCGACATGGCGATGGACATGGAGGTGAACATCCTGTCCTTCGAACCGGGCACCTATTTCCCCTATGTCGAGACCCACGTCATGGAGCACGGGCTGTACATGCTGGAGGGCCAGGGGCTCTACCTGCTCGGTCGCGAATGGCATGAATGCTGGGCGGGCGACTTCATCTGGATGGGCGCCTACGTCCCGCGGCAATTCTATGCCACAGGATGGGGCGAGACGGCCTACCTGCTCTACAAGGACGTCAACCGCGACGTGACGTTCTGACACGCCGCGGCGGGCCGGCGCCGCCGATCAGGACGATGCTCCGGACGCAAGGTCATCCCCTCGCGTCCGGAATATCCTACCGCCGAGCGGGCCGCGGCGATCGCCGCATCGTCCGGCCCGAATTCGCGCAGCAGCATCTCGGTATGTTCGCCCGCCTCGGGCGGCAGGCGACGTATCGCGACCGCATTCGGCTTGAACGGCGTCGCCTGTCATGACGGGTCAATCCATAAGTCGCACGGTCATGGCCATGGCGCCGACCTTCCCCTTGCCCCCGCCTACCGCGCCAATGCCCGCCGCGCCGTCCACCCTGCCACTCCGCACCCCGCGATCACCCCCGCCATCGGCATCGCCGTCCCATTCTGCAACGTCCCGAGCAGCGACCCCGCCCCGGCCCCGATCGCGAACTGCAGCGTCCCCATCAGCGCCGAGGCGCTCCCCGCCACCGCGCCGTGCGGCCCCATGCCGAGCGCCACCGTCAGCGGCATCACCGCCCCGATCATCGCGATGTAGCAGAACAGCGCGATGAGCAGCGCCGGGAACCCGCCGAGCCCCGTGGCGGTCACGAAGACCAGAGCGAGCCCAGCGAGGAACGGCACCCAGATCACCACCGGCAGCAGCCGCGCCGGCGCGATGCGCTGCGCGAGCCGACCGATCACCTGCCCCATCACCATGATGCCCAGCGCATTGGCTCCGAAGTAGAAGCCGTACCGCGAGGGCGGCACGCCATGCAGTTCCATGAACACGAAGGGCGAGCCGCTGATATAGGCGAACATCCCGCCGATGACGAAGCCGCCCGCCAGCGCGTGCCCCATGAAGCGCCGGTCCCGCATCAGCCCCCACCAGACGCGCACCACCGCGGCCATCCCGTCCCGCCGCCGCCGTTCCGGCGGCAGGGATTCCGGCAGGAACAGCGCAATCAGCGCGAGCATCGCCGCGCCGTAGATCGCCAGCAGCCAGAAGATGCCGCGCCAGCCGAAGGCGGGCAGCAACGCGCCGCCGATCATCGGCGCCACGATCGGCGCCACGCCCATGACGAGCATCAGTTGCGCCATCAGCCGCACCGCGCCGCGTTCGTCCGTCACGTCGCGCACCACGGCGCGGGCGATGACCATGCCGGCACAGCCCCCCAGCGCCTGGACCAGCCGCGCGCCGGTCAGCGCCTGGACATCGGGCGCCAGCGCGCAGGCGACGGCCGCCGCGCTGTAGAGCCCGAGCCCGACGAAGAGCGGCCGGCGCCGCCCGTGCCGGTCCGACAGCGGCCCATAGAGGACCTGCCCGAAGGCGAGGCCGAGGAAATAGATCGCGAGCGTCCCCTGCACCGCCCCTGCCGACGCCCCGAGCGAGGCCCCGATCTCCGGCAGCGCCGGCAGGTACATGTCGATCGAGAAGGGCCCGATCGCCGCCAGCGCGCCAAGGATGAGCGCCAGGCGCCGCTGGCCTGGCGCCTTCACGCCGGCGGCGCGGCGGCGAGCGCCTCGACTGCCAGCGCCAGCGCCTTCTCCACCGCCGCACGGCCCTCGGCCGAAAGCGGCGCCTGCGGCGGGACCGGGTCGCCCACCGCGAAGCCCTGGATCTGCAGCGCGCCCTTGATGCAGGCGGCGAGGGAATGCGCGGCGAAGAGTTCGTTCACCTGCCACAGCGCGCGCTGCAGCGCCAGCGCCGCCTCCCATTTCCCGGCGCGGCAGAGCTCATAGAGGCGCACGCTCTCGCGCGGGATGGCGCAGGCCGGCCCGGCCATCCAGCCCTTGCCGCCGATCATCATCACCGCCGCCGGGATATGCGCCGAGGCCGCGAAGACCTCGAGCCGCCCGCCCGTGCGGTTCAGGATCGACAGCAGCCGCCCCGTATTGGTGGAGGCGTCCTTGATGCCGACGATGCGCGGATGCTGCGACAGCACGTCGATCGCCGGCAGCGTCAGGTCCGACCGCTGGAAGTTGGGGTTGGTGTAGAGCACCACCGGCCGGTCGGTCGCATCCGCGATGGCGGTGAAATAGGCGATGACCGCCGCTTCCGCGAGCGGGAAATAGGCTTCGAGGATCGCGAGGATCCCGTCCGCGCCGATCGCCGCATAGTCCTTCGCCTGGCGCACCGCGTCGGCGGTCGTGGTCGCGGCGACGCCGGCGACCACCGGCACGCGGCCCTTCGCCTGCTCCACCACGACCTCGACGATCCGGCGCCGTTGCGCGGCGTCGAGATACGCGAACTCCCCCGTGCTGCCGAGCGGCGTCAGCCCATGCACGCCGGACGCGATCAGGTGATCCACCAGGCGGCGCAGTTCCGCCTCCAGCACCGACCCGTCCGGTGCGACGGGAGAGACGAGATAGGGGAAGACGCCGTGGAAGCCGCTCATGCCTGTCCTTCGTCCATCTTGCGCAGCGCGGCAAGGATCTCCTCCCGGGCCGGGCCCGGAAGGTGGTGAACCGCGGCCGCAACGCGCCGCATCGCCCGGCGCATCCCGTGAATCTGGTCGACCAGGTCCAGCGCCACGCTCACGCCCTCGTCGTTCACGCCCATCGCCTCGCGCAGGTCCCGGACCAGGCGGACGCGCGCGAGGTCGGCCTCGCTGTAGCGCGGCGCCGCCGGCGCGATCCAGCCGGCGGAGACGCAGTATTCCACCATCGTCACCTCGAGGTTCAGGCGGCGCAGGCGGTCGTCATCCTCGGCCATGTCAGCTCTCCATTCCTGCGCGCGGATTCTGCGCCTTGCCGGCCTCCCAGCGCTCGGCGAAGGCCTCCAGCTCGGCGTCCGGCGCATCGGGCAGGACGATGCGCAGCGTCGCGAAGGCGTCGCCGCGCGTGCCGTCCCTGCGCTTCACGCCGCGGCCCTTCAGCCGCAGGACGGTGCCGGTGTTGGATCCCTTCGGCACCTTCATCGCCACCGGCCCGGCAGGCGTCGGGACCTCGACGCGGCCGCCGAGCACCGCTTCCGTCAGCGTCACCGGCAGGTCGAGCAGGATGTCGTCGCCGCGCCGGGCGAAGTGGCGATGCTCGCCGATGCTCACTTCCACCAGCAGGTCGCCGGCGGGCCCGCCGCCGATGCCGGGCGACCCCTTGCCGCGCAGCCGCAGGACCTGGCCTTCGCGCGTGCCGGGCGGGATGGCGACGTCCACGGTGCTGCCGTCCGGCAGCGTCACCCGCTTCGTCCCGCCGTTCACCGCATCGAGGAAGTCGATGTCGAGCCGTGCATGGATATCCCCGCCCTGCATGCGGAACTGCGCGCCGCCGCCGCGCCGCCGGCCCCCGCGGCCGAACAGCGCGCCGAGCAGCTCGTCCTCGTCCATCATATCGGCATAGGCGGCATCGCTGCTGTAGGCGCCGGCGTGGTCCCGGTAGTAGTGCGGCGGCGGCTCCGGCGGCCGCTCCTGGCCCGAGGCGTCGATCTCGCCGCGGTCGAAGCGCCCGCGCTTCTCGGGGTCGCCCAGGATGTCATGGGCGGCGGAGACGGCCTTGAACTTCTCCTCCGCCGCCTTGTCGCCCGGGTTGAGGTCCGGGTGCAGCTTGCGCGCCATCGCCCGGTAGGCCTTGCGGATCTCGTCCTGCGAGGCGTCGCGCTTGACGCCCAGGACGGCATAGGGGTCGTCGCTCACGATGCCTCCTGCCCGCCGGCCACTGCCGCCAGCAGCCGGATGTGGCTGTCGATGCCGCGCTCGAAGCAGGCGATGTCGAATTTCTCGTTCGGGCTGTGCACCTGGTCGTCCTCGAGCCCGAAGCCCATCAGCAGGCAGTCGAGGCCGAGCACCCGCTTGATCATGCTCGCCACCGGCAGCGACCCGCCGCAGCCCATCAGCACCGGCGCCTTGCCGAAGGTTTCCTCCAGCGCGCCGGCCGCCGCCTGCACCCAGCGGCTGTCGGAGGGCACCTCGATGCCTTCGCTCATGCTGAAGACCTGGATCTTCACCTGCGCGTCTTCCGGCAGGCGATCGACGATGAAGTCGCGCAGCCCCACGAGGACCTTCGTCGGCGATTGCCCGGGCACCAGGCGGAAGGAAAGCTTCGCATGGGCCTCGGACGGGATCACGGTCTTGGAGCCATCCCCCGTATAGCCGCCCCAGATGCCGTTCACATCGGCGGTCGGCCGCGCCCAGAGCCGCTCAAGCGCGCCCCGCCCCACCTCGCCCGCCGGCACCGCGAGGCCGACGCCGCCGAGGAAGGCCTTCTCGTCGAACTCCAGCGCGTCCCATTGCCGGCGCAGCGCCGCGGGCAGTTCCGGCACCTCGTCGTAGAAGCCCGGGATCAGGATCTCGCCGCTCTCGTCCTTGAGGTCGCCCAGGATGCGCGTCAGCAGGTTGATCGGGTTGAGTGCCGATCCGCCGAACAGGCCCGAATGCAGGTCCTTGTTCGCGGCCGTGATGTCGATCTGGGTGTAGAGCATCCCGCGCAGCCGCGTGCTGATCGCCGGAGTCGCGGCATCCCACATGTTGGTGTCGCTCACCACCACGACATCGGCGCCAAGCTCAGCCGCATGCGCCTCGAGGAAGGGCTCGAGGTTGCGGGACCCGACCTCCTCCTCGCCTTCCACCAGCACGCTGACGCGGCAGGGCGGGCCGCCTTCGATCTCGTACCAGAAGCGCAGCGCCTCGAGCCAGGTCATGGTCTGGCCCTTGTCGTCCACCGCGCCGCGCGCGACGATGCGCGGGCCGTGCGGCCCTTCCGTCACCGCGGGCTCGAAGGGCGGGCTGGTCCAGAGTTCCAGCGGCTCCGGCGGCTGCACGTCGTAATGGCCGTAGAACAGCAGATGCGGCCCCGTGCCCGTCGGCCCGGGATGATGCGCGACCACCACCGGATGTCCCTGCGTCTCGCGCACCGAGGCCTGGAAGCCGATCCCGGCGAGCTGCGCCCGCACCCACTCCGCCGCCCTGCGGCAATCCGCGGCATGCTTCGGCTGCGCCGAGACCGAGGGGATGCGCAGCAGCTCGAACCACCGCGCGCGCGATTCAATCCGGCAAGCGCCCGCGCGCGCCAGAACCTTCTCGACCGGCATCGTCATTCCTTCGCCTGGCTGCGCAGGACGTGCTTCTGGATCTTGCCCGTGGAGGTCTTGGGCAGCTCGGAAAAGATCACGTGGCGGGGCACCTTGTAGCCTGCGAGATGCTGCTTCGCGAAGGCGATCAGCTCCTCGGCGGTCGCGTTCGCCCCGGGCTTCAGCTCGACGAAGGCGCAGGGCGTCTCGCCCCACTTCTCGTCGGGCCTGGCCACCACCGCCGCCACCGCGACGGACGGATGCTTGTAGAGCGCGTCCTCGACCTCGATGCTGCTGATGTTCTCGCCGCCCGAGATGATGATGTCCTTGGAGCGGTCCTTGAGCTGGATGTAGCCGTCGGGATACCTCACCGCGAGATCGCCCGTATGGAACCAGCCGCCCCCGAAGGCGGCGGCGGTCGCCGCCTCGTCCTTCAGGTAGCCCTTCATCACCACATTGCCCTGCATCATGACCTCGCCGAGCGTCGTGCCGTCCGCCGGCACCGGCCGCATGGTCCCGGGGTCCATGACGTCCAGGCCCTCGAGCGCGATGTAGCGCACGCCCTGGCGCGCCATCAGCGCGGCCTGCTCCGGGGCCGGCCGGGCGTTCCAGTCCTGATGCCACTCGTTCACCACCGAGGGGCCGTAGCATTCCGTCAGGCCGTAGACGTGGCAGACCTCGAAGCCGGCCTGCTTCATCGCCGCGAGCACCGCCTCGGGCGGCGGGGCGCCGGCGACGATGAACTTCGCCTGCTTCGCGAGCGGCCGCTTCTCCGCCTCCGGCGTGTTGAGCAGCGTCGCCATGACGATCGGCGCGCCGCACATGTTGGTCACGCCCTCCTCGGCCATCAGGCGCCACATGTCGGGGCCGCGCACCGCGCGCAGGCAGACATGCACGCCCGCCTGCGCCGTGACGGTCCAGGGGAAGCACCAGCCGTTGCAGTGGAACATCGGCAGCGTCCAGAGATAGACGGGGTGCTTGCCCATCTCCGCCGAGAGCACGTTGCCCACCGCGAGAAGCTGCGCCCCGCGATGGTGATAGACCACGCCCTTCGGCTTGCCCGTGGTGCCGGAGGTGTAGTTGAGGGTGATCGCGTCCCATTCGTCGCGCGGCAGCGGCCAGGCGAAGGACGGATCGCCCTCGGCGAGCAATGCCTCGTAGCCGGTGCCGCCCAGCGTCTCGCCCGCCGCCGCCGCCGGGGCGAGCGGATCGTCCACCTCGACGATCAGCGGCCTGGCCCTGGCCTGGACGAGGGCCATGCGCACGACCGGCATGAACTCCTTGTCCACGATCAGCGCCTTCGCCTCCCCGTGGTCGAGGATGTAGGCGATGGTGGCGGCGTCGAGCCGCGTGTTGATCGTGTTCAGCACGGCCCCGGCCATCGGCACGCCGTAGTGGCATTCCAGCATCTCGGGGATGTTGGGCAGCACGGCGGCCACCGTGTCGCCCCTGCCGATGCCGCGCTGCGCCAGCGCATGGGCGAGCCGCACGCAGCGCCCGCGCAGTTCCCGGTAGGTCCGGCGCGTCGCCCCGTGCACGACGGCGAGATGGTCGGGATAGACCTGCGCCGAGCGCTCCATGAACAGCAGCGGCGTGAGCGGCTGGCTGTTCGCCGCGTTGCGCGCCAGCCCGGTGTCGTAGTCGGCCATGTGTCGTTCCTCAGCGGTCTTCCCAGACGGGCCGGCGCTTCTCGAGGAAGGCGCCGATGCCCTCGGCGGCGTCGCGCGCCATCATGTTGTCGGTCATCACGCAGACGGCGCGGGCATAGGCCTCCTGCAGGGGCAGGTCCACCTGGCCGTAGAAGCCCTTCTTGCCCATGCGCACGGTCAGCGCCGAACGCGCGGCGATGCGCCCGGCCAGGCCGAGCGCCGCCTCCATGACGCGGTCGGCGGGCACGACGCGGTTCAGGAGGCCGATGCGCAACGCCTCCTGCGCCGGGATCATGTCGCCCAGCAGCAGCATCTCCATCGCCGCCTTGCGCGGCACCGCCCGCGCCAGCGCGACCGCCGGCGTCGAGCAGAACAGGCCGATATCGACGCCCGGGGTGCAGAACCGCGCGCCCTCGGCGGCGACGGCCAGGTCGCAGGTCGCGACCAGCTGGCAACCGGCCGCCGTCGCCACGCCCTGCACCGCCGCGACCACCGGCTGCGGCAGGCCGACGATCGCCTGCATGACGCGCGAGCAGGCCTGCATGGTGCGGTCGTAGAAGCCGCGGCCGCCATCGGCATCGGCCCGGTGCGCGGTCAGCTCGCGCAGATCGTGGCCGGCACAGAAGACGGGGCCGTTCGCGGCGAGGACGACGCAGCGCACGCTGGCATCCTCGCCGATCGCGGCGAGGAGGTTCTCCATCGTCTCGAGCATCTGCAGCGAAAGGCTGTTCCGGGCGCCGGGACGGTTCAGCGTGAGGACCGTCACGCCGTCCCCGCCGTCCCGCCGCAGGAGCATCGCCTCCGCGGCCCCGTCGATCGCAGCGCTCATGGTCCGTGTCCCCCACCTGCCGTGCGCCGCCATTCTAGAGCTCTTTTCGATCAGACGGCACCGGCCCGCACCCCACCCGGCCACCCATCCGGGATACTGTCGTCGGGTGGCCAGGTGGGGGTGCGGGCCGGTGCCGGTTCCGACAGATCGGAACATGCTCTAGCGCGCGGGCCGCGCGGCTGGAATGCGACGGGCCCTTGCCGCGAACCGGCAGGGAGGCGATCCGCGGCGCCGCCCGAGGTCCCGCGGGCGGCGCCGTTCGTCGCGGCATATGGCGTCAGTCGCGCCGCACCGGCGGCACGCTGCCCCCCTGGCCGGGATGATGCCAGCCCGGGGGCGGCGGCTGCGGCTGGCCGTAGCCTGGCGGCGGAGCCTGGCCATGGCCCGGCGG
>JAFADX010000248.1 GCA_023424475.1 Pseudomonadota bacterium
CGGTGCCGGTTCCGACAGATCGGAACATGCTCCAGCCGAAGAGCGGGGGAGGATGAACCTCCCGCAGACCCCTTCCCTTTCCCGGCTTCCGGGCGCCGGCCGCCTCTGCCGGTCTCCGGAGGTCTCCGGAGGTCGGGCACGGTCGCGAGGGCCACGGGGGCAGGGTCTCACTGCTGGCCCGGAAGGAGCCAGCGCGGCACGTCCGGCGGCGCGAACCGGTCGAGCAGGTCGAGCGCCGCCTCGGGGTCCGGCGCCGTCGCGGCGAGCGCGCGCAGCTCGGGCCTCAGGAAGCCCTCGGTCACCATGTGGTCGAACATCGCCATCTGCTTCTGCCAGTAGCCCAGCGTATCGACGAAGACGACGCCCTTGCCGTGGATGCCGAGCTGCAGCCAGGTCAGCGCCTCGACCACTTCCTCGAGCGTGCCGAAGCCGCCGGGCAGCACGACGAAGCCGTCCGACATCCCGGCCATCATCGCCTTGCGCTCATGCATCGAGGGGACCACGCGCAGGTCCGGCAGGTCGCGGTTCCCGGCCTCGCGCATGACCAGCCCGTGCGGGATGATGCCGGTGACCGGCGCACCGGCGGCCAGCGCGGCGCGCGAGACGACGCCCATCAGCCCGACCGCACCGCCGCCGAAGACCAGCCCCATGCCCCGCGCCGCGATGGCACGCCCCAGCGCCTCTGCCGCCGCGGCATATTCCGGCCGCGCGCCGGTGGACGACCCGCAGAAGACGCAGACGCGGCGCATGCCCTATTCCGCCGCCTTGGCGCTCGACGCGCGGGACGGCACGGAGACATAGGCCTCGCCCTCGAGCACCGGCTCGCCCTTCACGGTGCAGACCGTGCGCAGCGTCGCGCGGTGCTTCTCGGGGTGCAGGGCGACGACCTCGACGGTCGCAGTCACCGTCTCGCCGATCTTCACGGGGGCGCGGAACCGCAGCGACTGGGACATGTAGATCGTCCCCGGCCCCGGGAGCTGCGTGCCGAGCACCTTGGTGATCAGCCCCGCCGCCAGCATCCCGTGCGCGATGCGTTCCTTGAAGATCGAGGTCGCGGCGTATTCGGCATCGAGGTGCATCGGGTTGGTGTCGCCGGTGACCGCGGCGAAGAGCACGATGTCGGCCTCGGTGATGGTCTTGGAGAACTTCGCGTTCAGGCCGAGCGACAGATCCTCGAAGAAGTACAGTTCCATCGGCGTTCCGTTCCCCGATTGTGCGGTGCGGGAGGGTCGTTACCGGCCCCGCCGAGGATGGACAAGGGAAAAGCCCGCTGCGAGAAGCCCCTCCTTGCCTCGCCAGGGAGATGGCCATGCCGCGCACCGAGATCGGGACCTCCGAACGCCTTCTCGCCGAACTCCGCACCTGGGTCGAGCACGAGACGCCGACGACCGATCCCAAGGCGGTCAACGGCCTGATCGACAAGGCCCAGGCCGAGCTCGCCGCGGTCGGCGCGGCGCTGGAACGGATCCCCGGCCGCGACGGCTACGGCGATACGCTCGTCGCCCGCACGCCGGGCGAAGGCGCCCCGGTCGTGGTCGCCGGCCACCTCGACACCGTCTGGGACCACGGCACGCTCGCCGCCTCCATGCCCTGGAAGGTCGATGGCGCGAAGGCGCATGGCCCGGGCATCTACGACATGAAGGCCGGCTCCTTCTTCGCCTTCCATTCCGTGCGCGAGATCCTGCGCCAGAAGGTCGCGACGAAGCGCCCGATCATCCTGCTGCTGACCCCGGACGAGGAGGTCGGCAGCCCGACCTCCCGCGCGCCGATCGAGCAGGCCGCGACCGGCGCCCGCGCCGTGCTGATCCCCGAGCCGGCGGGCGGCCCCAACGGCGCCTGCGTCACCGCCCGCAAGGGCGTCGGCCGCTTCGTGATGAAGGTCCACGGCGTCTCGGCCCATGCCGGCGGCAACTGGCAGGACGGGCGCAGCGCCGTGGTCGCGCTGGCGCGGAAGATCCTCGAGGTCCATGCCCTGACGGACCTTGCCGGCGGCACCACCACCAACGTCGCGCCGATCTGGGGCGGCACCCGCCCGAACGTCGTCCCGCCCGAGGCCGGCTGCGAGATCGACTGCCGCGTCACCTCCATCCCCGAGGGGGAGCGCATCGAGCGCCTGGTCCACGCCATGGCCGGCGAGGCCGACGGCATCCGCATCGAGGTCGAGGGCGGCATGAACCGCCCGCCCATGGTCGAGACCCCGGCCATCGCCGCGCTCTACGAGATGGCCCGCGGCATCGCCGCGCGGAACGGCTACGACCTGCCCAGGCAGCATCGCGGCGGCGGCTCGGACGGCAACTTCACCGCGGCCATGGGCGTGCCGACGCTCGATGGCCTCGGCTGCACCGGCGCCGGCGCCCATGCGCCCTTCGAGCACATCCTCTGGCAGGACCTTGCGCCCCGCTGCGCGACGCTGTGCGAGCTGCTCGAAACCATCGACTGAACGGTTTCGGCGGCAAATCCATCTTGCCTCGGCCGCCCGCTCCCCCGAGAGTTCGTCCGGAAACGCCGGCATGGGCCGCCGGACCGCGCCGCATGGCGCAGATCCAAACGGCCCTTGAGGCGGAGCGTCGGAGGATGGAGGGGCGATCGCATGTCCGGATGGGGCAAGCCCGGCGGCCTCGCGGCCGTGTTGGCGCCGGCGACGAAGGAGCAGCAGCTCGCCCAGGCGCAGGCGGCCAAGCAGCGGGAGGCCGAGGCCGCCGCCCGCGCCCTCCGCGTCCGCGCCGAGAGCCTGCGCGACAAGGCCGAGGCCTGCATCTCCTCGGGCGGCGGGATCAGCGGCAACTACATCCAGGACGACCAGTACACCGTCGCCGGCAACTGGACGACCAACGAGACCACCCAGGCCTTCGCGCTGTGGAAGGATCTCTACGAGCAGCGCCAGGCGGGCAGCGTGAAGGCGCTCCACATCCACATGATGGGCCCCTCGGCGAAGTATTCCGGCGGCCGCGACGGCGCCATCCAGGCCAACTTCATCCGCGACAAGGGCGCGGGGAAGCAGGGCCGCTACAACGTGCACGTCAACGTGAAGGACTGATCCGCGCGGCATGCTGAAGGCGGCCGGACTCTATGGTGCGGCCGCGCTGGCCGAGATCGGCGGCTGCTTCGCCTTCTGGGCGGTGCTGCGCCTCGGCCGCGGGGCGGCATGGATGGTCGCGGGCGCCGCGCTGCTCATCCTCTTCGCCTGGCTGCTGACGCGCGTGGAGGCGCCCGCGGCCGGCCGCGCCTTCGCCGCCTATGGCGGGGTCTACATTGCCGCCTCGCTCGCCTGGATGTGGGGCGTGGAAGGGCTCCGCCCCGACCGCTGGGACCTGTTCGGCGCCGCCATCTGCCTCGTCGGTGCGGCGGTGATCCTGCTCGCCCCGCGGGGGGCCTGATACCGAGCGCCCGAAGGTTTCACCTTCATGCCCCTCAGGTGCCGGGCGGGCCGCATCCGCGGCCCTTGGCTTCGCCGCATCGCGGCGACGCCCGTTCGGGCGCTCGGCCCTGCGGGCCGGTGCCGGTTCCGACAGATCGGAACATGCTCAGGTATGATGCGGGCGGCGCGTTGCGCCGCCTGTATGGCGCATCACCGCGCCGGCCCCACATCGGGGCGGCGCTTCGACAGGAAGGGAATGCGATGCCGAAGGCCCTGATCATCGGTGCGGGGGACGGGCTTTCGGCCTCCCTGGCGCGGCTCCTGGCACGGGAGGGCTACGCCATCGCCCTCGCCGCGCGCAACCCGGCCAAGCTCGATGCCCTCGTCTCCGAGACCGAGGCCACCGCCCATGCCTGCGACGCCGCATCGGAGGCCGACATCGCCCGCCTCTTCGACGCCGAGGGCGATGCCGCGGTCGTGATCTACAACCCCTCCTTCCGCACCCGCGGCCCGATCACCGGGCTGGACCCGGCCGAGGTGCAGAAGTCGTTGCAGGTCTGCGCCTTCGGCGCCTTCCTCGCGGCGCAGCAGGCGGCGCGGCGGATGCTGCCGCGCGGGGCCGGCACCATCCTGCTCACCGGCGCTTCCGCCGGCGTGAAGGGCTATCCGCAATCGGCCCCCTTCGCGATGGGCAAGTTCGCCCTGCGCGGCCTCGCGCAATCCCTCGCGCGGGAACTGCATCCGCAGGGCGTCCATGTTGCGCATGTCATCATCGACGGCGGCATCCGCAGCGCGCGGCGGCCGGACGCCGGGGAGGACACGCTGCTCGACCCCGATGCGATCGCGCGGACCTATCTCGACCTCATCCGCCAGCCCCGGTCCTGCTGGTCCTGGGAGATCGAGGTCCGCCCTTGGGCCGAACGCTTCTGACCCCGGCCGGAAGCGGGCGGGTCGCGCCCGCGCGGCGGCGCATGGCCTACTCCGTCCCGGGCAACGCCACCTCGACCTCGCTCTCCGGGTCGATCTCCACCTCGGCGCCGCCGGCCGCGCCCTCGACCCGGTAGCGCCCGGGCGCGAGCGCGAGGCGCCGTCCCGGCACCGTCCGCCATTCCCCGAAGGCCCCGGCCGGCCGGCCGATGGCGGTCACCGTCACCTCCGGCGGCGTCGTGCCCGGTGGGGCGGGTGCGAGGCGCAGCACCCCGAAGCGCAACCCGATCC
>JAFADX010000257.1 GCA_023424475.1 Pseudomonadota bacterium
CCAGCCCTGCGCGCGATACGGTCAGCGCGCAGCGCCGCCCGTATCCCCTTCGTTTGCGCGCAGCCGCCACGCCAGCCCTGCGCGCGATACGGTCAGCGCGCAGCGCCGCCCGTATCAGGCGGGCAGGCCCTCGGTGACCGCCCTGATGTAGCGCGCGACGCTCGCGCGCGCCGCCGCCTTGCCGCCGGCCGGCAGCACGCGGTCCCACCAGCCGCCATAGATGGCGTCGAACTCCAGCGCCTCGAGCCGCGAACCGATGCGCGCCACCTCGGACGCCGGCAGCGGCACCCAGTTGGGGAAGGACCACATGAAGGAGAGGTGTCGGCGATCGGCCGCGACGGAGGCGATGTCGCCGGTCAGGATCGCGCCCCTGCCGGCCGTCCAGTGGAGGATCGCGCCGCCTTCGAAATGCCCGCCCAGGCGATGCAGCGTCACGCCGGGCAGGACGCCGTGCGAATCGCCGGACCAGTAGCGGACCAGGGGATCGGGCCGCATCACCCACGGGCGGCTCGCCTCATGCACCAGAACGGGGCAGTCGAAGGCACGCGCCCATTCGACCATGCCGGTGTGGAAATGCGGATGGCTGACCGCGATCGCCTTCAGCCCGCCGAGCGCCTTCACGATCCCGACCGTCGCGGGGTCGAGCAGCGAGACGCAGTCCCACAGCACGTTCCCCGCGGCCGTGCGCAGCATCAGCGCGCGCTGCCCGATGCCGAAGGCAGGGAAGACGCCGCAGCCGAGAAGGCCGGGCGCGACCTCCCGGAAGCCGATGGCATGGCCGCGGCCGAGCGCCTCCATCGTCGTCCAGGCCTGGCCGGACTGCGGCACCCATTGCCGCGGATCCTCGCAGATCGCGCAGCGTTCGGGCGGGGCCGCGGACGGCGCATGCTGCGTGCCGCAGGTGACGCAGATGAAGGCGGTGCCGGTCATCCTCGCCGTTCCCTCTGCTGCCGGACCAGCCGCGCGATCTGCTCGGCCGGGATCGCGCCGGGGATCAGCGTCTCGCCGATCACGAGCGCCGGCGTGCCTTCGATGTGCAGCGCGCGGGCGAGCGCGATGTTGGCATCGAGCCGGCGCTGGATCTGCGGGTCGCGCATGTCGGCGGCAAGGCGGTCGAGGTCGAGGCCGACGCGCCGTGCCTCGGTGCGGATCACCTCGTCGGTCGGTTCGCCGCGCAGGCGCATCAGCGCGTCGTAGAGCGCGGAATACCTGCCCTGGCGGTCCGCGGCGAGCAGCGCCCGTGCGCCGACCACGCTCTGCGGCCCGAGGATGGGCAGGTCCTTCATCACGATGCGCAGGTTGCGGTCGCGGCGCAGCACCTCGGCCATCTCCCCGTGCAGGCGCTTGCAGTAAGGGCAGCGGATGTCGAAGAACTCGACGATGGTCACGTCGCCGGCGGGGTTGCCGCGCACCGGGTCGCCCGGCGTGTCGAAGATAGCGCTGCGGTGGGCGGAGAGCGCGGAACGTTGCGCATCGACGCGCTCGCGCTCCTCGGTCGCCTGCATGGCGGTCAGGGCGTCGCGCAGGATGCTCGGGTCGCGGCGCAGCGCGTCGCGCAGGATGTCCACGATCTCCGCCCGCTGCGCCTCGCTGAAGGACTGCGCCATGGCGCGCCCGCTCACCAGCATCCCGGCCGCGGCCAGAAGGAAGCCTCGCCTCATCGTCTCTCCTCGCGTCGCCGCGCCTGTTCCGCCGCCCGCCGTCCGGACGCCAGGTGGTTCTGCCGCGACGCCTCCTGGATATCCCGGCGAGCAGGCGCGGCCCTGCCCTCGCCGCCAAGATGTGGGCGGCGGCGAAGCCGTTCAACAACATGGCCTCCCCGGCGGGTGCAAGGCCCGCCCCCGGAACGGCCGCGCGGGATGGCTTCCGGCCGGCTCCGCCGGGCGTTCCGTGCGCCCGGCCGCCCCGGTCGTGACGACCAGCCGGTTGCCGGTCGTGACGAAGGCGTCTATGGCCGGGGCCTGCAGGAGCGTGACGCGGATCGCGGCCGGATCCGGCCCCGCTCCCCGGACCAGGGGATGCGCGATGGCCTGGACCAGGGCCCCGGTTTCCGCGTCCCGTACCGTGACCACCCGCGGATGGCCCTGGGCCTGCGCGGCAGGAGGGGCCAGGACCAGCGGCATGAGCACCAGGACGACCAGGAGCGCCAGCGCCTTCCGCACGGGCACGGGGCCAGACGACCGGGCGCCCCGGCGCGGACGGCGCCCCCGCACCACCGCCCTGCTGCTGGCGCTGGCGGCGCTGCTGCCGGGCTGTTCCACCGTCAATTCGATGATGCCCTCCTTCGTCACCCGGCCTTCGGTGCCGCTCGGCACGCCCGGGCACGTCACGGGCTTCATCGGCGGCGTGGCGGCCGAGGAGCCGCGCGCGGCGATCGTGGCGAGGGATATCCTGTCCGCCGGCGGCACGGCCGTGGATGCCGCGGTCGCGGGCGCGCTCGCGCTGACCGTGACGCTGCCTTCGCGGGCGAGCCTCGGCGGCGGCGGCGCCTGCCTGGTCTACAATCACCAGCGGCGGGAAATGCAGTCGGTGCTCTTCCCGGCCGGCGCGCGCAGCGTGCCGCCCCCGGGCGCCGACCGGCCGGCCGCCGTGCCGCTGATGGCGCGCGGGCTCTACCTGCTGCACACGCGCGGCGGACGGCTGCGCTTCGAGCAGCTGGTGCGCCCGGCCGAGGATCTCGCCCGCCTCGGCACCGAGGTGAGCCGCACGCTGACCGACGACCTCGCGACCGTCGCCGCCCCGCTGCTGAACGACCCCAATGCGCGGGCGGTCTTCGGTGCGTCCGGCGGCGGGCCGCTGCGGCCGGGCGACCGGATCGTCCAGCTCGACCTCGGCGCCACCCTCGCGCAACTGCGCACCGGCGGCGTCGGCGAACTCTATCAGGGTGGGCTCGCCGAGCGCCTGGCCAGCGCCTCGGTCATCGCCGGCGGCGGGCTGACGGAAGAGGAACTCCGGGCCGCCCGCGCCCGCGTCGGCGCGACCGAGCGGGTCGAGGCCGGCTCCGACACCGCCTTCTTCCTGCCCGGCTCCGATGCCGGGGGGGCGGGCACGGCGCAGGCCTTCCAGGCCGCCTTCGCCGGCCAGCCGGCGGCCGTGCCGCCCGCCATTCCCGTCGGCGCGCAGACCACCCTCATCACGATGGACCAGGACGGCAACGCGGTCTCCTGCGCCTTCAGCATGAACAACCTCTTCGGCACCGGCCGGGTGGCGCCGGGCACGGGCATCCTGCTCGCCGCCGCGCCGGGCCTCGGCAGCGTGCCCGAGGCGCCGCTCGCGGTCGCCATCGCGACGTCGCGCGACATGCGCAACCTGCGCGCCGTCACCGCCGGGTCGGGCCAGATG
>JAFADX010000262.1 GCA_023424475.1 Pseudomonadota bacterium
GTCTTTCCCGCGTGCCGCAATACGCGGCCTTCCTGAAGAACGGCCGCGCCGACGGCGCCGCGGTGCCGCGCATCGTCAACCAGCGCGGCGGCGCGGTGCTGGTGGATGCGCGGCACGGCCTCGCCTATCCCGCCCTTGCGCTGGCCGGGCGCGAGGCCGCCTGGCGCGCCCGCGCGCATGGCATCGCCTTCGCCGGGGTGACGAATTCCCACCATTCCGGCGCCATGGGCCTGCCGGTGGCGCGGCTCGCCGAACGGGGCCTGGTCGCGCTCGCCTTCACCAATTCGCCCGCGGCCATGCCGGTGCCGGGCGGCCGCCGCCCGCTGATGGGCACCAACCCGGTCGCGGCCGCCTTCCCGCGCCGCGGCGCGCCGCCCGTCGTCATCGACATGGCGCTGTCCGAGGTCGCGCGCGGCAAGATCATGGTCGCCGCCAAGGAAGGCCGCGCGATCCCCGAAGGCTGGGCGCTCGATGCCGAGGGCCGGCCGACCACCGATGCCGGGGCCGCGCTCTCGGGCGCGATGCTCGCCATGGGCGGCACCAAGGGCGCGCTGCTCGCCATGGCCGTCGAACTGCTCTGCTGCGCGCTGACCGGCGCGGCCTTCGGCTTCGAGGCGGACTCCTTCTTCGAGGACGAGGGCAACCGCCCGCGGCTCGGCCAGGCGCTGCTCGCCATCGATCCCGGCGCGCTGGCGGGCGCCGACCTCTTCGCGCAGCGCATCGAGGGCTTCCTCGCGGCGATGGCGTCGGAGGAAGGCGTGCGCATTCCCGGCAGCCGCCGCGACGCGCTGGCCGCCCGCGCCGCGGCCGAGGGCGTCGAGATCCCCGACGCGCTGCACCAGCGCCTCGTGGCCCTCGCCGCCGCGTGACGCGCGCGACCGGGCTCCACCGCAGCTGCGGCGCCGCCGCGGTCCTGGCCCACGCGCCCACGGCCTGATTTTCTCTTGCCGTGAGAGGCGGGAGCGGTCCAATCGGCGGCATGGACGGCATCACAGCGGGCGCCGAGGCGCAGATCGAGGCCCGGGACGGCGGTTCGGTGCTGGCCGTCTCCGGCCGGCTCGACACGGCTGCCGCGGCGCGCCTCTGGCCCCGCGCCGCGGAACCGGGCGTCGCCTCGGTCGATCTTTCTGGAATCGAGACGATCGACAGCTCCGGCGCGGTGCTGCTCCTGACCCTGGCCCCCGGGGCCGAGTTCCGCGGCGGTTCCGAACCCGTGCGCGCACTGATCGAGCGCACGCGCAAGGCCCTTGCCGCGGCGCCCCCGCCCGGGCCGCCGCCGCCCTGGCACCCCATCACCAGCATCGGCCGTGCCACCGTGGGCCGCCTGCGCGACGCCCGCGCCGGCGTCGCCTTCATGGGCGAATCGATTGTCACCACCCTGCGCGTGCTCGCCCGGCCGCGCCTGCTGCGGGCGTCGGACCTGCTGCGGCACCTCGACGAGGTCGGCACCCGCGCCTTCCCGCTGACGCTGCTGCTCGGCTTCCTGATCGGCGTCATCCTGGCCTACCAGTCCTCGATCCCGTTGCGCCGGTTCGGCGCCGAGGTCTTCGTGCCGAACCTCGTCGGCATCTCGCTGCTGCGCGAACTGGGACCGCTGCTCGCCGGCGTGGTGCTCGCCGGACGCACCGGCTCGGCCTTCGCCGCCGAGCTCGGCACCATGACGGTGAACGAGGAGGTGGACGCGCTGCGCGTCATGGGCATCGATGCGACGGCGATGCTCGTGCTGCCGCGCCTGATGGCCGCGACCATGGCGATGCCGGTGCTCGCGCTGCTGATGAACCTCGCCGGCCTTGCCGGCATGACGCTGATCATGGGCACGCTCGGCTACTCCTGGGCGGCGGTGGAATCCCAGCTCCAGCAGTGGCTGACGCTGAAGGACCTGGCCGGCGGCCTGTTCAAGGCGGCCTGCTTCGGCCTGGTGATCGCGGGCATCGGCTGCCGCGCCGGGCTTTCGGCCGGGCGCGGGCCGCGGGCAGTGGGCGACGCCGCGACCGCGGCCGTGGTCGGCGGCATCGTCGCCATCGTCGCGATGGACGGCGTCTTCGCCGTGCTGTTCTTCCGGCTGGGCATCTGAACGTGGCGGAGGATCCGGTCATCCGCGCCGAGGGCCTCTCGGTGCGCTTCGGCAGCCGCACGGTGTTCAGGGACGTGACCTTCGACGTCCGCCGGGGCGAGATCTTCGTGATCCTCGGCGGGTCCGGCTGCGGCAAGTCGACGCTGCTCAAGACGCTGATCGGGCTCGTGCCGCTGGCCGCCGGCCATGCCTGGCTGCTGGGCGAGGAGCTGGCGGCGGCCGACGACGCGACGCGCCGGGCGCTGTTGCAGCGCATCGGCGTCATGTGGCAGTCCGGCGCCCTGTTCGGGAGCATGACCTTGTCGGAGAACGTCGAACTGCCGATCGAGGAGCACACCGGCCTGCCGCGCCCTGCGCGGGAAGCGCTGGCACGCTCCAAGCTCGGCCTGGTCGGCCTCGGCGACGCCGCGGCGCGCCTGCCGGCCGAGATCTCCGGCGGCATGGCCAAGCGGGCGGGCATCGCGCGCGCCATGGCCCTCGACCCGCCGCTGCTCTTCCTTGACGAGCCATCGGCCGGCCTCGATCCCATCACCTCGGCAGGTCTCGACAAGTTGATCGTCGAGATCGCGCGCGAAACCGGCACCACCTTCGTCGTGGTCACGCACGAGCTGCAGTCCATCCTCGCCATCGGGGACCGCTGCATCATGCTCGACAAGGAGGCGCAGGGCATGATCGCCGAAGGCGACCCGAAGCGGTTGCGCGAGGAGAGCACGCACCCGACGGTGCGGGCGTTCTTCCGGCGGGAGGCCGCCTGACATGGCCGGTTCCGGACGGGCTCTCTACCTCCGCGTCGGCACGCTGGTCCTGGTGGGCCTCGCCGTCGGCGTCGGCTTCATCCTCTTCCTCACCTCCGGCGCGCTGCGCGGCCAGCAGATGATGTTCGAGACCTACATCCGCGAGTCGATCGCCGGGCTCGACGTCGGCGCGCCCGTGCGCTTCCGCGGCGTGCCGGTCGGCCGCGTCACCGAGCTCGGCCTCGTCTCCGTCGCCTATGCCCCGGCGATGCGCGGCCTCGACGATCCTGCCTCGCGCCTCGTTCTCGTCCGCTTCGCGGTGGATCCCTCGCGCTATGGCGATACGTCGGTGGAAAGCGCCGTGCAGGCGGGGCTGCGCGTGCGCGTCGCCTCCTCCGGCGTGACGGGCCTCGCCTATCTCGAGGTGGATTTCGTGAGCGATCCGGCCCGCTTCCCGATCATCGAGGTGCCCTGGCGGCCGCGCTACCCCGTCATCCCGTCCATCCCCTCCACCATCACCCAGGTGACGAGCGCGGCCGAGCGGCTGATGACCCAGTTCGCGGACCTCGACATCAAGGCACTGATCGGCTCGGCGACCGCGCTGATCAGCGATCTGCGCCGCCAGGTGAGCGACCAGGGCGACCTTGCCGTCGCGCTGCGCGAGGCGGCGACGACCATGACCTCGCTGCGCCAGACCATCGAGGGCGCCGAACTGGCCGACACGCTGCGCGGGATCCGCCAGGCGGCGGCCGATGTCGGCGCCGCCGGCGAGTCCGCGAACGCCCTGCTGTCCGGCCCCGAGGTCACGCGCGCCGTCCAGGGCATCGGCCAGGCGGCGAACGACCTGCGCACGGCCATCGCGCGTCTGCCGGCGGTGATCCAGTCGCTCGAGCTCGCGCTGCGCAGCATCCGCGGGACCACCACCGATGCGCAGGCCGACCTCGGCCCCCTGCTGCGCGACCTGCGCGCGACCGTGTCGAGCCTGCGCGACACCGCCGAGGCGCTGCGCCGCAGCCCGTCCCAGTCCCTCTTCGGAGCGCCCCCGCCACCACCTGCAAGGGATCGCCGCTGAGATGACCTATCGTCGCACCCTTCTGATCGCGCCGCTGCTCGCCGGCTGCTCCGTCCTGCCGGACCGGCCCTATGTCGAGACGCTGCGCTTCCCGCTCGAACCGCGCCGTCCCGGCCCGCCGCGCACCGGGCGCGGACGGCGCAGCCTGCTGGTGCGCACCATCCGCGCCGGCGCGGGGCTGGGATCGCGCAACCTGCGCATGCTGCGCCCCGACGGCACGGAAAGCGCCGACTTCTATGCCGAATGGGCGGCACCGCCGGCGGAAGGCGCGGAACAGGCGCTGCGCCGCTGGCTGCTCGACTCGCACCTCTTCTCGGCCATCCTCGCGCCCGGCAGCCGCGTCACGCCCGACTTCATCCTGGAAGGGGAGCTGACGACGCTCATGGCCGTGCAGGGGGAGGGCGTGGCCAAGGCCGAGATGACGCTCCTGCTGGTCGACGAGCGCCGCGGCGGCCGGCTGGTCGGCCAGATGGTGAGCCGCGGCACCGCACCGCTCGCCTCCGGCACCGCCGCGCCGACCGCGGCGCAGGCCGCGGAGGCGATGAGCGCCGCCCTGGGCAACGCCTTCGCCTCGCTCGAGCAGGCGCTGCTGCGCTTCGCCTGAGCCCGCGGCACGGCCGCGCACGCCGCGGCCGGCCACGGACACCCTGAAGCACTTCGCATCGGGATCACACTTCGTGGAGGCGGAACGTTGGCGAGGCGCATCTGCCTCGGGTAGCGTGCATTCCAACGCGACGGGCGCGCCGCCCGCAGTGCCCGAGGAGGAGAACCTCAATGCTCATGCGACGCTACCTGACCGCCGCGGCAGCGGCCCTCCTGGCGTGGGGCGGCCTTTCGGCCGGCGCCCTGGCGCAGACCGGCGACCCGTCCTTCAACCTGGTGAACCGCAGCAACCGGGTGATCTACGAGGCCTATGCCTCGCCCGTCACCCAGAACACCTGGGGCCGGGATCGCCTCGGGCAGAACGTCGTGCCGGCCGGCCGGGCCTTCATCATGCGCCTGCCGGTGGGCGAATGCCTCTATGACGTGCGGGTGGTCTACGATCGCGCCCGCGGGCCTGCCGAGGAGCGCCGCAACATCGACCTGTGCAACATGAACGAGCTCGCCTTCGACGGCAGCCGGGCGCAGGAGCAGCAGGGCGGCCAGCAGCAGGCGCCGCAGCAGCAGGCCGGGCCGACGGGCAATCCGTCCTTCAACCTGGTGAACCAGGGCGGCGCGACGGTGATGCAGGTCTTCGCCTCGCCGACCACCGACCAGAACTGGGGCCCCGACCGCCTGGGCAACGGCACCGTCGCGCCCGGCGCCATCTTCCCGGTGCGCCTGCCGGAAGGCCCCTGCCTGTATGACATCCGCTTCGTCTACGACAGCGGCCAGCCGCAGGAGCGCCGCAACATAAACCTCTGCGAGATCACCAACGTCACCGTCCCGCTGCAATGACGGGGCGGGCGGAGGGAAGCCTCCCTCCGCCCCGCCGGCCCGCAAGCGGGCCACCATGAGGGGGCGTGCGGCAGGGCGCGCCCTTTTCGCGTGTCACGCCAAGCCGCCCGAAGGTCTCACCTTCGGGCCCCTCATGCGCCGGGCGGCCCCTGGCTTCGCCGCACCTGCGGCGGCGCCCGTCCGGGCGGCCGGCCTCAGGCCTTCTCGACGGCGCCGCCGGCGTCCACCCAGCCCTTGAAGCCGTCGAGGTTGCGCACGTTGCCGTAGCCCATGTCGTGCAGCGTCTTGAGCACCAGCGCCGAACGGCCGCCCGAGGCGCAATAGGCGACCACCGTCTTGGCCCGGTCGAAGTTCGCGTCGTGCAGCGGGGAGGCGGGATCGGCGCGGAATTCCACCAGGCCGCGCGGGATGGTCAGCGCGCCCGGCACCTTGCCGGAGGCCGCGACCTCGTTCGGCTCGCGCACGTCGAGGAACACCACCTCGGCGCTGCCGACCAGGCCCTTTGCCTCGTCGGGGGAGATCCGCGGCACCACGGCCTCGGCGGCGGCGAGCATCTGTTGGACGGTGAGGGTCATGGCGGTCCTCCGGAACGAATGCGGGAGCGCGGAGCCTAGTGCCCTTTTCGATCGGACGGCACCAGCCCGCACCCCCGCCCGGCCACCCATCCGGGATACTGTCCGTCGGGTGGCCGGGCGGGGGTGCGGGCCGGGGCCGGTTCCGACGGATCGGAACATGCTCCGGAGCAACGCCGGTGGGCGCGTCAGGCGCCGTCCTTCACCTCGGCGACCGTCGCGCCGGTCATGCGCACCAGGTCCCCGGCCGAGGTCCGGAACACGTGCCGGGGCGAACCGGCGGCCGCCCAGACCTCGCCCAGCGCCATCAGGTCGGCGTCGAGCAGCAGGATGGGCGGGGAGAGATGCCCGAGCGGGGAGACGCCCCCGATCGCGAAGCCGGTGGTGTCGCGCACCCAGCTGCCCTCGGCCCGCTGCACCGGCTGGCCGATCACGGCGGCGACCTTGGCCGTGTCCACGCGGTTGGCGCCCGAGGCGATGATCAGCACCGCCCGCGCGCCGGCCCGGAAGACGATGGATTTCGCGATCTGCGCCACCTCGCAGCCGACCGCCGCGGCAGCGTCGGCCGCGCTGCGGGTGCCCTCGGGGAAGGCCTGGATGGTGTCGGGATGGCCGGCGGCCAGCAGCGCCGCCCGCACCCGTTCGACTGAGGATCCGCTCATGCCTTCGCCGCTACCACAGGCGAAGCCCGCCGCCGAGGGCCAGCGCCGCCGCGAGGACGAGTGCCAGCAGCGTCAGGACCATCCCGCCCGCCCGCAGCGGGAGGATGTCGGGCTCCCGCGACATGCCCAGCCCGTGCATCACGCGGCCCGCCAGCATGGCAAGGCCCGCCGCGTGCAGCGCGCCGCCCGGCGCGCCGCAGAGCTCGGCGGCGACCAGCGCGGCGAGGAAGACCGGCGCGTATTCCGCGAAGTTCGCATGGACCCGCGCCGCGCGTTCCAGCGCGCGGTCCCCGCCGGTGCCGAGCGGGATCCGCGCCGCGAAGCGCCGCCGCAGCACGCGCGCCGAGAGCGCCAGGAAGACCGCCAGCAGGAGGGCGGCGTAGAGGGCGGCGACGTGCGGCATGGAACCTCCGGTTCGACAGGGCGGGCCCGGCGCGCCATATGCCGGCCGTGACCGAGCCCCTCGCCCTCTACATCCACTGGCCCTTCTGCCTGGCCAAGTGCCCGTATTGCGACTTCAACTCCCATGTCCGCGACAGGGTGGACGAGGCGCGCTTCCGCGCCGCGCTGCGCCGCGAGCTGGCGCACGAGGCCGCGCGGGTGGGCCGGCGCCCGCTCGCCAGCATCTTCTTCGGCGGCGGCACGCCCTCCCTGATGTCCCCCGAGACCGCCGCGGCGCTGATCGGGGATGCGCGCAGCCTGTTCGATCCGGTGCCGGAGATGGAGGTGACGCTCGAGGCCAATCCCACCAGCGTGGAGACGAGCCGCCTCGCCGCCTTCCGCGACGCCGGGGTGAACCGCGCGAGCCTCGGCGTGCAGTCGCTCGACGAGGCCGCGCTGCGCTTCCTCGGGCGCAGGCACGATGTCGGGCAGGCGATCGCGGCGCTCGAAGCCGCGCGCGCGATCTTCCCGCGGCTGTCCTTCGACCTGATCTATGCCCGCCCCGGCCAGGCCGAGGCCGCCTGGCGGGCGGAACTCCGCCGGGCGATGGCCCTCGCCGCGGATCACCTCTCGCTCTACCAGCTCACCATCGAGCCGGGGACGCAGTTCGCCACGCTGCACGGCCGCGGCGACTTCGCCCTGCCGGAGGGCGACGAGGCGGCGCGGCTCTATGCCGCGACGGCCGAGGAAGCGGCGCGCTTTGGCCTCGTGCCCTACGAGGTCAGCAACTATGCGAAGCCCGGCGCGGAGAGCCGGCACAACCTCGCCTATTGGCGCTACGGCGACTACCTCGGCATCGGGGCGGGGGCGCATCAGCGCGTGCTTCTGGATGGCCGGATGATCGCGACGCGGCGCCACCGCGCGCCGGAGGAATGGGCCGCGCGCGTCGAACGCGACGGCCATGCGGCGGTGGAGGAGGAGGCGCTCGCGCCGGCCGATCGCGCGCGGGAGGCGCTGCTGATGGGCCTGCGCCTCGCCGAAGGCATCGATCCCGGCCGCATCGCGGCGCGATCGGGCCTGCCCTTCGCCCAGGCGGTAGACCCCGCGATGCTCGCCGCCCTGCTGGACGAGGGCTACCTGGCCTGGACCGGGGCCGGAAGGCTGCGCGCGACGGCGGAAGGGATCCTTCGCCTCGATGCCCTGCTGCCCGTCCTGCTGCGCTGACGCGACCCGGGCGCGACTCGGGCCGGTGTCGCGGACGGAACGCGAACGCGCTGGTGGCGCGGCGGACCGGGCGACCACAAGTACTTGATTTCAGGCTGTTCCGCGACTCGGGCGGCAAGAGTCAGCGATTCGTTCGCGCGACTCGGACCAAGTGCTTGATTCGGAATGAACCCAGGACAGCGGTTCCAGCGGAGGAATCACGTTCTGTTCCAAATGCCCGGAAATGGGGGGGGTGGCGCCCTTCCCGGCCCCGTCACGCCGGCCGGCGCGCCAGCAACAGGGCGAGCCCGAGCAGCAGCACCGCCGCCAACCCCAGCGACGCCGCCAGCCCCACCGTCGACGCCCCGGCGCCGAAAGCGATCGGTCCCAGCGACTGACCGGTGAAGAAGGAGAAGGCGTGCAGCGACACCGCGCTGCCGCGGAACTGCGGCGAGAGTTCGGTCGCCCGCACCTGGATCGCGTTGTGGATCATGTAGAAGGCGTTGCCGAGCAGGAACCCGGAGCCGACCACCACCCACAGCGCCGGGGCCACCGCGATGCCGCCCAGCGCGATGCAGCCCAGCAACCCGCCCAGCCGCACCACGTTCGCCGGCCCCAGCCGCCCGAGCAGCGGCCGCGCCATGGCGGCATAGGTGAGCCCGCCCGCCCCGAAGGCCCCGATGGTCAGGCCGGCTTCCGTGGTGCCGCCGATCCCGCGCGCGATCAGCAGCGGCGCGAGGAAGGGAAAGGAGCCGAAGACCAGCCCCCCTTCCGTCGCCACGGTGATGTAGAGCGGGATCGCCGAGGGGTTCTGCAGGATGCTGCGGTAGCGCCTGGCCGCGACGACCGGGTCGTAGTGCGTTCGCGCTTCCGGCGGCGCGCCGCGGCTGGCCAGGATCAGGGTCGCCGCGCCCGCCACGGCGGCCAGCGCGCAGAGCACCATCATCCCGCGCCAGCCGGCCACGGCGGCGACCGGGCCGGCGATGGCGCCCCCCGCGATCTGGCCGCTGATGCCGAAGATCAGCATGCGCGACAGCGCCACCTGGCGGTCCCTGAGCGGTACCGCATCGGCCATGATCGCGAGCGTCAGCGGCATCATCCCGCCCGCCGCGGCGCCCGAGAAGGCGCGCGCGGCCATCAGCCAGCCGAAGGAGGCCGCGGCCGCCGAGGCCGCGAGCATCAGGCACAGCAGGCAGACGCAGATGGTCACCACCCGGCGCTTGCCGACGGCATCGGCGAAGGGCCCGAGCACCGGCTGCACGAAGGCGAAGGGCAGGGTGTAGGCGGTGCCGAGCAGCGCGACCTGCGCCGCGGTGGTGCCGAAGTCGTGGGCGATCTCGGCCACCACGGGGTCGGTGGCGCGCGTGGCCAGGGCGCCGGCGAAGACCGCCGGCCCGTACATGGCGAGCACGCGCCGCATGCCGGCGTGGCTGGCCGCCGCGCCGTCGTCGAGGGGTGGGGATATCATGGCGCGATGCTGCGCCGCAGCGAACCGGCCGACAAGCCATGGAGGCTTTGCCGCGCCGCACGCGGCCCGATAGGCTCGGGGGCGGAACCAGGGAACGGACCATGGCAGAGACGATGACCCTGCCGGCCCGCGCGGCGCCGCAGGCCGAGCATTTCGACGTGCTGATCGTCGGCGCCGGCATCTCCGGCATCGGCGGCGCCTATCACCTGCAGGAGCAGTGCCCCGGGCGGAGCTTCGTAGTGCTCGAGGCGCAGGACGGTTTCGGCGGCACCTGGCGGACGCATCGCTACCCGGGCATCCGCTCGGACAGCGACCTCTACACCTTCGGCTACCGCTTCAAGCCCTGGGTCGGCCCGCCTATCGCGACCGCGCCCGAGATCCTGAAATACATGCGCGAGGTGATCGAGGAGAACGGCCTTGGCCGCTTCATCCGCTACGGCCACCGCATCCGCACCGCGCGCTGGGACAGCGCGGCGAACCTCTGGACCGTCGAGGCGGAGCGCGGGGACGGCAGCACGGCGCGCTTCACCGCGAACTTCCTCTGGATGTGCCAGGGCTATTACCGGCACGAGGAAGGCTACACGCCCGACTGGCCCGGCATGGACCGCTTCCGGGGCCGCATCGCGCATCCGCAGACCTGGCCCGAGGACCTCGACCACCGCGGCAGGCGCGTGGTGGTGATCGGATCCGGCGCCACCGCCGCGACGGTGGTGCCGGCGATGGCGGACGAAGCGGCGCATGTGACGATGCTGCAGCGTTCGCCGACCTATTTCCGCACCGGGCGCAACGCGATCGAGATCGCCGACGAGCTGCGCATGCTCGGCATCAACGAGGAATGGATCCACGAGATCGTGCGGCGGAAGATCCTGTTCGAGCAGGCGCGCTTCATCGAGCGCACCCGCACCGAGCCCGACAGGGTGAAGGAGGACCTGCTCGCGGAGGTGCGCCGCCACCTGGGCCCGGGCTACGATGTCGAGACGCATTTCACGCCGCGCTACCGCCCCTGGCAGCAGCGGCTGGCCTATGTTCCGGATGCCGACCTCTTCCGCGGCATCGCGCAGGGCAAGGCGTCGGTGGTGACGGACGAGATCGAGACCTTCACCGAGACGGGCCTCCTGCTGAAATCGGGGAAGACGCTGGAGGCGGACATCATCGTCACCGCGACGGGCTTCCACCTGAACGTGCTCGGCGACATCGACTTCGCGATCGACGGCAGGCCGCTCGTCTTCGGCGATACCGTCACCTATCGCGGCCTGATGTTCACGGGCGTGCCGAACCTCGCCTGGGTCTTCGGCTACATCCGCGCCGCCTGGACGCTGCGCGCGGACATGGTCGCGGACTTCGTCTGCCGCCTGCTGCAGCACATGCAGGCGCGCCAGGCCCGGCGCGTGGAGGTCGCGCTGCGGCCCGAGGATGCGGGCATGAAACTCGGCCCCTGGCTCGACCCGGAGGAATTCTCCTCGGGCTACGTGGCGCGCGGCAACCACCTGCTGCCGCGGAGCGGCGACAAGCCGGAATGGCGCCACATGCACGACTACTGGGCGGAGAAGGACGCGATCCCGGCGATCGACCTCACGGATCCGGCGTTCGTCTATCGCTGACGATGGACCGGGAAGGGCGGGGCCCCTTCGTCACGCCTGCATCATCAGAACGCCAGCGCCACCAGGGAGAAGGCACAGTCCCGCGGCAGCGCCGCGACGAAGCGCCGCAGGACGCAGATCGGCGAATCGTCGTCCTCGCAGTCGCCATAGATCTCGTCGATGAGGCTGGCGATCTCGGATGGCGATACCAGCGCGCACCAGCAGGCCTTGGCGGTCTGCCGCCCACGCAGGCCGCCGCCGCGGATGCGCTCGACGACCTCCGCGAAGACGTCGCGGGGGGCGGGGGGAAAGAAAGGGCTGATCCGGTAGGGCGCCCCTTCCACGGGTGGGGCTGCGCCGCGCAGGACGGGGGCCACCAGGTCGGGCCCCGCGATATAGACGTCCCTGTAGCGCGCGGCGCTCATCCCATCAGCCGACGCGGTTGTCGATCAGGTCCTGGACCACGCCGGGATCGGCGAGGGTGGAGGTGTCGCCGAGCCCTTCCGTCTCGTTCGCGGCGATCTTGCGCAGGATGCGGCGCATGATCTTGCCCGAGCGCGTCTTGGGCAGGCCCGGCGCCCACTGGATCGCGTCCGGGGTGGCGATCGGCCCGATTTCCTTGCGCACCCAGGCGACGAGTTCCTTGCGCAGCACCTCGGTCGCCTCGATGCCGGCCTTCAGCGTGACATAGGCGTAGATGCCCTGACCCTTGATCTCGTGCGGCATGCCGACGACCGCGGCTTCCGCCACCGCGGGATGCGCGACGAGGGCGGATTCCACCTCCGCCGTGCCCATGCGGTGGCCGGCGACGTTGATGACGTCGTCCACGCGGCCGGTGATCCAGTAGTAGCCGTCCTCGTCGCGCCGCGCGCCGTCGCCGGTGAAGTACATGCCCTGGAAGGTCGAGAAATAGGTCTGCCCGAAGCGCGCGTGGTCGCCGTAGATGGTGCGCATCTGGCCGGGCCAGGAATCGAGCAGCACGAGGTTCCCCTCGGCCGCGCCGTCGAGGAGGTTGCCCTCGTTGTCCACGATGGCGGGCTTCACGCCCGGCAGCGGCAGTGTCGCGGAACCCGGCTTCTGCGCGACGGCGCCGGGCAGCGGGGAGATCAGGATGCCGCCCGTCTCCGTCTGCCACCAGGTGTCGACGATCGGGCAGCGCCCGTCGCCGACGACGCGGTAGTACCAGAGCCAGGCTTCCGGATTGATCGGCTCGCCGACGGACCCGAGGATGCGGATGCTGCTCCGGTCGTGCTTCTTCACCGGGCCTTCGCCGTCGCGCATCAGGGCGCGGATGGCGGTCGGCGCGGTGTAGAAGATGTTGACCTTGTGCTTCGCGCAGACCTGCCAGAAGCGGCCATTGTCGGGCCAGGACGGCACGCCCTCGAACATCAGCGTGGTCGCGCCGTTCGCGAGCGGGCCGTACACGATGTAGGTGTGCCCCGTGACCCAGCCGACATCGGCGGTACACCAGTAGATCTCGCCGTCGCGGTAGTCGAAGACGATGTCGTGCGTATAGGCCGCCCAGACCATGTAGCCGCCGGTCGTGTGCAGCACGCCCTTCGGCTTGCCCGTGGAGCCGCTGGTGTAGAGGATGAACAGCGGATCCTCCGCGCCCATCGGCTCCGGCTCGCAGGTCGCGGCCTCGCCCTCGGTCAGCGCCGCCCACCAGTGGTCGCGGCCCGCCATCATCCCGACCGCGCCGCCGGTGTTCTTCGCGACGATGACGTGGCGGATCGAGGGGCAGGTCAGCAGCGCCTCGTCCGCATTGGCCTTGAGCGGCACCTTGCGCCCGCCGCGACGGCCCTCATCGGCGGTGATCAGCAGCGAGCATTCGCTGTCCTGGATCCGCGAGGCGAGGCTGTCGGGCGAAAAGCCGCCGAAGACGATGGAATGGATCGCCCCGATCCGCGCGCAGGCCAGCATCGCCACCGCCGCGTCGACGATCATCGGCAGGTAGATGCAGACGCGGTCGCCCTTCTTCACGCCGAGCCGGCGCATCGCGTTCGCGAGCCTGCAGACCCTCGCGTGCAGCTCGCGATAGGTCACCTTCGCGTCGCTGTTCGGATCGTCGCCTTCCCAGATGATCGCGACCTGGTCGCCGCGCGTGGCGAGGTGCCGGTCGAGGCAGGAGACCGAGGCGTTCAGCACGCCGTCCTCGAACCACCTGATCGAGATGTCGCCGGTGAAATCGACCGCCTTGATCCTCGTCGGCTCCTTCATCCAGGCGATGCGCTTCATCTCGCCGCGCCAGAAGGCCTCGGGATCCTTCGCCTCTGCCGCGACCATGGATGCGCGCTTCGCCTCGTCGACATGGGCTTTGGCGGCGATCTCGGGTTTCACGGCGATGATGTCGTCTGCCATGGCGGCCTCCCTGCCTGGGTGTTCTCTGGCCCGGGATTTGGCGCAACGGTTTGATTCAGGTCAACTTTGGTCGGGGGTGGAACGTCTTTCGGGCAGCCCGGGCGGCCGGCGCTCCGCCTTCCCGGGCGGTGCCGGACGATCGTTCCGGCCCGCGGCGCGGCGGCGGATCGGCCGGATCGATGCCGACGGCCGCGCTCGCGGGGCTGGAGCCGTTCCCGTTCGCCCTGGCTCACGGCAACGTCTCCAGCCCTTTGTTTCTGCGAGCATCTTCACCCGTTCAGGTGATTCCACCTGATCGGGATCTGCTCTAAAGCCCGGCATCCTCCGGCACCAGCACCCGGCCCTCCGCGTCGATGCGCGCCGGCACGGCCTCGAGGAACTCCCCGTAGCAGGGCCCGCTCGTGCAGAATCCGTCCTCGATACGGAAGCGCGCACCGTGGGTCGAGCAGACGATGTTCTGCTTCTTCGTATCGAGGAACCGGTCCGGCACCGGGTCGAGCGGCACGCCGATATGCGGGCAGGAATTGACGTAGACCCAGACGCGCGGCCCGCGCCGCACCGCGAAGAGCCCGGTGAAGGCGCCCGGCGCCGCCGGGAAGCCCTTGGACTGGCCGTCGGGGATGTCCTCGAGCGCGCAGAGCACGCGCTCGGCCGCCGGCGGCCTCACTTGCCCTTCCACCCGCCCATCTTCGCCAGCACCTTCCAGTGCTCGGCCGAGATCGGCATCACCGACAGGCGCGACAGACGCACCAGCGCGATGCCCTCGAGCCTCGGCTCCGCCTTGATCTCGGCCAGCGTCACCGGCCTCGGCAGCGGGCCCACGGTCTTCAGGTCCACGCAGACCCAGGGGCTGCCGGCCTCGGCGGTGGGGTCGGGATAGGCCTCGCGGACCACCTCGACCACCCCGACGATCTCCTTGCCGACATTGGAATGATAGAAGAAGGCGAGGTCGCCCTTCCTCATCGCCGCCAGGTTGGCCTTGGCCATGTGGTTGCGCACGCCGGTCCAGGGCTCGACGCCGTTGGCGACCTGCTGGTCCCAGGAAAAGGCGTCCGGCTCGGACTTCACCAGCCAGCGGTGGATGGTCATTTTGCTTGTCCCTCAGACGGCGGGCGGCGGCCATCCGGCCGCCTTGCCTTCGCGCCACGCGATGTTGCGTCGGCGACGGCGGGTGGTCCGGGCGCGGTCGCGCTGCGCGCTCCCGGCCTGCCCGGGGCAGGCCGCCTCGGGGTCGGGGACGGGGCGTGAGTCATTCGGTCTTGGCGCCGTCCCTGAACACGATGCGGTAGGGGTTGATCGAGACGCGCGCGAAGCAGCCCGCCCTGGCGAAGGGATCGCCTTCGGTCAGGGCATCCACCGCCGCCCGGTCCGGCGCCTCGATCACCCGCACGGAACCGATCGAGTTGCCCTCCGCGTCCATGATCGGCCCGGCGATCACCAGCATGTCGCGATGGCGTTCCAGCCAGGCGATGTGGTCCGGCCGCACGGCGCGGCGGGTCGCGCCCATCCCGGGCTTGCCCTCGATCGTGACGGCAAAGAGCATCCGCACCCCCTTCCCGGCCCCGCAGGGGGCGCCCGGTCGCTTCCGGACGTAACGCCGCTCGGGCGCCGCTTCAATAACCCGGGGCTTTGGCCTAATTGGAGGGCGTGAATGGACGCCTGACAGCCGGCACCGGAACCACCGCCGACCGGCCGAACCCCGGGGGGCGGAGCCTCCACCGCTTCGCCAATCCCGGCCGCTTCCTGCGAGCGACCGGGCGGCTGCTGCCCGTGCTCTGGGCGGCGGCGCTGCTGGTGCTCGGCGTCGCGCTGGTCTGGGCGCTGGCGCTTTCGCCACCCGACTGGCAGCAGGGCGAGACGGTCCGCATCATGTACGTCCATGTGCCGATGGCCTGGCTCGCCATGGGCGGCTACACCGGCCTCGCGATCCTGTCGGTCATGTCGCTGATCTGGCGGCATCCGCTGGCCGACCTCACGGCGCGGGAACTCTCCCCGGTCGGCGCCGCGGCGACCGCCCTCTGCCTTGCCACCGGCAGCCTCTGGGGCAGGCCGATGTGGGGCACCTGGTGGGTCTGGGACGCGCGGCTGACCTCGGTGCTGGTGCTGTTCTTCCTCTGGCTCGGCCACGCCGCGCTGGTGCGCGCCTTCGACGACGCCGAGCGCGGCGCCCGCGCCGGCGCCATCCTCGCCCTGGTCGGCTTCGTGAACGTGCCGATCGTGAAGTTCTCGGTCGACTGGTGGAACACGCTGCACCAGCCCGCCTCGGTCGGGCGTCTCGGCGCGCCGGGCCTGCACATCGACATCCTCCTGCCGCTGCTGGTCTGCGCGATCGGCTTCACCCTGCTCTTCGCCGCCGTCGTCCTCGCGCGGACCCGCGCGGCGGTGATGGAACGCCGGGTCCGCGCCCTGCAGCTCGCCCGCGCGCGGCGCGAGGAAGGAGCGCCGGCATGAGCCTGCACTGGTGGCATGTCGCCATCTCCTACGCGCTGACCGTCGCGGTCTTCGGCGGGCTCGCGCTCGGGGCCGCGGCGCGGCACCGCACGGCCAGGCGCCTGCTCGCCGGACTCGACCCGCGGGGGGACCGCGCATGACTTGCGCTGCGTCAATGCAGGGCATCCAACGCCTTCATATCCCACGGAGGCCGGCGCCGACGCCGGCCGTCGAGGCATAGACCCATGACCCGCAAGAAGCGCCGGCTGATGATCCTGCTCCTGGCAGCGCTCGGCCTCGGCACCGCGACGGCGCTGACGCTGACCGCCTTCCAGGACAACCTGGTCTTCTTCCTCTCGCCCTCCGACGTCGCGGCGCGGCACCCGCCGGCCGACCGCGCCTTCCGCCTCGGCGGCCTGGTCGAGGCCGGGAGCGTCGAACGCCATACCGGCGCCGACGGGCGGCCCACCGCCACCTTCCGCGTCACCGACGGGCCGGCCACCATCACGGTGACCTATGCCGGCGTGCTGCCGGACCTCTTCCGCGAAGGACAGGGCGTGGTCACCCTCGGCAAGCTGCAGCCGGACGGCAGCTTCCGCGCGACCGAGGTGCTCGCCCGCCACGACGAGACCTACATGCCGCCGGAAGTCGCCGACGCGCTCCGCCGCACCGGGCACTGGAACCCGGCGCAGGGTGCGCCGCCGCCCGCGGCCTCCTGGAACATGGCGCCGACGCATCCGAGCGGGCGGGACGGGGGATGACGCGGATGGCCCGGACGGGTGGCGGCCGTCGGGGGGCCAGCCCCCCGAACCCCCTGCCGGGAGGCGAAGGCCTCCCGGACCCTCGATGCCGAGGGGGAGGCGCGAGGCGCCTGCCGGATCCCGGGCGGGACGGGAGGGGGCGGAGCCCCCGCCTGCGCCACATTCACCAGAAGCTCCCCGCATGATTCCCGAGCTCGGACAATTCGCGCTGGCCCTGGCCTGCATGCTGGCGATCGCGCAGTCGGTCCTGCCGGTGGTCGGCGCGGCGCGGCGGGATGCGCGCCTGATGGGCACGGCCGCGCCGCTCGCCTTCGGGCAGCTCATCGCGGTCGGCACCGCCTTCGGCGCGCTCGCCTGGGCCTATCTGGTCAACGACACGACGGTGGCGAATGTCGTCGCCAACAGCCATTCGGCGAAGCCGCTGATCTACAAGTTCTCCGGCACCTGGGGGAACCACGAGGGTTCCATGGTGCTCTGGGTGCTGATCCTGGCGATCTGCGGGGCGGCGGTGGCGGGCTTCGGCCGCGGGCTGCCGACGGCGCTGAAGGCGCGCGTCATCGGCGTGATGGGCTGGATCGCGGTCGGCTTCCTGCTCTTCATCATCTTCACCTCCAACCCCTTCACGCGCATCTGGCCGCCGCCGGCGGACGGGCGCGGGCTCAATCCGGTGCTGCAGGATCCGGGCCTCGCGATGCACCCGCCGACGCTCTACTTCGGCTATGTCGGCTATGCGGTGACCTTCGCCTTCGCGCTGGCGGCGCTGCTGGAAGGCCGCGTGGACGCGGCCTGGGGGCGCTGGGTGCGGCCCTGGGCGCTGGGCGCCTGGTGCTTCCTGACGGTCGGCATCACCATGGGGTCCTGGTGGGCCTATTACGAGCTCGGCTGGGGCGGCTACTGGTTCTGGGATCCGGTGGAGAACGCCTCGCTGCTGCCCTGGCTCGCCGGCACGGCGTTGCTGCATTCGGCGATCGTGGTGGAGAAGCGCGACACGCTGAAGGTATGGTCCGTGCTGCTCGCGATCCTCGCCTTCGCGATGAGCCTGCTCGGCACCTTCCTGGTGCGCTCGGGCGTGCTGAATTCCGTGCATGCCTTCGCCAACGACCCGGCGCGCGGTGTCTTCATCCTCGCGCTGCTGATGGTCTATGTCGCCGGCGCCTTCGCGCTCTTTGCCTGGCGCGCGCCGCGGCTGGTGCCGACGGGCGTCTTCGCGCCGATCTCGCGCGAGGGCGCCCTGGTGCTGAACAACCTGCTGCTGTGTTCGATTGCCGCGGTGGTGCTCGCCGGCACGCTGTGGCCGATGTTCGCGGACATCCTGACCGGCGCGCGCATCTCGGTCGGCCCGCCCTTCTTCAACACGGCGGCGGCGCCGCTGGCGCTGCCGCTCGTCGTCGCCATGCCGGTCGGCGCGATGATGCCGTGGAAGCGCGGCGACCTCTGGGCCGCGCTGCAGCGGCTCTGGTGGGCGGCGGTCGCGGCGCTCGCCATCGGCTTCGTCTTCCTCGCCTTCCTGGGCTATCCGGTCTGGCCGGCGCTCGGCATGACGCTCGCGGCCTGGCTGGTGGCCGGCGCAACGGCGGACATCGCGGACCGGATCCAGCTCTTCCGCCGCCCGGCGCAGGCCTGGCGCCGCGCCATCGGCCTGCCGCGCGCAGCCTGGGGGGCGGCCATCGCCCATGGCGCGCTCGGCTTCAGCATCGCGGGCATCGCCGGCATGGGGGTGGCGACCGATACCCTCGTGCAGCTGGAACCCGGCCAGAGCACGCGCCTGGCCGGCTATGAATGGCGCATGGACGGGCTCTCGGACGTCGCGGGGCCGAACTACCGTGCCCGCCGCGTGACCGTGACCGTGCTGCAGGACGGCCGCGTCGTGACCGTGCTGACGCCCGAACGCCGCACCTTCGTCGTCGATGGCCAGACCACCGCCGAGGCCGCCATCCACACCAATGCGCTCCGCGACCTCTACGCCGTGCTCGGCGAGGAGCGCGGCACCGCCGCCGTGCTCCGGCTGCACCACAACCCCTTCGCGCCCTGGATCTGGTTCGGCGGCCTCGCCATGGCCTTCGGCGGGATGCTCTCCCTGTCCGACCGCCGGATGCGCGTCGCCGCGCCGGCCCCCAAGGGTGCCACGGTCCCGGCATGAGCGAGACCCCCGCCACCCCCGCGCCGCGCGGCCGGCGCTGGCTGCTCT
>JAFADX010000322.1 GCA_023424475.1 Pseudomonadota bacterium
GGGCGGCTTCGGGCGACGGGGCCGGGCCGCGGACGGACGGTCGGGCGGAGAGCAGGTAGAACAGGATATCGTTCCGCCCCTGGTCTACCGCGGCATCGATCGCGGTCATGCCGAGCACGTTGCGTTCATCGAGGCTCGCGCCGCGCGCGACCGCGTCCCGCGCCGCCGCCAGGTCGCCGCGGTTGACCGCGTCGAACAGCGCCGCGGTGGGCGTGAGGTTCGCGTTGGGGTCGGCCGGGATCGGCTCGGGCGCCCGCCGCGCGGCCAGGCCGGGCAGGGCCGGGGGCGGGGGCTGCTGCGTCGTCGTCGAGGCCGGCGGCGCCGGGCCCGCGAACTGCGCCTGGGCAGGCACCGTGGCCAGGAGCATGCCCGGCAGGGCCGCCAGCCCCGCCGAGGCGATCAGGGGGAGCATCCTTCTCATGGGCGGGTTTCTACGCCCGTTTGCATGGCCGGGAAAACAGGAAGCTCGGAGGCCGTTTGGAAATGCCGGGGCCGCACATGGAAATGCGCCGCATGGCGCGCGCCCAGGCGGTCTTTCAGTGCCCCTCCCGTCGCCAGGCTACCATCGCGGCGCCCAGCACCAGCACCAGGGCCAGCCATGGCGGCAGCAGCGGCAAGGCGCTGATGCCCGTCACCGTATGATCCCCGTTTCGGCGCAGGCCGATCCAGCCTGGTCCGGCCACGTCCCGCCCGGGCGAGACCCGGCGCAGGTCGGGCAGGTCCGGCGCGGTCCCGTCGCCCATGTAGCGCGCGACGCCGCCCGTGCCGGCGAGCAACGGCTGCAGCCGCGCGGGCTCGGCGCGGAGGTCCGCGACCTCCAGCGGATTGGCGGCGGCCGAGGCGGCGAAGGCGGTCCGCCGCCCGTCCGTCGCCTGCCACACGCCGGGCTGCGTTGCGGGCATGGTCAGGGTGGCGCGGCCGCCGCCGGCTTCCTCGGGCCGGGCGCGGGTGAGCGTGCCATCGGGCGCGGTGACGGCGATCTCGGGCGGCGGGCCCTCGGCCAGGCTGCGGCGGGTGACGGTCAGCCGGCCGGCCTCGATGCGCGCCGTGAGGTCCTCTTCCTCCAGTTCCGTCTCGCGCATCAGCCAATGCGCGGTCCGGCGCAGGAGCTCCTGCTGCGGCCCCCCGCCGTCGTGGCCACGGGACCACAGCCAGATGTTGTCCGAGAGGAGCAGCGCGACCCGGCCCTCCCCGACCCGGTCCAGCACCAGCAGCGGGGCGCCGTCCGGGCCGTTCATCACGGTCGCGCCGCCGCGGACGTCGGCGCGCAGCCAGCGATACCAGCGGCCCCAGCTGGCCGACGGTTGGTCCGCCGTATTGGCGCCGGTCAGGCCCTCGGTAACCGGGTGGCGGAAGCCGAGGGGGGAGACGAGGGGGCGGAAGGCGCCCTCGGCGACGATGTTCTGCCGCCCCGCCGGGACCGCTGGCAGGATCTGGCCCAATGGCGTCAGCGCCAGGGAGGCCGGGCCGCCGAACTCCGGCCCGGTGGACAGCAGCAATGCACCGCCGCCGCGCACATAGTCGGCGATGTTGCGCAGGTAGACCATCGGCAGGATGCCGCGGTTGGAGAAGCGGTCGAAGACGATCAGGTCGAAGTCCCGCAGCTTCACCTGGAATAGCTCGCGCACCGGGAAGGCGATCAGCGCCAGCTCGTTCAGCGGCGTCAGGTCGTCCTTTTCCGGCGGGCGAAGGATGGTGAAATGCACCAGGTCCACATTGGGGTCGGCCTTGAGCAGGCGGCGCCAGGTGCGTTCGCCCGCATGGGGCTCGCCCGAGACGAGCAGCACGCGCAGCCGGTCGCGCACGCCGTTGATGGTGACGATCTGGCGGTTGTTGCGGGGGCTGACCTCGCCGGGCCGGGCCTCGGCGTCGATCTCGGCGACAGTGGGGCCGCCGCGCTGGATCGGCACGGCGATGCGGTGGTCGCGGCCGACCGGCACGCTCTCGGTGCGCGCGCTCTCGCCATCGCGGCGGATGGTCAGTCGCGCCGCGCCCTGCGCATTCGGCACGCCGAGGTCGTCGATGGCGACGCGAATCTCGACCGTGCGGCCGACGATGCCGAAGCCCGGTGCCTCGATGACGCGCAGGCGCCGGTCGATCTGGCCCGGGCGGCCCGGAAGCAGGGCATGGAAGGGGGCGTCGAAGGGCGCCGTGGCCGGGATGTCGTGCGCCTGGCCGTCGGTCAGCGCGATCACCCCGGCGAGCCGCGCGCGTGGGATCTCGGCCAGCGCGCGTTCCATGGCCGCGAAGAGGCGCGTGCCCTGGTTGCCGCCTTCGGGCGCCTCGACGGTGCGCAGTTCCATGTCGGGCAGGCGGGCGGCGCGGGCCTCGATCTCGCGCCGCGCGGCCTCGATCTGCGCGGCGCGATCGCCGACGGTGGTGGAATCCGTGCGGTCCACCACGAGCAGGGCGATGTCCGGGCGGGTTTCGCGCGATTCCTCGACGAGGCGCGGATTGCCGAGCGCGAGCAGCACGAGCGCGAAGGTCGCTGCGCGCCACAGCGTGCCCCGGGCGCGGCGCAGCACCGCGGGAACCATCGCGGCCAGCGCCAGCACCGCCGCCGCGCCGATCAGCCAGATCGGCAGGACGGGTGCGAAGTCGAGGCCCGCGATGGTCTGCGTCATCCCTGCCGCCCCCGCAGCGAGAGATGTTCCCAGACCGCCACGAGCACGAGGACCGCGGCCGCTGCCGCTCCGACGAGCAGGACCGGCAGCCCCGCCGCGACGAGGGCGACGAGGGCCAGCAGGCCCAGGCCGGCCATGTGCGACAGCGGCGCCACGGGCGCGCTGAGCCGCTTGAACATCAGCAGGCCCGCCAGATAGAGCGCCGGCCCGCCGAGCAGGGCCGCGACCTCCTTCGCTCCCGCTGGATCCGTCGCGTGCTTCAGCACGAAGTCGTCGCCCACTGCGGCGAGGACGAGGCCCGCGGCGATCGGCGCGTGCAGGTAGGTATAGCCGAGGCGCGCGATCCGGCCCGGATCCTCATGCTCCGTGATGAGGCGCGCGCTGCGCGCCTCCCCGATGTGGAAGTAGATCCACCACATCGCGATGCTGCCGATGAAGGCGACGGCGAAGGCGGACAGGCTCGCCGCCGTGATGGGCAGCGAGGAGACGGTCGCGCCGGTGACGAGGATGCCCTCGCCGAGCGCGATGATGATGAAGAGCGCGCAGCGTTCGGCGAGATGCGCGCCCTCCACGTTCCAGTCCCGGGTCGAGGAGGTGCCGAGCCGCGGCACGGGGAAGCGCAGGATCGGCCCGGCGACCCAGATCGCCACCGCCGCCGCCCAGCAGGCGAGCCGCGCGCCGGGCGGCAGCAGCGCGCCGGCGATCCAGAAGGGCGCAGGCATCAGCACCCAGACCAGGATGCGATGGAAATTGCGCTTGAGGGCGGCGTTCCCGGCCGGGATCACCCATAGCGTCCAGGCCGTGCGCCCGACCTCCATGGCGACATAGGCCAGCGCGAAGACCATGCCCTCCGCGCCGAAGGCGGCAGGAATGGACGAGGAGGCGACGAGCCCCGCGAACATCATGGCGAACAGCATGAGGCGCACCGGCACGCGGTCCGGGTCGAGCCAGTTCGTCACCCAGCCCGTGTTGATCCAGGTGCACCAGAGCGCGATGAACAGCACCAGGGTCTGCGCCGCGCCCACCGCGTCCATGTGGTGCGCCAGGGCATGCGAAAGCTGCGTGATGGCGAAGACGAAGACCAGGTCGAAGAACAGCTCGACATAGGTCACCCGCGCATGGCCGTGCGGGACCCGCACGCGGAGCAGGCCGCCGGAGGCGCTTGCGTCGTTCAATTCCCGAGCCTTTCGAGGATGGCCGGCACATGGACCTGGTCGCCCTTGTAGTTGCCGGTCAGCGCGTACATCACGAGGTTGACGCCGAAGCGATAGGCCAGCACGCGCTGCCGCGCGCCGCCGGGGATGGTCGCGTAGGGATTCTGCCCCCGGGCGTCGGTGGCCCAGGCGGCGGCCCAGTCGTGCCCGCCGATGATGACCGGGCTCACGCTGTCATTGGCGCGGTCCTGGTCGCGCGCCACCCAGACCTGACCGCCGGCATAGCGGCCCGGAAGGTCCGGCAGCAGGTAGAAGGCGCGCCGCAGGACGTGGTCCTCGGGCACCGGCGCGAGCGGCGGGATGGCGAGATCGCGCGTCACCCGGCGCAGCGCCGCCCGCGCGCCGGGATGCATCCCCTCGCCGGAGCCTTCGTCGCGCGTGTCGAGCAGGATGATCCCGCCATTGCGCATGAAGGCATTGAGCGCGGCGACCGCCGCGGCGTCCGGCTGCGGCGCGTCGGCGAGGACCGGCCAGTAGAGCAGCGGATAGAAGGAGAGGTCGTCGCGCCCCGGCACCACCGCGCGCGGCTCGGCGAGCGCCGCGGCGGTGCGGCGGTTCACGTAGTCGGACAGGCCGGCGAGGCCGAGGCGCGACATCTCGTCCGCCTGCGCGTCGCCGGTCACGACATAGGCAAGGTGGGTGACGTTCGCCTCGGTGATGCCGTCGAGGGGCTGCGCCGAGGCCGGCCCCGCGGCGTGCAGCGCGAGCAGCAGCGCGGCCGCCTTCGCCCAGCGCGACCCGACCAGCCCGCGCTGGACCAGCGAGATCACGAGGTCGATCGCCAGCAGCAGCAGCGCGGCGGCGAGCAGCCAGGGGCCGAGGTCGCGCTCGCCGGGGACGCCGCCGATCGCCTCGACCCGCGCGCCGGCGGGCGG
>JAFADX010000341.1 GCA_023424475.1 Pseudomonadota bacterium
CAGCCGGGGCGCTGCTGGCGAAGCTCGGCGCGCCGCCCGGCACGGGCCTCGGCGTGCTGTCCGGCATGACGGGCGTCGCGGAAGCCCGGACCGAGGAGGAGGCCTTCCTCGCCGGCCTCGGCGGTGCGGCGGTGCGGCGCACCGGCTCGCTGATCGGCCATGGGGTCGAGGCCGCCTTCCCGGCCAATGTCGCGCTCGGCGCGCTGGCGCTGTCGCGCGGCGGCTTCTACCCGGCGATGGACCCGGCCGATGCCGGGGAAGGCCCGGTCGAGCGCATCCTCGTCACCGGCTTCGGCCAGTGGCGCGGCGAGGCCCTCGCTTTGCTGGAGCGCGCGGCATGAAGGACCATCTCGGGCGGCCGCTCGTCGCCGTCACCGGCATCGGCATCGTCACCCCGCTGGGCTGGGGCCGCGAAGCGAACTGGGCGGCGGTGAAGGCCGGCACGTCCGGCATCTCCCGCATCCGCCGCTTCCCGGTGGACAAGCTGCGCACCACCATCGCCGGCACCGTCGAACTGCCCGAGGAAGCCGCCGGCGGGGAGGTCGTCTCCTCCCCCGTGCGGGTGGAGCGCATGGCTGCCGCGGCGGTCGAGGAAGCACTCGCCCAGGCCGCGCTCGGCGAGCCCGGTGCCTTCCCCGGCCCGCTCATGCTCGGCATGCCGCCCGTGGAATACGAATGGCCGCAGCGCTTCGACCTGGCGCGCCGGGCCAACGGCAACGGGTCCTACCGCGCGGCGGTCGAGGTCGCGACCGGCCGCGAGGATCTCTACGAGACCTTCCTCTTCGGCGGCGTCGGCGAGCGGCTTGCCGCCCGCTTCGGCACCACCGGCGCGCCCATCGCGCTGACCACGGCGTGCGCCACCGGCGCCTCGGCCATCCAGATGGCCGTCGAGGCGATCCAGCGCGGGGAATCGGATGCCGCCATCGCCCTCGGCGCCGATGGCTCGGTGCAGCCGGAGGCGGTGATCCGCTTCTCGCTGCTTTCCGCGCTGACGGCGCGGAACGAGGAGCCGAGCAGGGCCTCCCGCCCCTTCGAGAAGACGCGCGACGGCTTCGTGATGAGCGAGGGCGCGGCCGCGCTGGTGCTTGAGAGCCTCGAGCACGCGACGAAGCGCGGGGCGGCGGTGTTCGGCATCCTCTCGGGCTGCGGGGAGCGGGCGGACAACTTCCACCGCACGCGCTCGAACCCCGACGGGTCGGCGATCATCGGGGCCATGCGCAACGCCATCGACGATGCCGGGCTGCGGCCCGCCGATATCGGCTACGTCAACGCGCACGGCACCGGCACGCCCGAGAACGACAAGATGGAGACGCTCGGCATGCGCGCCGTCTTCGGCGACGCGCCGCCGCCGATCTCCTCCAACAAGTCGATGATCGGCCACACGCTGTCCGCCGCCGGCGCGATCGAGGCGGCCTTCAGCCTGCTGACCATCCGCGACCAGGTGCTGCCGCCGACGATCAACCACGACGAGCCGGATCCGGCGATCACGCTCGACGTGGTGCCGAACGCGGCGCGGCAGGTGTCGGGGCTGAAGCACGTTCTGTCGAACTCCTTCGGGTTCGGCGGGCAGAATGTGTGCCTCGTGGTGAGCGCGGCGCCGTGATGCAAGTGCGGGGGAGGAGAACCTCCCCCGGTCCCCTCCCTTCCCTGATTCTTGGGCGCTGCCCATTGCGGTCGGTCCCCAGGTGTCGAAGAAGGTTGAGGGGGGTTCGGGGGGAGAAGTTCCCTTCTCCCCCCGCGATCCTGGGAGACTTCCATGCGTGCCCTCCGCCTGCATGCCGACCGCGATCTGCGCCTCGAGGAGGTGCCGCCCCCGCCCCCGCCCGGCCCGGGCGAGGTGACGCTGCGCATCAGGGCCGTCGCGCTGAACCACATCGACGTCTGGGGCTTCCGCGGCATGGCCTTCGCGAAGCGGGAACTGCCGCTGATCGTGGGTGCCGAGGCGGTGGGCGAGATCGTCGCGGTGGGCGAGGGCGTCACGGAGTGGAAGGCCGGCGACCGCGCCGCGCCCTATGGCGCCCTGACCTGCGGCAAGTGCCGCCGCTGCCTCAGGGGCGAGGACAACCTCTGCGAGAACGTCCGCGGCGTGAAGGGCTTCCACGTCGACGGCTTCGCCTGCGAACTGGTGAACCAGGAAGCGCGCCTGCTGGTGCGCGTCCCCGGGGGCATCTCCTGGGACGACGCCTCCTGCGGGACGATCACCTTCTCGACCGTCGAACACATGCTGTTCGACAATGCGAAGCTCGAACCCGGCGAGACGATCCTGGTGCATGCCGCGGGGTCGGGTATCGGCACGGTGGCGGTGAAGATCGCCAAGGACATGGGCTGCACCGTCATCGCGACGGCCGGCGACGACGAGAAATGCGCCAAGGCCAAGGCGCTGGGCGCCGACCATGTGGTGAACTACTCGACGCAGAACTTCCCGACGGTGGCGCGGCGCGCGACCAACAAGGTCGGCGTGGACGTGGTGTTCGAACATGTCGGCGCCTCGACCTGGGCGGGATCGCTGCTGTCGCTGCGCATGGGCGGGCGGCTGGTGACCTGCGGCTCGACCTCCGGCGTGTCCGCCGAGACCAACCTGATGATGCTGTTCCAGCGCCAGTTGCGGATCTTCGGGTCCTTCGGCGCCTCCATGCGCAACATCGCCGACGGCTACGCGAAGATGGCGCGCGGCATCCTGCCCGTGCTCGACACCGTGCTGCCGGTCGAACGCTTCGCGGAAGGGCTCGACCGGCTGGAAAGCCGGCGCGTCTTCGGGAAGATCGTTGTTACGCTTTAAGTATCGCCTCTGGCTCTTCGCGGACCGGCTGTTCGGGCTTCTGATCCGGGCGGTCTTCGCGCTGCTGCGCCTGCTGGGGCCGGATCGCGGACCGCGCATCGGCGCCTTCCTCGCGCGCCACCTCGGGCCGCTGACCGGGGCGAACCGCATCGCGCGCGAGAACATCGCCGCCGCCTTCCCCGAAAAGGCCGAGGCCGAGCGCGCGGCGATCCTGACGGAAGCCTGGGACAATCTGGGGCGCGTCGCCTGCGAATACGTCCATATGGACCGGATCTGGGACTTCGACCTGGACCATCCGACGGACGGGCGCATCACCGCGACGCCGGAGACCATCGCGCTCTACAACCGGCTGCGCGACGACGGGAAGCCGGCGATCGTCTTCTCGGCGCATCTGGCGAACTGGGAATTGCCGGCGATCGCCGCGGCGAAGCACGGCATCGACAGCGCCGTGCTCTACCGCACGCCGAACAGCCCGGCGGTCGCGAAGGAAATCCTGCGCCTGCGCCGCGACAGCATGGGCACGCTGGTCGCCGCCGGCATGTCCGCCCCCTTCAAGCTGGCCAAGGCGCTCGAACGCGGGCGGCACATCGGCATGCTGGTGGACCAGCGCTTCGGGCGCGGGCCGAAGGTGACCTTCTTCGGCCGCACCGCCGCGGCGAACCCGCTGCTGGCGCAGCTCGCCCGCCGCTTCGACTGTCCGGTCCACGGCGCGCGCGCCATCCGCCTGCCCGGCGGGCGCTTCCGCCTCGACCTGACCGAGGAGATCCAGATGCCGCGGGACGTCGAGGGCATGATCGACGTGGAAGCCGCCACCCAAACGATGAACACGGTCATCGAGGGCTGGGTGCGGGAATATCCCGGCCAATGGCTCTGGATGCACCGGCGCTGGCGCTGACCGGGCCCGCGTGCCGCCGGTCACACCCCGTCGCCACGATCCCGTGAGGAGCAGCCGGTCCGGCACCGTCATGACGTAGCGTTCCCCCGGGCCGGCACCACGCCGGGCCAGGGTCGGGAGTGCTCAGCGATGGAACTGTCCAGGCGCCGGCAAAGGATCCTCACCGCCATCCTGCCGCAGGTCGTACCCAGCACCTACGGCAGCCAGGCCTTCAAGCGGATCGACGCGAACTGGAAGCCCGGGGCGGGCTACACCACCTGCGGCGGCCTGCCCGCCTTCGTCGCGCGGCAGCTCGGCCTCGATGCCGCGGCGGAGAAGACCGGCATCGGCATCGGCGGACTTGCGGGCATGCGCAACGCCGGCATCACGACGAAGAGCTGGGTCCACAACGGTGCGCGCGAGCGCCGCAGCGGCGAGTTCCGGCCGAAGCCCGGCGACTTCTACCTGCTGTGCAGCGGCGATCCGGCCCGCCACGAGGCCGGCTGCAATTGCATCTCCCCGACCAGGCCCGAGGACTACCACAAGTGGCGCGGCGCCCAGGTCGAGCATGTCGGCGTGATCGTCAGTGCCGAGGGCAACCTCTGGAAGACCGCCGATGCCGGGCAGGGCGGGCCGCAGGCGCAGCAAGCGCTCTACGTCTTCCGCCAGTACAACCGGATCACGCAGCAGATCACGGGCGAGAGCGACAAGCTCGGCAAGCCGATGCGCCGGCTGTGCGGCTGGCTGGACGTAGACCGCTTCCCCTTCCGCACCTGACCCGGGCGCCCGAGACGTCGCCCGGACGAAGAGGATCGGACCGATGGAACAGCGGATCGTGACGGCTGGGGTGCTCGACGTGGCGGTGGAGTTGCACGGGCCGCCCGGGGGCATCGCCGCCATCCTCCTGCACGGCTTCCCCGACGACGTGCGCAGTTGGGACGGGGTGGCGCCGGCGCTGGCGGCGCGGGGCCTGCGCGTGGTGGTGCCCTATCTGCGCGGCTACGGCCCGACGCGCTACAGGGACCCGGCGACGCCGCGATCCGGCCAGCAGGCCGCGCTCGGGGCCGACCTGCTGGCGCTGATGGATGCGATGGGGATCCGGCGGGCCCTGCTCGCCGGCTATGACTGGGGCGGGCGGGCCGCCTGCATCGTCTCGGCCCTGTGGCCGGAGCGGGTGACCGGGCTGGTCTCGGCGACCGGCTACAACATCCAGGACATCCCGAACGCCACCTGGCCCGCCGCGCCCGAACGGGAACTCCGCTACTGGTACCAGTGGTACCTGCACACCGAACGCGGGGTGGCGGGCCTCACGCAGAACCGCGCGGCCTTCTGCCGGCTGCTCTGGCGGCTCTGGTCGCCCACCTACGCGCTGTCCGACGCCGAGTATGACCGGACGGCGGCAAGCTTCGAGAACCCGGACTTCGTCGCGACGGTGGTCCAGTCCTACCGGCACCGCCACCAGGCGGCGCCCGGCGATCCGGCGCTGGAGGGCATCGAGGCCCGGTTGGCCGCGCAGCCGCCGATCACCGTGCCGGCGATCGTGCTGCATGGCGCCGAGGACGGGGTCGATCCGCCGGCGAACAGCAAGGGCTGCGAGCGGCATTTCACGGGTCCGTTCCGGCGGGACGTCGTCCCGGGCGTGGGTCACTTCATGCCGCGCGAAGCGCCACAACCATGGGTGGAATCCCTGGCGGGCCTCGCGGCAACATATCGGGGGTAGGTTTGTCGAAATTTTATTTTCAAATCCAGAAACTATAAATTTCCCTCAAACTTAGAGCGAACATTTGGTGAAAATCGGCTTGAACATGCACGCATCGGTGGTATCTTTCGCCCATAGAGTGAGAGGGCACCAAAATGCGCGTCTTGTTAGTTGAGGATGATCTCACGACTGCGCGTGGCATCACCCTGATGCTCAAGCAGGCCGGGATGATCGTGGACACCGCCGATACCGGCGAGGAAGCCGTCGAGCTGGGCCGCCTCTACGACTACGACATCGTGGTCCTCGACCTGATGCTGCCGGACATCGATGGCTCCGAGGTCGTCCGGCGCCTCCGCGCCGCGCGGATCGAGACGCCGGTGCTCATCCTCTCGGGGGTCTCGCGCCCGCAGACCAAGGTGAAGGTCTTCGGCATGGGCGCCGACGACTTCATCACCAAGCCCTTCGACCAGCAGGAGCTGATCGCCCGCATCCAGGCCATCGTCCGTCGCGCCAAGGGCTTCAGCCAGCCGACACTGTCGGTCGGGCCGCTGAACCTCAACCTCGGATCGCGGGAGGTGACGGTCGGCGGCCGCTCGGTCCACCTGACCGGCAAGGAATACGCGATCCTGGAACTGCTGGCCCTGCGCAAGGGCGTGGTGATGACGAAGGAGGCCTTCCTCAACCACCTTTACGGCGGCATCGACGAACCGGAGGTGAAGATCATCGACGTCTTCATCTGCAAGCTGCGCAAGAAGCTCGCCCAGGCGGGCGCGACGGACCTGATCGGCACCGTCTGGGGCCGCGGCTACGTGCTGCGGGACCCGATGGCCAGCCGCGGCGGCACCTGGGGCGCAGCGCCCGGCGGGGCGCCGGCGCCGGCCGTCGACATGCAGGCTGCCTGACAGGTCGCGAGGCGGGGCGGCCATGCCGCCTCGGCCGTCCCGACCCACGGACATCACCCCGCCCTGGCGGCGGGCCTGGCCGGCTCATAGACCCCGCGTTCCCCTGCCGCCGGCACCAGCCGGTCGGTCAGGCCGAGCACCGTCTCCGCCCCGCCGAGATAGACCACCCCATCCGGCGCCAGCATGTCCGAGAGCATGGCGAGGACCCGCGATTTCGTCGGCGCGTCGAAATAGATCAGCACGTTGCGACAGAAGACCACGTCGAAGCGGCCGAGGCCGCGCGCATCCCCGAGCAGGTTGAAGAACTGCCAGCGGACCATGGCGCGCAAGGCTTCGCTGATGCGCCAGCGCGGGCCTTCCTGGTGGAAATGCCTCACCAGCATCTGCACCGGCAGGCCGCGCTGGACTTCGAACTGGGTGAAGAGGCCCTGCCGCGCGCGCTCGAGCATCTCGCGCGAAAGGTCGGTGCCGAGGATCTCCACCCGGCGCCCGCCCAGCGCCGGACCGAGTTCCGCGGCCACCATGGCGATGGAATAGGCCTCCTGCCCCGAGGAGCAGGCGGCCGACCAGATCCGCAGCGGCTGGCCCGCCGGCCGCACCGCCGCCAGCCGGGGCAACAGGGATTTCAGGTGCGCGAAAGGCCTGCCGTCGCGGAAGAAGGAACTCTCATTGGTGGTCAGCGCCTCGACCAACTCGATCGCCAAGCGCTCGTCGCGCCCCGAGCGCAGACGCAGGGCCAGGGCATCGAGCCCCGGCAGGCCCTCGCGCCGCAGCAGGGGGCCGAGCCGCGTCTCCAGCATGTAGCCCTTGTCCACGGTCAGGACGATGCCGGATCGTGCCTTCACCAGGCCCGCAAGGAAGGCGAAGCTGTCGGGCGTCATGCGGCCGCCCTCTCGCCCGCCAGCGCGGCGATGCGCGCGGCCAGCGCCTCAGGCGGGGCGAGCAGTGC
>JAFADX010000370.1 GCA_023424475.1 Pseudomonadota bacterium
TCCCTGGACAGCATGTTCCCAGGCCATCACGGCCGCCGAGGCCGGCTCTGGTCTGCCCCAGGGCCTGCTCGGGGCGATTGCGCGGGTCGAAACCGGGCGGCGCACGCCGGCCGGCGGGGTGCAGCCCTGGCCCTGGTCGTTCAATGCCGCCGGCGAAGGCCGCTACATGCCCAGCCGCGCCGAGGCGGTGGCCGAGGTGCAGTCCCGCCTGGCGTCCGGAACGCGTTCCATCGACATCGGCTGCATGCAGATCAACCTGCTGCACCACCCCGATGCCTTCCCCAGCGTCGAGGCCGGTTTCGAGCCGGCGACCAATGTCGCCTATGCGGTGCGCTTCCTCCGCCGGCTCTACGAGCGGACGGGCGACTGGGCGCAGGCGACGGCGCAATACCACTCGGCGACGCCCGAGCGGGGCCTGATCTACCACCAGCGCGTCATGGCGGCGATGACAGGCCGGGGCTTCGTCCCCGGCCCGGCGCCGGGGGTGATCCCGCTGCCGGGGCCTGCCATGGCGGGCCTCTGTGCCTCGGGCCGGGGCGCCGTGCTGCTGATCGGGGCGCAGACCCCATCCCTGCGCCCGGTGGTGGCGGTGCCGAACGTCGAGCTCCGCCTCCGCGGACGGGCGCCGCAGCCGCGGCGGCCGCGCATCATGTGCCTGCGGCCGGGATCGCGCGGCGCACCAGGCTGATCCACGGCGGGTTCCGGCTTCGCGGGCAGGCTGCGCCGGTGCGCGATTCGATCAGGCGGACGGCACGCCGAGCGGACGCCCGGGGCGGCCCGCGGCGGCCGCACGATGGCGCCGCCAGGCAAGGCCCAGGAACACCCACCACGCCACCGGCCCGATCAGCGGTATCGCCTTGAACAGGAGGATCGTCGTCGCCGCCGGCACGACGACGAGCAGCAGCCGCTCGAAGGGCAGGAAGCCTTCCGCCATCCCGAGACGGGCCAGGAACAGCGCGGCCATGGCCAGGGCCGGCATGTCGTAGCCCCAGACATAGGGAGTGAGGAGAAAGGAGGTTGCGATCGCCGCGATGGCCGCGGGCTCCGGCCGCCCCTTCCGGGCGCCTCTCCAGATCAGGAGGCAGAGCACGAGCGCCGGCAGGGCGCTCGCGCCGTGCAGGATCATCGCTCCCGTCCGGTCGAGGCCCAGGCCAAGGCCGAAGCCATAGATCGACTGGATCCTCGGCAGGATGTCGCGCCCGGCATTCAGCAGCAGCGCCGCATTGCCCCCCATGGCGTCGAGGAAGGCCCACCACGCCTCGACCCCGAAGGCCAGGGAGGAGGCGAGCACCACCCCCGCCACCGTGACGGCCGCCACGAGGAAGGTGGCCCAATACCCCCCCACCGCGAGCAGCAGCGGAAAGGCCAGGCCGAGCTGCGGCTTCCAGGACAGCAGCCCCAGGGCCAGCCCGGCACTCAGCGGGCCAGGCCCCAGCCGGGCGAGCGTGAGACCGAGCAGCCCGGCGGTCAGCAACCCCGATTGCCCCACGACGGCGCTGAAGAGGACCGGCGGCACGGCGAAGGCCGCCGCGAGCGCCGCGCACCGCGGCAGGATGCTCCAGGCCGCGAGGCCGAACACCAGGGCCGTGGCGACAACCCAGGCGATCCACCCGGCCTTGAGCGGGAGTTCCGATACGGGGATGACCGCGAAGAAGAAGCCCGGCGGATTGAGCCAGCCGAGATGTCCCGTCGGCTCCCCCCCCAGTATGGCCGCCTGGACCTCGCGCAACGCCGTCCAGGAATAGGCCTCCGCCGCCCGGCCCTCGAGCGCCATGCGGCCCGCGGCCTGGTAGGCGACGAAATCGCTGGTCAATGCCGGGCCGCTGCGGAAGGCGAGGCTGATCAGCAATGAGAGCGCATAGGCGATGCAGACCGCGATGCCGATCGCACGGACCCGTTCCCCGGTCAGCCACGGCAGATCGAGGAGCCCGGCCGGGCGCCGGGCACCCTCGCCGAGGTCCCCCATCCTCAGCTGCGGGGTTCGTTCGGCGTCACCTCGATGACCTGCCGGTTGCTGGCGCGGAAGGCATCGGCGAGGGCGGCGACATCCATGTCGGGATCGCCCAGGATGGAGCGCGCCCCGGCCTCGTCCCCGGTCGCCGCAAGCGAGATGGCGTAGTTGGCCGTCACGCGCTGCGACGCATCCGAACGCCGCGCGAGCGGCTCGAGCACGGCCCGCGCTTCCTCGGGCCGCCCGTCGAGCAGGAGCGACAGGCCGAGATTGTTCGCCACGGCGACCGAGTTCGGATCGAGGGCCTGCGCCCGCCGGTAGGATTCCTGCGCCTCCGGGTGCCTGCCCATCAGGTCGAGCGCGACGCCGCGCCCGTCGAGCGCGGGCACGCTCCGCGAATCGGACGACAGCGCACGGTCGAAGAGGTTCAGCGCCTGGCCCGCGGCGCCCGACCGCAGGCGCATCCGGCCGAGCTGGATCAGCAGGTCGCGGTTGTTGGGATTGCGCTCGACCGCCGCCGCCAGGACCTGTTCGGCCTGGGCGCGGTTTCCGGCGCGCGCCAGCGCGCCGGCGAAGCGCATCTGCGCCGTGGCGTCATTGGGCGCCCCCGCCGCTGCCGCGCCGTACATCGACAAAGCGATGTCCTGCTGGCCGCCCGCCTCGGCGGCCGCGGCGACGCGCATGCGCGTGTTGGCGTCTGGCCCCCGGATGCCGTCCGTGGCGCACCCCGCGAGCAGCAACGCGGCGGCGCCACCCAGGCAACCACAAAGGCGGGAATCGATCATCGTTGTACCCCAGCGAAGAGGCCCTTGCCGAGTTCGATCACGGATGGGCCGAGCAGCGCAATGAAGACCGCCGGCATGATGAAGAGAATCAGCGGAATCACCAGCAGCGCGGGCAGGCGGATGCCCTTCTCCTCGATCCGCAGCATGCGGTCGGTGCGCATCTCGTTCGCCAGCACGCGCAATGCCTGGGCGAGCGGCGTGCCGTATTTCAACGTCTGCGACAGCGTGCCGCTGAGACGCTTGAAGCCGTCATAGGTTGTTCTCTGTCCGAACCGTTCGAGTGCCATGCGCCGATCCGGCAGCATCCGGAGTTCGTGCACGAGGACGAGGAAAGAGAGCGCGAGCGGCTTGTTGTTGCCCTCGATCTCCCGCGCCACGCGATCGAGCGCCGTCTCCAGGCCGAGACCCGCCTCGGCGGTGACGACGAGCAGGTCGAGCGCATCGGGCAGGCCCTTCTTCAGCGCTTCCTCGTGCTTCCTCTTCAGGTAGGAGAGGAAGAGGTTCGGCCCGAAGATGCCGACCACCACGCCGGTGAACATCGCGATGGCGATGCGCGGCGCATTGTAGCCGTTGAGGTAGCCGTAGAGCAGCCCGAGCAGCGGCAGGCCCACCAGCATGACGGCCTTCACGCCGATGAAGGTCGGCACCGCGGCACGGGGATTCATGCCTGTCGCGGCCACCGCCATCTGGAACTCCTCCAGATCCTTCGGGGAAACGAGGGCGGTGTTGCGGAGCGCCTCGCCGATCCGGCGGAACGGCGCGCCCGCGGACCTTCCGCTGGCGCTGATCTCGGCCTCCCGCGTGGCGGGGCGAACAACACCCCTGACCCGCACCGAGAGGTCCTTGTCCTCGGCGCCGCGCGCGAGGACGATCGCCGCGCCGATCGCGAGCATGACCGCGAAGACGACCGCGAGAATGGCGATGAGATTGATGTCGATGCCCGCAGCGTCAGCCATGGTCAGTCCGTCCCCGCGCGCTTGATCATCCAGCGAATGACCATGAAGCCAAAGGCGGAGAAGCCGAGCCCCACCATCGCGAGCTTCTGGCCGGTCGGCGTGTGGAACATGTTCTCGGTGTAGAATTCCTGCAGCTGCGACATCGCGAGCACGGCGACGAAGGGCAGTGCCATGAGGATGCCGGCCTGCATCCGCGCTTCCGCCGCCAGCGCCTTGGCCCGCTTGGACAACGCCACGCGCTTCCGCACGATGTCGGCGAGATTGTCGAGCGTCTCGGCGAGATTGCCGCCGGTCTGGCTCTGCAGGCCGAGCGTCACGGCGAGGAACGAGAATTCCGGCAGTCCCGTTCGCTCATGCAGGCGCATGAAGGCGAAGTCGACGGGGCGACCGATCGCGACGTCGCCCAGCATGCGCGCGAACTCGTCGCGCAATGGCGAAGAGAGTTCCGATGCGACGCTCCTGATCGCCTCGCCGACCGGCAGGCCCGCGCGCACGGCCCGGACCATCAGCCCGATCGCGTCGGGGATCTGGCGGAAGATCCGGTCAACATAGCGGCCGTGCTGCCAGGCGAAGAAGCCGCGGATGGTGAACACGCCGCCGGCGAGCCCCACCACCATGGCGACGTCCTGGCGCACGACCTTGCCGAGGTAGAAGGCGACAAGGATCGCCACCACCGCCCCCAGCACGATGACCAGCGGCCAGGGCAGCACCTGTTCCTGAGGGATGTCCGGGTTGAACCGCAGGAAGCGCAGGATGCGCTCCGCCAACGGGCGCGTCTCGGCGGTCTTGAGCCGTATGCTCGGCAGATCGCCGCTGTCGGCCGCCGCGCTGACATTGGCGCCCGCCACCGCGACCCGCTCCTTCAGGCGGCGGGCCTGTCCCGACTTGACGAAGGACAGGATCCCGGTGACCAGCGCGACGGTCAGAAGCAGGCCGACCAGCAGTAGAAGACCGCGGTCCATGCGTCAGGCTTCCTGAAGTGCCCGCATCCAGGGCTCGAGCATGCCGAAATAGGACAGGCGGTCGACGAAGGCCGGCCGCATGCCCGGCGACACCCACGACCCGCGCAGGCGGCCGTCGACGTTCTCGCCTTCGTACTGGAAGGTGAAGATGTCGTTCATCGTGATGACATCGCCTTCCAGACCGCAGATCTCCGAGACCTGGGAGACGCGGCGGCCACCATCGCGCATGCGCTCGATCTGCACGATCACGTCGACCGCGGCCGCGATCTGCGTGCGGATGGCGCGCGAAGGCAGCGAGGACTGGCCCATCATCACCATGTTCTCGACGCGGGTCAGCGCATCGCGCGAGGTATTGGCATGGACCGTGCAGAACGACCCGTCATGGCCCGTATTCATCGCCTGCAGCATGTCGAAGGCTTCGGAGCCGCGGACCTCGCCGACGATGATGCGGTCGGGGCGCATGCGCAGGGCGTTCCGGACCAGGTCGCGGGCCGTGATCTCGCCGCGGCCTTCGAGGTTGGCATGGCGGGTCTCGAGCCGTACCACGTGCGGCTGCTGCAGCTGCAGCTCGGCGGCATCCTCGATGGTGACGATGCGCTCGCCATGGTCGATCAGGCGGCTCATGGCGTTGAGCATCGTCGTCTTGCCCGAGCCCGTGCCGCCCGAGATGATGACGTTCAGCCGGCAGCGCGCCGCGATCTCGAGGATCTTCTGGACCGCCGTCGACATCGAACCGTTCGCCGTCAGCGACGGCAGGTCATAGCGCTTCTTGGCGAACTTGCGGATCGAGATGCAGGGGCCGTCGAGCGCGAGCGGCGGAAAGACGATGTTGACGCGGCTGCCGTCCAGGAGGCGGGCGTCGCAGAGCGGGCTCGATTCATCGACCCGGCGGCCGACGGTCGCGGCGATCTTCTGCGCGATGGCGGCGACCTGGGCCGAGTTGCGGAAGCGTACATTGGTGCGGATCAGCTTGCCGCGGACCTCGACATAGACGTTCTCCGGCCCGTTCACCATGATGTCGTTGATGGAATCGTCGGCGAGCAGCGGCTCCAGCGGGCCGTAGCCCACCATGTCGCGGGCGATCTCCTCCGCGATGCGGGACTGGTCCCGCGCGGAGATCTCCATGCGCTCACGGCTGGCGAGCTCATGCACCAGCGCATCGAGCTGCTGCCGGAGCGCCGCGGCCGGAAGTTCACCCGCGACGACCGGGTCGATCCGCTCCAGCACCAGGGTGCGCAGGCGCGCGAGTTCCGCGCTCTCGGACAGCGCAAGGTCGCCGGCCGAGATGTTGATCGACCGGGACTCGGTTTCGGTCTGGATGGGGACGGGCAGCGTATTGCCGCCCTCTGCACGGCGCCCGAAGGGTCGCATCAGTCACCTCCGCGTCCGAAGAGCCTGCCAAGGAACGAGCTCGGCCGGGCACTGGAGCGCACGGCGGCGATTTCCTGCGTGAGCTGGGCCAGCGCCCGCCGCAGGGGCGGGCTTTCCTTCAGCGCCGGCCGGCCCAGGTTGGCCGATCGGGGCAGCTGCCGGGGAAGATCCGGGATCACCACGTCCGGCGGCCCGCCGACGCCCTCGGAGATCAGCTTGACCGGCAGGTAGCCGCGCCGGCCGAGCCCGTTCAGCACGGTGATCACGCGTCCCGGCGAGCCGGTGGCCGCGACGAGCTTCCGCAGCGAAACGGCATCGCGGATGCTCGCGACCTCCGGCCCCATGACCAGGACCACGTGGCGGGCCTTCTGCAGGACCGCACGCTCCACCGGCCCGGGCGGCATCGGCAGGTCCACCACGACATGGTTGAAACGCTGGCGCAGCATGTCGACGACCCGGCGGGCGCCATCCTCGGTCGGACGGACGTCGGCCTCCATCGGCTCCTCCGCCGCGATCAGGCGAATGCGCTCGCCGATCGGCACCGAGACGCGGTCGAGGAACAGGGTATCGACCCGCTCCGGCTCCTCGAGCGCGATGCGCAGGCCCGAGCTCACCCGGGCCCCCAGCATCATGGCGGCCGCGCCGCCCCGCAGATGCAGGTCGAGCAGCGCCACGTGGCTGCGCGTCACCTCCTCGAGTTCGAGCGCGAGGTTCACGGCGATGGTCGTGGCGCCGACGCCGCCATGCACGCCGCAGACGGCCGTCACCTGGCCGCCCCGGTCCTGACTGCCTTCCCCGCCGCCCTGCACATGGGGCCCGAAGAGGCGCGCCACGTTGTCGCGGGTCAGCGGCTTGTGCAGGTATTCATGCACGCCGACGTTGCGCGTGATGTCGCGATAGAAGCCGATCTCGGTCCGCTCGCCGACAACGAGCACCCGGACGTCCGGCGTGCACACGCCGGCCAGGTCGTCGAGAGCGGCGAAGGGATCCTCGACACCGCTGATGTCGACGATCAGGACGCGAGGGGTCGTCTCCTTCTCGAGGACCTTGACGGCGGTCCGCACGGTGCCGCGCCGCATCTGGGCGCCAAGCACGTCGCCGAGGCCGCCGCGGATGGCGGCCTCGCTGGCCTCGTCGGAGACGAACACCATGAGCGCCGGCCGGTCGGCCGACGTGACCGCACCGCCACGGCCCGAATCAGGAATTTCCCGCGGCAGGTTCCGGTCAGTTCGCACCGCCGCCTCCGCCACTCGAGACACCGGCGGAGCCGCCGCCGCTGGCGCTGCCGATACTGGACAGGCCGCGCGGCAGCGCCGGCCTGCGGCCGCCTTCGAGCTGATTGACCGCCGCCGCCGCCTGCTGGCCGCGATCCGAGGACGCCCCGACGCCCTGCTGCAGATGGGCCGGATCGGCCACCATGGCTCGCAGGTTGCGGTCGTTGATGCCTTCCGCCTGCCAGGTGCCCGCACGATCGAAATCGTTGGGCGGGAAATACGTGTCGGGCTGGCAGGCCGCGGTCAGCAGCGCGATCGCCAGGATCAGTCCTGCTCGCATCGGCATGGTCATCACTCCACGATGAAGCCAGCCGCGGCGGGCGGCCTGATCTGTCGATAGGGGGCTCCGGAGCCCGTCTGGCGACGCAGCAGGATCCGCTCGAGGTCGGTCGCCGGGCGGAAGGTGTCGAGCGGCGTTGCCAGCGCCCGCGGGTCCGACACCGGCCGCACGAGATACGGCGTGATGATGATCACCAGTTCCGTCTCGTTCCGGCGGAAGCGGTCCGAGCGGAACAGCGTGCCGAGGACCGGGATCTCGCCCAGCCCCGGCAGGCCGGAGTTGTCGTAGGACGAATTGCGGCTCAGCAGGCCCGCGATGGCGAAGCTTTGCCCGCTGCCGACCTCGATCGTCGTCTCGGCGCGCCGCACCGTGAGGCCCGGAATGGTCACCGTGCCGCCGGCAACGGGGAAGGTCACGGCATTGGCCGTCGACAATTCGCTGACCTCGGGCCGGACGCGCATGTTCAGCCGCTCGGGCGACAGCACGGTCGGGATGAAGGCGAGGCTCACGCCGTACTGCTTGTACTCGACCGTCAGCGCGCTGCTGTTGTTCGAGGCCGCGACCGGCACCGGAAACTCGCCGCCGGCCAGGAACGACGCCACCTCGCCCGACTGCGCCGTGAGGTTCGGCTCGGCCAGGATGGTCACGAGCCGGTCCTGCGCCAGGGCATCGATGATGCCGTTGATGTCCCAGTTGCCGCGGGCGTAGCCCAGGCCGACCAGGCCGCCTCCGGTGGCCGTGGAATTGGTCAGTGCGCTGATGATCGTGCCGGCGACGCCGCCGCCGGTCCTCAGGCCGATCTGCCAGGTCCCGTCATTGAACGCGCCGAGCCAGTTGAAGCCGAGGTCCCGTGTCACCTCCCGGGAAATCTCGGCCACCCGCACGCGCAGGTTCACCTGGATCCCCGAAAGCAGCGTCAGGTTGTTGATGACCTCGCGGGATTCGCCGCCCAGCGCCTTGGCGATGGCCTCGGCCCGCTGCGCATCGGCCGCCGTCGGCACCATGCCGCTGAGGCCGATGGCGCCGCGACCGACCATCGTGACGCGGACATTCTGCCCGCCCCGCACCATGCGGCGGATCATGCTCTGCACCTGCCCGGCGGACACGGCGGGCACGGCGGCGACCGGGGCGGCCTGGGCCGCGTTGGTCGCGCTCGACTGCACCGTGATGTCGAACTCGGCGACCAGCGACCCGTCCTCGCGCGTCGCGATCAGGTTCGTCCGGCCGGCATTCACGCCCATGACGAAAAGGCTGGTCGGCGAGGCGGGCTGGACGCGCGCGATGCGCGGATCCGCCACCAGGACGGTGACCGCCGGGCTCGGCAGTTCCACGAGCCGGCCCGAGCCCTGCTCGAGGACGATCGGGCGGGTCAGTGTCGCGCCCGGCACCGGGGCCGCACCGGCCGCCGGCGGCGCGCCAGGGATGGGCACCTGCACCGGCTGCGCCTGCGCCTGCTGGACGATGCCGAAGCTGGTCTGCGGCATCGGCGCCGTCTGCGGCATGCTGGTCCGCGGCAGGCCCTGCGGCATCGCCTGAGCCATCTGCACAATCTGCGGCGCGGGCGCCGGGGTCGCCGGCTGCACGGCCACGCTGGCCGGAACCGGGTTCAGGTCGGCAATCGCGCTGACGGCCGCGGCAGGGCCCGGCGCCGGGGCGGGCAGTTCGGTCGGCCCCGCGCTCGCCAGAACGGTGGGCGGCGGCTCGGCCCGCGCCGATGCCGGCGCGGGAAGCCGCGTTGCAGCGGACAGGTCAGCGAGGATCCCGTCCGCGGTCGGCGCGCCCCCGGCCTGCATCGCAGCCGGGTCGAGCACATCGATCACGAGCTTCGGGCCGTGGTGGAAATGCCGGAACCTGGCGCCGTGCCGCACATCGATCCGGATCGCATCGCCATCCGCATGCAGCCCGGTGACATTGCGCGGATACATCGAAACCGCACCGACCGCGATCCGGCCCGGCTGCGCGAATCGGATCGTCAGCCCGTCGGCGCCGGACTCGACCTCGTAGGGCGTCTGCACCGGCCAGTCGAAGACGACCCGGCCGTAACCCGGATGGTTGCCGACCCGAACGCCGACCTGAGGCCCCGACGCAACCGCGGGCGCGTCCTCAGCGAGGGCCGGACCACCGGACGGCACCAGGACCAGCACGGAAACCGAGGCCAGAAGGGCCAAAACCGACGAGCGCCAGGTTGGGCGCCGCGTCGGCCGGCAGGGGGAGGAGCAAGCCGCCAGTCTCATCGAAACGTCACCTCCTGCTGGGATCCGCCCTGGATCACGCGCATCCGCGTGGTCGGCGCCGGCGCCTGCGGTCCTGTCAATGCGGAGGATACATCGGAACCAAACACAAGCGAGGGTCGTGGACCGGTTGCTTCCGGAACGCCCTCGATCGAGCGCACAACCAAGGAAATCCGGCCCAGTTGCATCGCGACGGCGACGCGCTCGGCCTGCTCGGGGGTGACCTCGAGGGTCACGGTGCGGGCCACGACTCGGGCGGCGGCCGCATCGGATGCCGTATGGCTGATCTGCTGGTCGACCGCGATGACGCGCACCGCCGAGAGGATCGTCTCGCCGACGACGCGCCGGCCGGGCTGGTCGCGGGCCTGGCCCTGGAGGTTCTGCGTGAGGATCAGGTCGACCTCATCGCCCGGCCAGATCAGGCCCGAGGCGCCCGTCACGACGTCGACGCCGATCGAGATGGCGCGGGTGCCAGGCCGCAGCACCGCGGCGAGGAAGCCGCGATCGCGCGGACGCAGGACGTCGGTGGCGATGATCGGCGTGTTCGGGTCGACGAAGCGCCGCAGCAGCGCGCCGCGCAGTTCGACGCGCGATTCCGCACCGGCCGTGAAGGCGCCTTCCGGCACCTGGTCGGCCATCACCTCGCGCTCGCGGAAGTCATCGTCCTTGAGCAGGGTGCCGATCGACAGCGGCCGCGCGGCAACGAGCATCCGCACCTTCGGCACCGGGGCGACCGTGGGTGGTGCCTCGACGCGCGCGACCTGCGCCTGGTTGGCGCCTTGCGGCCGCATCAGCTGGAGCCCGATGATCCCGAGGCCGGTGGCGCTCAGGAGGAGGGAGACGACGACGAGCAGCCGCAGAAACATGGTTCACGCCCCCGGCAGGGAGAACAGGACGACGATCGCGCCGGCCGCGATGGCGACCGCATAGGGAAGCGGCCCGCGCCGATGCAGGCGCCTCGCCTCCACCGCCGCGACGCGGCGCAGGATGGTTTCGCCCGCCGCGAGCCGCGGGACGGGCACGAAGCGGTGAGCGGTGAGATAGATCACACCCAGCAGCCCACCAAACATCACGGTATAAAAAACGAATGCCCAGGTTTCCGACGGCGGCAGCCCGGCCGCCGTGGCCGCCATGAGCTTCACGTCGCCGCCCCCCAATACCCCGCGCATGGCGAGCAGCAGCAGGAAGAAGAAGAGCCCCGCGGATATGGCGAGCGACACTGCCGCGGCCTGCCAGCCATCGAAGAGGCGCGTCCCAAGGCCAAGAGCCAGGATCGCGATCGACAGGCCGTCGGGAATCAGCCGGGTCGCCAGATCTCGTGCCGCAGCAACTATGAGAAGCATCGCCGTCACGATCAGGAACAGGGCGGTGCTGGTCACCTGTCATTCCCCAATCGGCTATCGCGCCTAACTCACCGCGAACCGAAGTTCTGAGCGTTGGCGATAGCGTCGGACAACACGCTCCCGGCCAGCCGGAATGCATTCTTGTTCGGTTCGTTGAGAGAGATTGCAGCGGCACCAACAACGATCACAATCGCGACGGCGAGGATCGCGTACTCCACGGCGGAGACGCCTCGCGTGTCACCGATCGCCTTGCGAAGCCGAGATATCCAGACGGTCATCATGCACCTCGTGAGCTCCGTCTCGCGACACGATTTTGCGCTCGACCTCGGACGCCAGATACTTGTTAGAGGAACAAAGCGGAAGAAAAGAGCAGGACGCCAACGAAATCACAAGAACGACCGCAGCACACACCCGCCCTTCCGCAAATCTCTTCGCCGCCGAAGTGGCCCCGGATCCGCTCCGGGGCCACGGCAGGCGAAATCAGGAACCGAATGCGGTGTTCGCGCCGTCGATCGCGCCGGTGATCTCGGTGCCGATCCGGCCGAACGCACTGTTCAGGACGGTGCCGAACTGCAGCACGGCCGCGCCGACGATGATGACGATCGCCACCGCGAGAATGGCGTACTCGGCCGCGGACACGCCCTTGCGGTCGGAAGCGGCGGAGCGGAAGGAAGCCAGGAACTTGCGAATCATGATCGATCCCCTTCGGATATCTCAAAAAAGCGAGCTCCGTTGACCACCTCCCCAGCCCCGCTCGCATAGGTTGCCGCAGGAAGGTGCGAAGCGGATCGGCCAATAGGCCTTTCGCCGCGTCAGGACAGACCTGATCATATTTATGAACGAAACGTCAATGACAAAATTACCGAAATATGTCTCAATTTTTGATACTCACAATTATGTGAATGCGCGTATCCTCCACTCCGGCATCGCGCCATCCGCGCATCGCGCCTGAAGCCCGGCGCTTCCAGATATATTCCCGTGGTTTGGGACATTTGCCTGTACCATGAGGCGAGATGCAGGAATCGTTCAATTGTGCCAATCGTTTGCATTAAGTGAAACGTGCATCCCGCGCGGGATGGGTGTAGCCTAACAATAATCTGATCTCTGGTACGGATGATTGATGGCCATGACCTCCCCCGTACGTGACCATCGCCGGTCCGCGAAGCCGGTTGCGAACACCGCATGGCCGCGCCTCGGCCGCAAGGGCGTCTTCGGTGCGGCCCTCGCCGTGGCGTCCGTCGCGATGCTGGGCATGACGGCGCTCGCGGCGGAGGGTGGCAAGTGGTATCTGGTGCGCCGAAATGCGCAGAGCGCCGCCGACGTGGCCGCCCTCGCAGGTGCTGTCACCATGGCCTGGCAGGGCACCGGCGCGACGGGCCAGGCCGCCGGCGTGGCGGCGTCGCAGGCCGTCTCCACCAGCAACGGCTTCACCAACGCCTCGCCCACCGTGGTGACGCCGACGCCATGCATCTGGAACGCGGGCACCTGCACGCCGGATTCGACCGCGCCCAACGCCATGCGGGTGACAATCAGCCAGCCGCAATCCTCCATTCTCGCGCGGCTAGTCTCGAGCTTGTCGCCGGTGGTGAACGTCAACGCCGTGGCTGTTCTGCGCAAGATCGGCGATGCGTGCACCCTCTCGCGCAACAATCCGACGACCTTCACCGGCAGCAACAGCCTCGCCGTCACGGACTGTGTTCTGGCTTCGAACTACACGCCCTCGGGCTCGATCGACTGCGGCGGCAACGCCAATCCCATAACCCTCTCGAACTCGGCGCTCTACTCGGTTGGCCCTGCGACACGCTGCGACGATCTGGGTGCGAACGCGCTGCTGCGCGGCCCGCCGGCGACAGATCCCTACGCGGCGTTGAAGTCCGCCACTTGGCCGACGCCGAGCGGCAACCAATGCCAGCAAGCCAATCAGATGCGGACCGGCTCCGGAAATCAGCCGCGCATATGGACACCGCAGCCTTGGACAAGCGGGGCGCCGAGATTTATCTGCGCGGACATTTCGATCCAGAATAACGATCAACTGAATCTGGCGCCGGGCCTCTACTTCTTCTACGGATCCAGCCTCGATGTTAGCGGCGGAACGGTTGGCATTACCGGTTCGGGCGGGGTAACTCTCGTGTTCCTGGCGGGGAACGGCAACAGCGCTCCCGGCACGGTCAAGATCACCGGCGGCACGACGAACCTCAGGGCCCCGCTGGCAACTGAAAGCCCAGATTACCTGCTTCCTGGAAACTACCCGCAACTGCGTGGCATGCTGATGTATCGGCAGTATGTCGCCAGCGACGACGTCCCGGGCATCAACCTCAACAACAACCAGACTATCCGGTTCAACGGCAGCCCGGGCTCGATCAACCTCAGCGGCGGCATGTATTTCCCGACGTCGCAGGTCTTCGTGGCCGGCGTCGCGGGTACCGGCGCCACGCTGCAGGACTGCACGTCGATCGTTGCTTCGGAGATAACCTTCACGGGCAATTCCACCGTCGCGGTCAACGGTTGCGAAGAGAACTACGGCGCGAACGTGTCGAAGCTGACCGTCGTTCGGTTGGTCCAATGACGGGCAGGTGGATGCGCGCCGAACGGCATTCCTGGTGGCGGAAGGGCGCCGCCGCGATCGAATTCGCCCTCGTCGTCCCGCTGATGTTCTTCATCATTGTCGCGGGCGTGGACCTCGCCAATGCCGCCCAGCAGGCGATCCGGCTCGAGACGGCGGCGCGCGCAGGTGCGGTCTTCGCCTTCTTCTTCCCGCCCGACAGCACGGGAGCAACGCTGACGGCCCAGCAAAACCGCATCATCCAACAGGTCAGCGGCACCCTGACGGGCTGGAACGACGTGACGATCGACAGACCGGTCATGACCTGCTTCTGCGGCACCACCTCCGTCACCTGCGGCTCGTCGCAGGAAGATTCCTGCGTGGTCAACGGCGCGACGACGTTCAGCCGGCGGTATGTGACGGTCAGGGTCCAGCGGAACAACACGCCGCTGCTGCTGCGGTTCGTCCCAACCCTTTCCACCCTGGAGGGGCGCGTTGAAGCCCGCATCCGGTAAGCGCCGCCATCTCGGCCGGCGGGGAGCGACCGCCCTCGAATTCGCCATTCTGGGGGCCCTGTTCTTCATCGTCGTGCTCGCCTCCCTCGAGGCAGCGCGCTTCTACGTCGCCGTAAACTCCGTCCGGACGGTCATGGCGCAGGCCGGACGCGCGGCGATGTTCGATGCTTCGCTGTCGACCAACAGCGCGGCGATCTACGACGCCGCCAATGCGGGCGCCTTCGTGCGCGGCGGGACCATCAGGATCCAGCGCCAGACGACGAGTTCTCCCATTCCCGGGACAACGGTCGTGCAGGTGACGGTCACCTTTACCGGGCAATTCCGTTTCCTGGTCAATGTCTTCGGCCTTGGCACGGTGACGGTGAACGATACACAGGTCTTCGAGTTCCCGACCTGAACGCGGCCGGGGCGACTTTGACCGCCCCGCGATCCTGGTCGCCGTCGCGAACGGTCGCGGCGGCATCCGGGTGTGTGAACCATCCCCTCCCGCGCCGCCGTGTCCGGGCCACGCTTCGCCCCACCCGCTTGACCACGCCCGTCCCGCGCGGCGTGATGCCCCTTCGCCCCGATGCAGGGCCCGGGAGGAAGGCAGCGATGCCCGCGACCATGTTCGACAAGATCTGGGATCCGCATGTCGTCGCGGATCTCGGCGGCGGCTGGTCGCTGCTCCATTGCGACCGCGTGCTGGTCCACGACCTCTCGGGCGGCCGCGCGATGCAGGAGGTCGGCGAGGCAGGCTACCCCGTCGCCAGGCCCGACCTGGTCTTCGCCACGCCCGACCATGCCGTCTCCTCCACCCCCGGCCGCACCGCCGAAACCTTTCCCGCCGGCGCCCGCCTCCTCGCCGGCCTGCGCCGGCGCGCCGCCGAAACCGGCGTGCGTCTCTTCGACCTCGGCCAGGACGGCCACGGCATCGTGCACGTCATGGCGCCGGAGCTCGGCATCGTGCTGCCCGGAACCACGCTGGTCTGCGGCGACAGCCACACCTGCACCAATGGCGGCGTCGGCGCGCTGGCCTTCGGCATCGGCGCCTCGGAACTGCGCCATGTCCTGGCAACGCAGACCCTGCCGCAGAAGAAGCCGAAGCGCATGCGCATCCGTTTCGAGGGCGCCGCACCGGCCGGGGTGACGCCGAAGGACATGATCCTCGCCGCCATCGGCCGCTTCGGCGCCGGGGCCGGCAGCGGCCATGCGGTCGAATATGCCGGTCCGGCGGTGCGGGCGCTGTCGGTCGAAGGGCGCCTGACCCTCTGCAACCTCTCGATCGAGATGGGCGCCAAGATCGGCATGGTGGCGCCCGACGAAACCACCTTCGCCTGGCTCGCCGGCCGCGACTTCGCGCCGAAGGGCGCGTCCTGGGACGCCGCGGTGGCGGCCTGGCGCACCCTGCCCACCGACGAGGGCGCCACCTTCGAGCGCGACCTGGTGATCGAGATGCGCGACATCGCCCCGCAGATCACCTGGGGCACCAGCCCCGAGCAGGTGCTGCCCGTCACCGGCCGCGTCCCCGACCCCGCCGAAGCGCCGAACGCCGAAAAGCGCGCCGCCTGGGAAGCCGCCCTGGACTACATGGGCCTCGCGCCCGGCCAGGCCATCGCCGGCACCAGGGTCGACTGGGTCTTCATCGGATCCTGCACCAATTCCCGCATCGAGGACCTGCGCGCCGCCGCCGCCGTCCTCAGGGGCCGCAAGGTCGCCCGGCACGTCACGGCCTGGGTCGTGCCGGGCTCCGAACGGGTGAAGCACGCGGCCGAAGCCGAGGGCCTCGACGCCGCCTTCCGCGAGGCGGGGTTCGAGTGGCGCGAACCCGGCTGCGCCCTCTGCGTCGCCGCGAACGGGGAAGCGGTGCCGCCGGGCGCGCGCTGCGTCTCCACCTCCAACCGCAACTTCGTCGGGCGGCAGGGCACGGGCGCGCGCACCCACCTCGCCTCCCCCGCCATGGCCGCCGCGGCGGCGGTGACCGGGGCCATCGCCGATGTCCGGCACTTCGCGGCATAGGGGGGCCGGCGATGGAGAAGTTCACCACCCTCTCCGGCCCCGCCGCGCCGCTGCTCGGCGCGAACGTGGACACCGACGTCATCATCCCGATCCAGCGCCTGGTGGGCAGCGGCCGCACGGGCCTCGGCCCCTATGCCTTCGAGCGCCTGCGCTATGCCAAGGATGGGTCCGAGAACCCCGACTTCGTGCTGAACCGCCCGCAATACCGCGACAGCCCGATCCTGCTGGCGGGGCCGAACTTCGGCTGCGGCTCCTCGCGCGAAGGCGCGGTCTGGGCGCTGATGGGCATGGGCTTCCGCGCCGTGCTCGCGCCCTCCTTCGGCGACATCTTCTTCAACAACTGCTTCCAGAACGGAATGCTGCCGGTGGTGCTGCCGGAGGAGGCGATCCGCCGGATCGCGGCCGAGACCGAATCCGCCCAGGGCGCCCGCCGCACCACCGTCGACCTCGCGCGGCAACTAGTCGTCACTCCCGACGGCCACGAGATCCCCTTCGCCGTGGACGCCCGCAAGCGCGAGGCGCTGCTCGAGGGACTGGACGACATCGCCCTGACCCTGCGCCTCAAGGACCGCATCGAAGCCTGGTACGCCGCCGACCGCGCGGCGCGCCCCTGGGCGTGGGAGAGTGTCGAGCGATGACCCTGGACATCGTGGTCCTGCCCGGCGACGGCATCGGACCGGAAGTCACCGACGAGGCCGTCCGTGTCCTCGACTGGTTCGTCGCCCGGCGCGGCGTGCCGCTGCGCATGACGCGCCACCTCTTCGGCTCGGCCGCGTGGGCGGCGCAGGGCACGACCATGCCCGACGCGACCTGGTCGGCGATCATGGCCGCCGACGCGCTGCTCTTCGGCGCCACCGGCAGCCTCGGCCAGGCGCATATCCCGGCGGAGGAGCGGCGCAAGGGCGCGCTGCTGCGCATGCGCAAGGCGCTCGACGTCTTCGCCAACCTCCGCCCCGTCCGCGCCTGGCCAGCGCTGGCCGAGGCCTCTCCCTTCAAGCCGCGCACCGTCGCCGGCGCCGACCTGATCTTCGTGCGCGAACTGACCGCCGGCGTCTATTTCGGCACCCCCCGCGGCATCGAGGCGCAGCCCGACGGCACCCGCCGCGGCGTCAACACCCACGCCTACACGGAAGCCGAGATCGCGCGCGCGGCCCGCTTCGCCTTCGGCCTGGCGCGCACCCGGCGCAACCGCGTCACCTCGGTCGACAAGGCGAATGTGATGGAGGCCGGCGCGCTGTGGCGGGAGGTCGTCACCGCCATCCACGCCGCCGAATTCCCCGACGTCACGCTCGAGCACATGCTCGCCGACAACTGAGCCCTGCAGCTCGGCCGCGCGCCGACGCGCTTCGACGTGATCGTCACCGACAACCTCTTCGGCGACCTGCTCTCGGATTGCGCGGGCGCGATCAACGGCAGCCTCGGCATGCTGCCCTCCGCGGCGCTGTCCGCGCCCGGCGCAAATGGCGGGCGGCGCGCCCTCTACGAGCCGATCCACGGCTCGGCGCCGGACATCGCCGGCAAGGGGATCGCCAATCCGCTCGGTGCCATCCTCTCGGCCGCGCTGCTGCTGCGCTGGACGGCCGACCGCCCGGAGGAAGCCGCACGGCTGGAGGCGGCGGTGGACCGGGCACTCGCCGCGGGGGCCCGGACAGCGGATATCGCGCTGCCGGGGGAGGCCGTGCTCACCACGCGGGCGATGGCCGACGCGGTGATCGCGGCGCTGGAAGCCTAGAGCAGATCCCGATCAGGTGGGATCACCTGATCGGGTGAAGATGCTCGCAGAAACAAAGGGCTGGAGACGTTGCCGTGAGCCAGGGCGAACGGGAACGGCTCTAGGGTCGAAACCTAATTAGGGGGCTAGGAATCGGGTTCGAGTTTCTGATTCAAGCCGAGTATCGCGGCTTGGAGCGGAGCGATGGCGGCAGAGTACTGGCTCGATGATGCGGCGTGGGCGGC
>JAFADX010000386.1 GCA_023424475.1 Pseudomonadota bacterium
GGCCTGATCGGCGCCATGGCCGCGCCCGCGCGCGGCGTGCCGGGAATCGCCGCGGGCGCAGCCCTCGCGGCGGGCGGCGCCGCGCTCTGGGTCCATAGTCCCGGCAGGCTCCACCTCGTCCTCGCCGCCCTGCCCCTGGCCGGCAACCTGATGCTCGCCTGGCATTTCGGGCGCACGCTGAGGCCCGGCGCGGAGCCGCTGATCACCCGCTACACCCGTGCCGACCATGGCGAGGTTTCGCCCGGCCTCGCGGCCTATACGCGGCGGCTGACGCTGCTCTGGGCGCTGTTCTTCATCGGCTTCGCCGCCCTGAATGCCGCGACGCTGGCCGACGCCGCCCCCGCCCTCGGGCGCCTGGCGGCGCTGAACCTGCTGCTGTCCCTGGTCTTCTTCCTCGGCGAGCATCTGGTGCGCGCGCATCTCTTCCCGGCGCTCGGCCCGGTCGGGCCCGGGCGGACGCTGCGCGCCATCTGGCGGGCAGACGGGCGGCGCCATGCCAGCTGACGCCATGCTCCCGCTGACCTCCCGCCGCCCCGGGGAGGTGATCTTCCACCGCGGTCGGCAGCCGGTGACCACGCGGCGCTTCCTCGCCGAAGCCGCGGCGCTGGCCGCACGCCTGCCTGCGCAGGGCCCGGTGCTGAACTTCTGCGCCGACCGCTACGCCGCGTTGCTCGCCTTCGCCGCGGCCCTGTCACGCGGGCATGTCACGCTGCTCTCGGCCGACCGGACGCCGCAGCGCCTGGCCGGGATCGCGCGGCTGCACGGCGCGCGCTACGCGCTGGCCGACACCGAGGTCGCGCTGCCCCTGCCCGTCCTGCGGCCGGAGGCCGATCCCGCCGACGTGGCGCCCAATCCGCCGCTCCCGGCCGGCGCCGTCGCGGCGATCGCCTTCACCTCCGGCAGCACTGGCGAGCCCCGCCCCCATGCCAAGCCCTGGGGCGCGCTGGTCGCCGGGGCGCGCGCCGCCGCCGAACGCTTCGCCGTCGCGCCCGGCGCCAGCATCGTCGGCACCGTGCCCGCCCAGCACATGTACGGCTTCGAGACCACGCTCATGCTGCCGTTGCACGGCGCCGGCGCGGGCCATGCCGGGGCGGTCTTCTACCCCTCCGACGTCGCGGAGGCGCTTGCCGGCATGCCGGCGCCACGGCTGCTCGTCACGACGCCGCTGCAACTGCGCGCGCTGCTCGGCACCGGCATCGCGCTGCCGGAGACCGCCGCCATCGTCTCCGCCACCGCACCGCTCGCGCCGGGCCTCGCCGCCCAGGCGGAAGCCGCCTTCGGCGCGCCGGTGCTCGAGATCTACGGCGCCACCGAGGCCGGCTCCGTCGCGTCCCGCCGCACCCTCGACGGCGAGGCCTGGCAACCCTACCCCGGCGTCGCCTTCACGATCCGCGAGGGCGGCGCCGAGGCGAGGGTGCCGGGCCTGCCGGCGCCGGTGCCGCTCTCCGACATCCTCGAACCCGCCGGCGGCGACCGCTTCCGCCTTGCCGGGCGGCTGGGGGACATGGTGAAAGTCGCGGGCAAGCGCGCCTCGCTGGCCGGCCTCGGCCGCATCCTCTCGGAGATCGAGGGGGTGGAGGAGGGCGTGTTCCTCGCACCCGAGGACCTCGACCACAATCCGCGCGCGCGCCTCGCCGCCTTCGCGGTGGCACCCGGCATGACCGGGGCGGCCGTGGTGGCCGCGCTGCGCACGCGGGTCGAGGCCGCCTTCCTGCCGCGCCCGGTGGTGCTGCTCGACAGGCTGCCGCGCGACGATGTGGGAAAGATCCGGCGCAACGACCTCGCCCGGCTGGCCTGGCGCCGCTGAAGCGTCCGTCCGGAAACGCAGGCAACCGGCCCACGCCCCATCCGGCCGCCCAGCGACAGTCTTCAGGATGGGCGGCCGGGCGGGGGCGCGGAAATGCGCCTCGCAGCGTGCTTCCAGGCGGCCGCGGAACCGGAAAGGGGCGCGGCTATTCCGCTGCGTCGCGCGTCGCGCGCAGCGGGCCGAGGATCTCGGCATCGTGCTCGCCCACCTCCGGCAGGTCGTGCCGCAGCGGCAGCCTTTCCCCGCCGAGCATGACCGGCAGCGCCGGCACCGCGCCCGGCCGCCCGTCCGGCAGCGTGATCGGCAGCAGCCCGCCGCTCGCCTGCAGATGCGGGTCCGCGAACAGGTCCCAGGGCCGCGCGATGCGGGAGAAGGGCAGGCCGGCCTTCTCGCACATCGCTTCCAGCCCGGCGACGTCGTGGCGGACCAGCAGCGACTGGACGAGCGGGATCAGCGTCTCGCGCCGCTTCGCGCGCTCGGTGTTGGTGGCGTAGTCGGGGTTGTCGAGCACAGGCTCGTTCAGCTCACGGCGGAAGATCTCCCATTGCCGTTCGGTGACCACGCCGATGAAGATCTGCTGCCCGTCCCTGGTGTCGAACACGTCGTAGACGCCCCAGGCGCGGCGCCCCGCCGGCATCGGCGTCGGGTCCTGCCCGGTCATCGCCTGCTGCAGCATGGCGGTGGAGACAAGGAAGGCCGCGTTCTCGAACAGGCCCGACTGCAGGTGCTGGCCCCTGCCCGTCGCGTCCCGCTGGCGCAGCGCGCCGAGGATGGCGATGGCGCCGAACATCCCGCCCATCATGTCGTTCACCGGCGCGCCCGCGCGCAGCGGCCGCCCCGGCGGGCCGGTCATGTAGGCGAGGCCCGACTGCATCTGCACCACCTCGTCGAGCGCGGTGCGGTTCTCGTAGGGACCGGGGAGGTAGCCCTTCAGGGAGAGATAGATCAGCCGCGGGTTGCGCGCCGACAGCGCCGCGTAGCCGAGGCCCTTCGCCTCCAGCCCGCCGGGGCGGAAGTTCTCGAGCACCACGTCCGCCGTGTCGATCAGCCGCTTCAGGGTCTCGAGGTCGTCCTCGTTCCCGGTGTCGATCCGCACCGACTTCTTGTTGCGGCTGAAGGCCGGGAAGAAGCCGGTGCCCGAGGCGGTGAGGTAGCGCGTGCGGTCGCCCCTGCCCGGCGGCTCGATCTTGATGACCTCGGCGCCGAGGTCGGCGAGCACCAGGCCGCAGGTCGGACCCATGACCATGTGGGAGAATTCGACGACACGGATGCCGGTGAGGGGGAGCGGAGGGGTCATGGGCGGTGTCCTTCCGGTGAGGGCGTTTGGAGGGGCCCTGCCCCTCCAAGCCACCCCGCCAAAGGCCGAAAGGCCTTTGGAAACCAATCCTTGCCACTGGGCGCGCCGGGTGCGGGTGCTGCGCCGAAGGCCCGTCGCCCATTCGAGGTTTCCAAAGGCCTTTCGGCCTTTGGTGGGGGAGGTTCGGAGGGGGCAAGGCCCCCTCTGACTCTCCTCACGCCGCCCGCGCCTTCGCCCGGAAGGCGGTGAGCGACCCGCCCCGCAGCAGCGCCGAGGGCAGCGTCCGCCCGAGCACGCGCTCGGCGAGGTGCCCCGCCGCGATCAGCGCGTCGATGTCGATGCCGGTGGCAATGCCCATCTCCTCGCAGAGCATCACCAGCTCCTCGGTCGCGATATTGCCCGGCGCACCCGGATGCCCGGCGAAGGGGCAGCCGCCCGCGCCGCCCACCGCGGCGTCGAATTCCGCCACGCCCATGCGCAGGCCCGCCAGCGCATTGGCGATGCCGAGCCCGCGCGTGTCGTGCAGGTGCAGGGAGACCTTCTGCTCCGGCCAACGCGACCGCACCTCGCCGACCACGCGCTCGATCAGCCGCGGATTGGCCCATCCCATGGTATCGGCGAGCGAGATCCGCTCGATCGCGCAGCCGGCCTCCTGCGCCAGTCCCATCGCATCGGCGACGGCGCCGACCGCCTGCGCCGGCGCCATGTCGCCCTGGAAGTTGCAGCCGAAGGCCGCCTGGACCGAGACGCGCGTGACCGGCACGCCGGCCGCGAGGTGCCCGGCCGCGTTCTCCCGCTGCGCCGCGATCTGGCCGGCGCGGTCGCGGTTGAGGTTCTTCAGCGAGAAGGCGTCGGAGGCGGCGACGGTGATGGAGCCCTGGACCGAAAGGCGATCCCTGAAGGCCAGCGCGCGTTGAAGCCCCTGCGGATTGAACCAGAGGGCGGTGTAGGTGACACCCGGCTTCGGCGCGAAGCCCGCCACCACGGCATCCGCATCCGCCCATCCCGGCACGCGCTTCGGGCTGACGAAGGAGGCGACCTGGATGCGCGGCGCCCCGGTCGCGGACAGCGCATCGACGAGCGCGATCTTGTCCGCGGTCGGCACCGGGGCAGCGGCGATCTGGAAGCCCTCGCGCGGCCCTTCCTCGGTGATGCGCACCGCTGCCGGCAGGTCGCTCATGGTTGTCTCTCCCACGTCGGCTGCGCCATACTAATTCTGCTTGACAGAATTTATTTCTGTCAGAGAGAATTTTCGCGTATGACGCTGGCACCCGTCAACCCGCAGGATGCACCCATTCCCGCGCGCCGTCGCGGACGACCGGCCGCCCAGGCCGCGCCGGCCGCCGAGCAGCGCGTGGAGGCCGTGGAGCGGGCCCTGATGCTGCTGGAAGCCTTCGCCGACGGCACCAGGTCGCTGACCCTCGCGGATCTCTCCGGGCGATCCGGCCTCTACCCGAGCACGGCGCTGCGGCTGGCTGGTTCGCTCATCCGCTTCGGCTACCTGGTCCGCGGCCCGGACGGCTCCTATCGCCTCGGGCCGAGCCTCTTCCGCCTCGGCGCGCTGTACCGCGCGGGCTACGACCTCGCCGAACAGGTACGGCCCGCCCTCGCGCGCCTGGTCGCGCGGACCGGCGAGACCGGCTGCTTCTATGTGCGGGAGGCCGACCGCCGCATCTGCCTGTTCCGCGAGGCGTCGCCGCGTCCGATCCGGCTGCACGTGGAGGAAGGGGCGGCGATGCCCCTCGACCGCGGCGCCAGCGCCCATGTGCTGATGGCCTTCACCGGCGGCAGGCTGCCGGTGCACGAACGGGTGCGGGCCGACGGCATCGCGATCTCGCTCGGCGAACGCGATCCCGAGACGGCAGCCGTCGCCGCGCCCGTCTTCGGGGCTGAAGGACGCCTCCTCGGCGCGCTCGGCGTCTCCGGCCCGGTCCAGCGCCTGGGTCGCGCGGAGGCCGAGGCGATGGCGCCCGTCATCATGGAGGAGGCGCGCGGCCTGTCGCGCCGGCTTGGCGGCTGAGGCCCGATCCGTTCACGCGATCCGTGCCGGCCGCATCGCCGCGCCTCCGGCGGATAGGCGCCGCCGGAAGACGACCGCCAGGTTGTTCGCGGGCATGTCCGTGACCGCCGGCGGGCCGAACCCCGCGGCGCCGGCCAGCGCCGCCACCGCCTCGATGTCCCGCACGCCCCAGGCCGGGTCGCGCCGGCGCAGATCGTCGTCGAAGGCGGCGTTGGACGGTGCGGTATGCGCCCCGTCGCGCCGGAACGGCCCGTAGAGCAGGAGCGGCCCGCCCGCCGGCAGCACCGCGCCGGCGCCGCGCATCAGGCCCTCGGCCGCGGACCAGGGCGCGATGTGGATCATGTTGATGCAGAGCACCGCATCCGCCGCGCCGACCGGCCAGGGCCAGGCCGCAGCATCCAGCCCCGCCGCCGGCCGCACGTTCGGCACGGCCGCGGCGCGGACCCAGGCATCGATGCTGGCCCGCGCGCCCTCATCGGGATCGCTCGGCTGGAAGGTCAGCGCCGGCAGGGCGGCCGCGAAATGGACCGCGTGCTCGCCACTGCCGCTCGCGATCTCCAGCACCAGGCCGCGTTCCGGCAGAACGCCGCGCAGCACGTCGAGGATCGGGTCGCGATTGCGCGCCGCGGCCGGCGCGAAGCGGCGCGCGTCGTCAACGCTCATCGGACCAGGCGCTCCGGTGCGAGCGACGCATAGACATCGCCGCTGTTCGCCTCGTGCGGCAGCGCCGCGATCCAGCCGGCCATCGCCTCGGCGCCGACCGGCCGGGCCTGCGCGAATACCATGCTCTCCCCCAGGCAGGCATTGAAGCCGCGATAGCCCAGCGCCGCGAGCCGCCGGAGGCAGTCCCGCGCCACCTCGCGCTGGATCGTGGTGAACTCGAAGGACAGCGCGCGCGGCGGTCGCGACAGGCCGCGCAGGACCTCCGCCTCGAATCCCTCGACGTCGATCTTCACGAAGGCCGGCAGGCCATGGCGCGCGGCAAGGGCATCGAGCGTGGTGACGGGCCGCGGCACCTCCGCGTCCCAGTGCTGCCCCTCCCATCCGGCCGCGCCGTCGGCCGCGGCGATGAAGGCCTCGCTGGCCGTGGCGACGGCCGGGTTGGCGGTGTTGAGGCGCAGCACCGCTTCGCCCGGCGCGGCGCCGAGCAGCGCCTGCACCAGCGTCACACCGGGATCGCGGCCGAAGATCAGCCGCAGCGCGCGGGCGAGGCGGGGCTGCGGCTCGACCGCGACGACCCGCGCGCCGAGCCGGCGGAACGACGCGGCACGGTCGCCGACATGCGCGCCGATGTCGAAGGCCAGGTCCCCCGGCGCCAGGAAGCGGGCGTGGAAGGCGTCGAGCAGGGCGGCACGGCCGGGGGCGTAGTAGGTGCGCAGCGATGCGCCGATGGTCTTGGCAAAGGGGGTCATGGC
>JAFADX010000406.1 GCA_023424475.1 Pseudomonadota bacterium
CCGGCCGGGGGGGGGGGCGGGCCGGGCGGGGGCTGGGGGCCGGGGCCGGCCCCGGGGCCGTGTCAGGGCGCTGCCGCCGTGACATCCTGCGCGCGGGTGCGCTCGTCCACCCGCGGCGTGTGCCGGAAGCCCTGGCGCATGGCCCAGACATTGCGCTGCAGGTGCGTCGGCATGATGCCGACATCGTTGATGGCGATGCGCGTCGCCTCCTGGAGCAGCGCCTCGCGCCGGCCGTCGTCGAGCGTGCGCATCGCCCGCGCCAGGGTCTCGTCGAAATGCGGGTTGGAATAGCGGCCGCGGTTCACCGAGCCGGTGCCGCGCTGGCGGTCATAGGTCGCGATGACCGAGCGCAGGCCGGAGGAGGGCTCGCCGCTCGAACTGCCCCAGGAGACGAGGAAGACCGAGAATTCCTGCCGGGAGGCGCGGGTGACGAAGGAGGAGAAGGGCGCGAGCTCCACCTGGGTCCGCACGCCCGCGCGGGTCCACATCTGCCCCACCGCCTGGGCGATGCGCGCGTCGTTCGGGTAGCGGTCGTTCGGCCCGTGCAGGGTGATCCGGAAGCCGTTCGGGTAGCCTGCCTCGGCGAGCAGGCGGCGCGCCTGTTCCGGGTCGGCGCGCGGCGGTACCAGGTCGGGCACGTAGCCATAGGCGCCTTCGGGCATCAGCTGGGTGGTGGCGGTCGCCACGCCCTCCATCACGCGGGAGACGATGGCCGCGCGGTCGATCGCGATGTTCAGCGCCCGGCGGACTCGGATGTCCTTGAGCGGGTTGCGCGGCAGCGGCCGCCCGTCGTTGTCGGTGATGAAGGGCGAAGGACCGTCGCGCATGTGGTCCATCGCGAAATAGATGAAGCGCAGGCTGTCGATCTCGCTGAGGCGGATGTCGCGGTTGTGGCGCAGGCGCTCGATGTCGCTGGTGGGCACCTGGTCGATGATGTCCACGTCGCCTGCCAGCAGTGCCGCGGTGCGCGCGGTGTCGTTGGTGATCATCCGGTAGTCGACATGCTGCCACGCGGCCTTTTCGCCCCAGAAGGCGTCGTTGCGCGCGAGCTCGATGCGGTCGCCCGGGCGATGGGAGACCATGCGGAAGGGGCCCGTGCCGATTGCGACGCGGCCGGAGTTGAAATCCTCGGTCGAGGCGCCCTGGTGCGTCTGCCGGTCGAGGATCGGGATCTGGGCGAGGTTGACCGGCAGCAGCGGGAAGGGGCCGCCGGTGTGCATGCGAAGGGTATAGGGGTCGACGACCTCCACCGACTGCACACCCTGGCTGTAGGTGCGGAAGGAGCCGGGGCTGTTCACCACCTGCGGGATGCGCTCGAAGGTGAAGGCCACGTCCTCGGCGGTGAAGGGGGAGCCGTTGTGGAAGGTCACGCCGCGGCGCAGCTTGATCTCCCACACGTCCTCGCCCACGGGGCGCCAGGATTCCGCCAGCCGCGGCACCAGGCGCGCCCTGTCGTCGGTCTCGATCAGGTTGTCGAAGACCATCGAGGCGAAGGCGTTGTTGGGCGAGATGTTGTGGTAGTGCGGGTCGATCGAGGTGATCTGCGCACCCACGCCCACGCGCAGGTTCTGCGCCTCGGCGGCACCGATGCTCAGGGCAAGGCCGGCCGCGGCGGCCATCAGGGCCTTCTTCATTCCGTGATCCTCCCGTTCTTCGTGTTGTGTCAGGACAGCAGGTAGGCGGCGCCGGACCTCTCGCAGATGCCGCGGATCAGGGCATCGAGGCTTGCGGGGACCGGGATGCCGTCGCGCAGGCGGCGCTGCCGCTCGGCTTCCTCCGGGTCGCCGGCGACGAGCACGGGCTTCGAGGGATCGGCCGCCGGCGTGGCGTGCATGATGTCGATGACGTCGTCGAGGTCGTCCTCGAAGGCGCCGGCGGGGCGGAAGGCGGCCGGGTCGATCGCCATGAAGAAATGCCCGATGTCGTCCGGGTCGCCCGGCTTCTGGGTGCGGTTGCGGATCGGCGAGAAGGAGGAGCCGACCAGGGTGCCGCCCAGGATGTGCACCATCATGGCGAGGCCGTAGCCCTTGGCGCTCGCCATCTCGGCCGTGCCGCCGAGCGGGGAGAGCCCGCCCTCCGGCCTGTTGAAGACGATGTCGAAGCCCTGCTTGGGGTCGGTGACGGGCAGGCCCTTCGCGTCCAGCACCCAGCCGGCGGGAAGCTGGCGGTCGTTCAGGTCGTAGACTTTCACCTTGCCGGCCGCCGTCGTCGTCGTCGCCATGTCGAGCACGAAAGGCGGATGGCGTTTCGCCGGGGCGGCGAAGGCGAGCGGATTGGTGCCGAGCACCGGCGCGGCGCCGCGCGTCGGCACCATCGTCACGCCGCGCGTGGCCGAGGTGACCATGCCGATCGCCCCGCGCCGGGCGGCGATGCGCGCATAGACGCCGGCCGCGCCGAAATGATGCGAGTTGCGCACGCCCACGATGCCGACGCCGGCTTCCTTCGCCTTGTCCACCGCGAGGTTCATGCCGAAGGCCGAGACCGGATGCCCCAGCCCCGCCCCGCCATCGACGAGCGCGGTGCAGGCGGTCTGCTTCTCGATCCGCGGCCGGGCCTGCAGCTTCAGCGAACCGTCGCGGTAACGCTTCTCATAGGTCATCAGCATCGAGATGCCGTGGCTGTCCACGCCGAGCAGATCGGTCTCGGTCATCGCCTCGACGGTGGTGGCGAGCAGGTCGGGGGCCATGCCCCAGCTTTGCAGGATGGCCTCGATCTGCGCGCGCACGCGCTCATGCGGAACATTCACGGTCTCAGGCGCCTTCGCGGATGAAGGGGTTGGTCAGATGGCCGATGCCGGTGATCTCGATATCCACCACATCGCCGTGCTTCAGGTCGGGCGACACGCCGTCCGTGCCCATCCAGATCACGTCGCCCGGGTGCAGCGTGATGTTGCGCGTCATGGTGGCGATGAATTTCGCCACGCCGAACAGCATGTGGTTGGTGGCGAAGCGCGTGGTGATCTCGCCGTTCAGCCGCACGATGGTCTCCGCGGCGTCGAGGTCGAGATCGGTCTCGATCCACGGCCCCATGGGCTTGAAGGTGTCGGTGTTCTTGGACCGCCAGAAGGTGCGGTCCGCCTTCTGCCAGGTGCGCTCACTGACGTCGTTGCCGATGGTCCAGCCGAGCAGGCAGGACAGGGCGTCCGCCTCCGCCAGGTGCTTCGCCTTCTTCCCCACCACGGCGACGATCTCGCCCTCGTAGTGGACCTTCTCGGTGGCGTCGGCGGGGATGACGACGGTCTCGCCATGGGCGATCAGCGCATTGGCGGCGCGATAGCCCATGTCGGGCTTGGCCGGGATGTTCGGCACCTCGCCGCGCCGCGCGGCGCCTTCCTTGACATGCTCGACGTAGTTCAGCCCCGCCGCGTAGAAGGTCGGCGGGATGACCGGCACCTCGATCTTCACGGCCGAGAGCTCGTGCCGGCGCGGCGTGGCCTCGTAGCCGCGGAAGGGGTCGCCCGCGACCTCCGCGATGCGCTCCCCTTCCAGGATGCCATAGGCGGTGCGGCCTTCGGCCGTGAAGCGGATCCAGCGCATCAGGCCGCGAGCGCCTGCTGGACGAACGCCGGCTGGAACACCTTGTCCGCCATCACCTGGCAGCGCTTCATCAGCCGGTGCTCGTTCGGGCCGTAGTCGGGGATGGCGTTGTGCAGCGTGCCGATGTTGTCCCAGATCAGCAGGTCGCCCTCGGTCCAGGCATGGGTGTGCTGGAAGCGCGGCTGCAGCTGGTGCTCGAACAGGGCTTCGAGCACGCGGTCGCTCTCGGCCTCGTCCAGTTCGTTGATCCGCACGGCGTAGCCGGGGTTGCAGTAGAGCACCTTCTTCCCGGTGATCGGATGCGTCAGGAAGACCGGGTGGACCGAGGGCGGGCGCTTGGCGCGCTGCTCGGGCGTCAGGGGCTTGCGGCCGGCGGTGCCGCGCCTGACCATCATGTCCCAGAACTTGTTGAAGTCATGGGTCGCGGTGGCGTTCTCGAGCCGCGACTTCAGTGCGGGATCAAGCTCGTCATAGGCCGCATGCATGTTGGCGAAGACGGTGCTGCCCAGCACCCGGCCCTCGCGCCGCGGCACCTTGTGGGCGTTCAGCACGTTCACGAAGCCCATCAGGTCGCGATAGGACATGTCCGTGTGCCAGTCCTGCCCGGCATCGGCGAGGCCGATCGGCTCCCCGTTCTCGACGATGTTCGACAGGATGCCGACCTCGGGCACCTGCGCGTCGTGGAACTTGCCCGTCAGCGAGGTCTGGATGCTGCCGAAGCGCTGCGAGAAATCCCGCAGGGCCGCGGGCTCCAGCAGCTGGTTCGGGAAGCACAGCACCCCGTACCGCCCCAGCGCGCGCAGGATGGTCGCGAAATCCGCCGCGCTCATGGCGCGGGAGAGGTCGATATCGGTGACGCGGGCGCCGAGGACCTGGCCTGTCGGCGTGATGGTAGGCATGGAACCGTTCCCTTCCTCCGGCTTCGGAAAGGTCCGGCCCATCCCCGTGCAGGGCCCGACCGAGCGGTCGGTTCGTCAGGCCGCGTCCTTCCCGCCGGGGTCTGTCCTGCCCCGGTGGCAGGACGTTAAGCGCGGTCCGGCCGTCCGGCAAATCAGCAGGACGGGATTGGCGGCGCCGCCCATCCGTTCCACCTTCCGGGTGCCGGCCCGAGCTTGGGTGCAGGAGGGGGCATGCGGTTGCACGGGGTCCTCGATCGGGGCGTGGCGGCCTTGGCGACGGCCGGTCGCGGCGGCGGATGAGCGCTGCCGCGCCGCGCCCGGGCCAGTCGCGCTTCTTCCGCGACTTCCTCCGCCTCGCGGGGCCCTATTGGCGCGAGGGGCCGCAGCGCTGGCGGGCGCGCGGCATGCTCCTCGCGATGGCGCTGCTCGGCGGCGCGCAGGTGGCGCTGGCGATCCGCCTCAACCTCTGGAGCGCCGATCTCTTCGACGCCCTCGAGCGCCGGTCGATGGACCGCTTCGTGACCCAGATCGGCATCTTCGCGCTGATCATCGGCGCCACGGTCCTGGTCAACGCGATGGACATGGTGAACAAGCGGCACCTCGCCTATGCGTGGCGCACCTGGCTCACCGCGCGCGTGCTCGCCGACTGGATGGCCGAGGCGCGGCACTACCAGGTCGCCCAGATCCGCGGTCCCTACGACAACCCCGACGGCCGTATCGCCGAGGACATCCGGATCGGCACCGAGTTCGCGCTCGACCTCGTCCAGGGGCTGAACTATTCGGTGCTGCTGCTGGTCGCCTTCGTCGACATCCTCTGGCGCCTGTCCGGCACGGTCGAGGTGCTCGGCCTCGCCCTGCCGGGGCACATGGTGGTGCTCTCCATCCTTTACGCGGCGGTCGGCTCGGGCATCGGCTTCGTGCTCGGCCGGCCGCTGGTGCGCGCCACCGATCTTCGCCAGACACGCGAGGCCGACTTCCGCTTCGGCCTGGTCCGTGCCCGCGAGAGCGCCGAGCCGCTGGCCCTGGCCCGCGGCGAGCCGCCCGAGCGGGCACGCCTTGCGAGCGTTTTCGCCACCATCGCGGAGGCGTGGTCGGCGCAGACCCGGGGCATCTCCCGGCTGACCGCCTTCTCCTCCGGCTACCTCACCCTGGCGCCGGTCTTCCCCATCCTCGTCGCGACGCCGCGCTACATCGCCGGCGGCATCACGCTCGGCACGCTGATGCAGACGGCGCAGGCCTTCCAGCAGGTCACGGCCGCGCTCTCCTGGCCGGTCGACAACCTGGCGAAGATCGCCGAATGGCGCGCATCGGTGGAGCGCGTCCTGGCGCTCGAGGAAGGCGTGCGCATCGTCGCGGCCGAGGCGGCGCGCACCGGGCCCGACACCGTCGTGCTCGACCGCGCGCCGGAGGTCGGCCTCGGGGCGCGCGGGCTCTGGGTCGCGGCGCCGGACGGCACCGCGCTGCTTTCGGCGATCGACCTCGACATCCGCCGCGGCGAGCGCGTCCTGCTCGAGGGCGATGCCGAGGCCGCCCAGGCCCTGTTCCGCGTGCTGGCCGGCATCTGGCCCTGGGGCCGCGGGATGGTGCTGCTGCCGGCCGATGACGGGCTGCTCGCGGTGGGCGAGCGGCCGTTCATCCCCGCCGGGCCGCTTGCCGCGGCGCTGTCCTTTCCCGAGGATCCGGGCCATCGCGACCCCGCGGCGATGCGGGCGGCACTGGCGCACGCGGACCTCGGCCATCTCGCGCCGCGGCTGCAGGAGGCACACGACTGGGCGGGCGAGCTCGGCGTGACCGAGATGCAGCGCCTGGCCTTCGCGCGCATCGTCCTGCAGCGGCCGCGCTGGGTGCTGCTCGGCGACACCACCAGCGCGCTCGAGGCGGCGGAGGCGGATGCGATGATCGCCCTGCTCGGCAGGGTGGTGCCCGAGGCGGGCGTGCTGCTGATCGGCCACCATCCCGGCGACCGCGGCCTGTTCGGCCGCCGCCTGACGCTGGAACGCGCGCCCGGCGGGGAGGTGCTGCTCCAGCAGGTCCATGCGCGGCACCGCGCCGCGCAGCAGCCGCGCCGCCGTGCCCTGCCGCTGGTGGACTGGCTCCGCCGCGGCTATGGGCACGGCCAGGGCCGCCGCTGAGCGGCGGCCGGCGGGCTCAGACCGGGCTCTTCACCCCGAGCCGCGTGGCGGTCGCGAGGATGTTCGACCAGGTCTCGGCCGGCAGCGGCACGCCGTTGGCGGTGCGGTCGGCGCGGCGCTGGTTCTCGGGGTCGCCCGGCAGCAGCACGGGCTCCTCGGGATTCGCCGGCTGGCAGGCGGCGATCCAGTCGGCATAGACGAGGCCCATGCGCTCGAATTCCGCCTGGGTGCCGAAATGCTTGGGCGAGATGAACACCGACAGCATGCCGTTGGCGATGCGCCCGCGTGCGTTGACCGGCCCGGAGGTGCCGCCGGCGGTCAGGCACCCGGCGAGCATCTCGCACATGAAGGCGAGGCCCGAGCCCTTGTGCTCGCCGAAGGCGCGGATCGCACCCTTGCCGTTCGACGGGTTGCGCGGCCCGACCGCCTCATAGGGGCCGTAGAGCGTGTGCGGGTCGGTCGAAAAGCGCCCATCGGGTTCGATCAGCGCGCCCTCGGGCAGCTTCTTCCCGCCGGAGGAGGCGACCAGCACCTTGCCCTCGGCGACCAGGGAGGTCGCGAAGTCCAGCACCAGCGGCCGGCCGGGCAGCGGCACGCCGATCGCGACCGGGTTGGTCGAGAAGCGCCGCTCCACGCCGCCGAAGGGCGCGACCAGCACGCTTCCGGCGACATTGACGAAATGGATGGAGATCAGCCCCTCGGCGATCGCCTGCTCGGCATAGTCGCCGACGCGGCCGATATGCCCGGCATTGCGCAGCGCGGTGACGCAGACGCCGTTCTCCTTGGCGCGCGCGATGCCCAGGGCGACGGCCTGCGGCGCGACGGTCTGGCCGAAGCCCCACCTGCCGTCGAGCACCGCGAAGGCGCCGCCATCGGTCACCACCTCGGCGTCCTGGCCCTTGAGCACGAAGCCCGCTTCGAGCCATTCGACGTAGCGCGGCACGCGCACCACGCCATGGCTGTCGTGCCCGGCCAGGTTGGCGCCGACCAGATGCGCCGCGATGCGACCCGATTCCCCCCCATCGCAACCGGCGGCGAGAAAGATGTCGCGGACCAGGCCGGTCAGCGCGTCGGTCGGGATGCGGAGCTGGTCGGGTGGGGCTTCAGCCATCTGGTGCGTTCCTCCTCGGGTGGTCCCGAGATTGGCTCCGGCCGCGCCGCCGGTCCAGCCGCGCTCCGGTCAGCCGGCCGTGCCGGAGGCGAGGATGCGGCGGAACACTGGAACCGCCGCGGCCAGTTCCGCGACCGGCACGCATTCCCGCGGCGTATGGGCCGTGGCGATGCTGCCCGGGCCGAGCACGACGCAGGGGGCGAGGTCCTGAAGTTCGCTCGCATCCGTGCCGTAGGGCGCGGTGCGCGCCGCCTCGCCCGTGATCCCGGTGGCGAGGCGGATCAGCGGATGGTCCACGGGGAGCTCGGGCGGGGTGCCCTCCCGCCTTTCGGTCAGCGCGACGCCGGCGCGCCGCGCGGCCTCGTGGACTGCGGCCTCGATGCCGGAATAGTCGATGCCGCGGCTGCGCCGGAACTTTATCCGCGCCGTGGCCTTGGCGGCCGTCACGTTCACCGCCGTGCCGTGGTTGTCGATGACCAGGTTGAAGTCCGAGAAGGGCGGCTCGTAGGCGGCGTCCTGGAAGGCGGGATCGTGGCGCAGCCGCTCGAAGACCGTCTTCATCTCGGCGAGGAAGGGGATCAGTGCCCAGTTCGCGTTCACCCCGAGCCCGGTCGAGGAATGTGCCTGCACCCCGGTCGCGACCGCCGTGTACTCGATGTGGCTGCGATGCCCGCGCACCGGCGCGAGGCCGGTCGGCTCCGCCACCACGATCCCCTTGAGCCTGAGCGAGCGCGCCAGCGCCGAGGCGGCGATGGTCCGTGCACCCTGCTTGGAGGTCTCCTCGTCCGAGGTCAGCAGCAGCGTCACGGGCACATCCGCCGGCATGCCGCGCGCGGCGATGACGCAGGCGGCGACCGGCCCCTTCATGTCGGCCGAGCCCAGCCCGTGCAGCACGCCATCGGCCACGCGCGGCGTCCAGGGCGGGTCCGTCCAGCCGGTCTCGGGCACCGTGTCCATGTGGCCCGAGAGCGCATAGCCGCCCGTCGGCCCGCGATGCGCGACCAGGGCGCGCTTGGCCACCCCGTTCGCATCGGCATAGTCCAGCCGCTCGATGTCGAAGCCCGGCAGGGCGGCCTCGAGCCGATCCGCCAGGGGAATGTTCGAGACGGAGGAACGGCTGTCGATCGCCACCAGGTCGGCGGCCAGCCTCAGGGTTGTGTCGGCGTCGTCGTGCATGGACGCAGCATCACTTGCGGGACGGGCTGCGGCAAGCGAGGCTCCCGCGCCATGACCGAGACCGCCTACCTCGACCCCCGCACGGGGCGCACCTATCCCCTGGCCACGCCGCGGTGGTGCGGCGACGACCAGGCGCCGCTGCTGCTCACGCCGCTGCCCGGCATCACGCGCGACGCGATCCGGGCGGAGGAACGTTCCATCTGGCGCTACGCTGCCGCGCTGCCCTTCGCGCCGGATGACGCGATCAGCATGGGCGAGGGGTGCACGCCGCTCGTCCCGCGCGTGATCGGCGGCGCCTCGGTGCTGCTGAAATGCGAATGGTTCATGCCCACGGGGTCCTTCAAGGACCGCGGCGCGGCGGTGATGCTTTCCCTGCTGCGGGCCCAGGGCGTGACCGAGGTGCTGGAGGATTCCTCCGGCAATGGCGGCGCCGCCGTCTCCGCCTATGCTGCGGCGGGCGGCATGAAGGCGACCATCTTCGTGCCGGCCAGCACCTCGCCGGCCAAGACGGTGCAGTCCCGCGCCTCGGGCGCCACGATCGAGCTCATCCCCGGCAGCCGTCAGGACTGCGCGGACGCCGCGCTCGCCGAATCCCAGCGGATCTTCTACGCGAGCCATAACTGGCATCCCTACTTCCTGCACGGCACCAAGACGCTGGCCTACGAACTGTGGGAGGATCTCGGCTTCGCGGCGCCTGACAACGTGATCGTGCCCTGCGGAGCGGGCTCGAACGTGCTCGGCTGCGGCATCGGCTTCGCCGAACTGGTGCGCGCGGGGGAAATCCCGCGCAGCCCGCGCATCTTCGCCGCCCAGCCCGCGAACTGCGCGCCGATCGCGCGCGCCGTCCTGGGCGAGGCGCCGGCCGACCCCCGGCCAACCATCGCCGAAGGCACCGCGATCGCCCAGCCGATCCGGCTGGCCGAGGTGAGCCAGGTGCTGGCCGAGACGGGCGGCGGGGCGGTGATGCTGACCGAGGAGGAGATCGCGCAGGCGACGCTCGACCTCGCCCGCACCGGCATCTATGTCGAGCCGACCTCGGCCCAGGCGGCGGCGGCCTTCGCCCGGTTGCTGGGCGCCGGCACCATCCGCGCCGACCAGACGACGGTGGTGGTGCTGACCGGCAGCGGCCTCAAGTCGACCCCACGCATCGCGGAGCTCATGGGGCTCGCGCTGTGATGCCGTCCCGCGCCGGCGGGCCGTGACGCCGGAGGCGCGCCTCGCCGCCGTCTTCCGCCTGGACGAGGAAGGCTGGGCCCGGCACGCCAATCCCTGGAGCGGCTGGACGCGCTTCGCGACCCTGCCCCTGTTCGCGCTGGCGGGCTGGAGCCGCGTCTGGATCGGCCCATGGTGGCTGCTCGCCTTCGGCCTGCTGCTGGCCTGGACCTGGGTCAATCCGCGGCTGTTTTCCCCGCCTGCGCACTGGGATGCCTGGATCACGCGCGGCGTGCTGGGGGAAAGGCTGTGGCTCGCGCGCGATACGGTCCCGGTGCCCGCGCATCACCGGCGCCTGCCGCAGGTGTTGAGCGCGGTGCCGCTGGCCGGGCTCGCGCTGATGGCCTGGGGCGTCATCGTCCTCGCGGCTTGGCCGACCCTGATGGGCATGGCCGTGGTGCTGCTCGCCAAGCTCTGGTTCGTCGACCGCATGGCCTGGCTGCATGCCGACATGGCCGGCGGGGCGCACTGACCCGTCAGCCGGTCCGGAACGCCTCCAATGCGGCCTTGTCGAAGGCGACGCCATGGCCCGGCCGCTCCGGCGCGATGGCCTTGCCCTCCACCATCGCCATCGGCTCCGCGATGAAGCGGTCGAGGCCGAAGCCGTGGATCTCGAGGAAGGAGCGGTTCGGGCTCGCGGCCAGCAGATGCACGGTCAGGTCGTGGACCCCGTGCGAGGTGAGGGGCAGGTTGAACGCCTCGGCCAGCGCCGCGACCTTCATGAAGACCGTCACGCCGCCGACGGTGGCGACATCCGGCTCGGGGAAGCTGACGCCGCCCTGCGCGATCAGCTCCTTGAATTCGTTGAGGGAATGGAGATCCTCCCCGGCCGCGATCGGATGCCCGCCCTCCCGCAGGATGCGGACATGCCCGGCGATGTCGTCGGGGATGGTGGGTTCTTCCAGCCAGACCAGATCGTGGTCCGCGACCAGGCGCGCGGCGCGGATCGCGGTGTCGGCGCTCCAGCGCATGTTGGCGTCGGCCATCAGCGGGAAGCCGTCGCCGAGGTGCCGGCGCATCGCCGCGACCCGCGCCACGTCCTCGCGCAGGTTGTCGCGCCCGACCTTCATCTTGATCGCCCGGAAGCCCTGCGACCGGAATCGGTCGGACTGGGCGAGCAGCTCCGCCTCGCTGAACTGCAGGTCGATGCCGCCGGCATAGCAGGGCACCGCGGGGTCGTAGCCGCCGAGATGCCGCCACAGCGGCCTGCCGGCGCGCTTCGCCGCAAGGTCCCACAGCGCGATGTCGACCGCCGCGATGGCGAGGCTGGTCTGACCGCCGCGGCCGCCGAAATGCAGCGCCCACCACATCGCCTGCCAGGTTTCCTCGATACGGTCGGCGTCGCGGCCGAGCACGACCGGCGTCAGGTAGCGCGCGATCAGCGCATGGATCGCGGTGCCGCCGGAATCGACGGTGTAGGTGTATCCGAGCCCCGTCGCGCCGTCGGCGTCGGTCACCTCTGCCGTGATCAGCTCGAAATGCGTGATGTCGCCATGCGTGCTGTCGGAGAGCACCACGGGCAGCGGAATGCGATAGGCGCTTGTTGCGAGGCCCGTGATGGTCGCCATGCGCGTCGTTTCCTCCGGATGGCGCCGTGCCGCGCCTTTGGGGGGGAGGCTACAGGCGGCGGCAAATCGCGGCTAGGGTCGCGGGCATGACACCGTCAGCCCCCCGCGTCGCCCTCCTGGGCTTCTCCATCGAGTGCAACGCCTTCGCCCCCGTTGCGACCAAGGCCCATTTCACCAGCCGATGCTGGCTGGAAGGCGCCGACGTCGTGACAGATGCACGCTCCGCCGCGCCCCGTGCGCTCGCCGAGATGCCGGGCTTCGTCGCCGACATGGACGCCGCCGGCCCCTGGCGGCCGGTGCCGGTCCTGCTCGCCATGGCCGAGCCGAACGGCCCGGTCGATGCCGCCCTTTTCGCCGGGATGATGGCGATCTGGCGCCGCGGCCTCGAAGCCGCGAAGGGCCAGGTCGATGGCGTCTATTGCGTGCTGCACGGGGCGGGGCTGACGACCGCGGACCTCGACCCCGAGGGCACGCTGCAGGCGCTGATCCGGGAGGTGCTGGGCGATGTGCCGCTGGTCTGCTCCTACGACCTGCACGCCAATGTCTCCGACCGCATGGTGGCGCTGACCGATGCCTTCGTCGGCTACCGCACCAACCCGCATCTCGACATGCGCGAGCGCGGTGCGGAGAGCGCCCAGCTGCTGCGCCGCCTGATGGCCGGCGAGCGTTTCCACCGCGCCTTCCGCCGCCTGCCGATCGTCGCGCCGACGGTCTCCCAGCTCACCGCCCAGGGGCCCTATGCCGAGGTGATCGACCTCGGCCAGGACCTGGCCGCGAAGGACCCGCGCATCGCCAATGTCTCGGTGATGGGTGGCTTCGCCTACGGCGACACGCCGTTCAACGGCATGGCGGTCATCGTCACGGCCACGGACGCGGCGGCCGCCGGGGCGCTGGCCGACACGCTCGCCCGTGCGGCATGGGACCGGCGGTCCCGCTTCGTCGCCAACCTCACCCCGCTCGACGACGCGGTGCGCCTGGCGAAGGAAAGCCCCGTGCCGCTCGCCTTCGCCGATGTGGCCGACAACCCCGGCGGCGGCGGGCACGGCAACACCACCTGGATCCTCGAGGCCTTCCACAAGGCCGGCGTCGAGGGCGCGCTGGTCGGCATGATGCTCGACGCGCCGCTGGCGGTCGAGGCGCATGGCCTCGGCGTCGGGGCGCGCTTCACCGCCCGCTTCAACCGCGACAGCACGGCGGACGACCCGTTCCGCCGGCCCTTCGAGGCCGAGGCCATGGTGCGTGCGGTCTCCGACGGCAACGTGACCGGCCGGCGCGGCATCTACGCCGGCACCGCGATGACGCTGGGGCGCACGGTCTGCCTGCAGATCGGCGGCCTTGCCGTCGTCGTCATCGAGGGCCGCGCGCAATGCGCCGACCCCGCCTTCTTCGAGCATCTCGGCCTCGACATCGGCGCCGCGCGCTGCATCGTCGTGAAGTCCCGCGGCCATTTCCGCGGCGGCTTCGACGAGTTCTTCAGGCACGAGCAGATCGTCGAGGTCGACTGCCCGGGCCTGACCTCGCCCGTGCTCTCCCGCTTTCCCTGGCAGCACCTGCCGCGCCCGGTGCTGCCGATCGACCCGGAGGCGCAGTGGCCCTGACCCGGCCCTTGCGCCCGGCCGCCCACCTTGCCAGCGTGCGGCCTTCCCGGTCCGGAGACGTCCCGTGCGCCGCCGCCTGCTGGTCCTGACGCTGCTTGCCGCCCTGCCGTTCGAGGCCGCGGCCAGCCCCGCCTTCTGCGAGGCGCTGAACCGCCTCGTCTCGGCGGCGCAGTCGCGCTTCGACTGGCTGCCGCCCGGCCGGCACCTCATCCCCGGCTCGCTCGGGGAACGCCACGGCACCGTCGAGGGAGGGGACGGCGAGCCGCGCGGCATCATCTACGCCACGATGCTCCTGCAGCGCGAGGTCGCGGAGTGCCTGCCGAATGCCAACGGCCTCGGCACCGTCCGGGGCGCCGGCGCGGCACTGGCGCGCTGGCAGACCCCCTATGCCGACATCGGCCTGCGGCGCGTCGATGGCACCGGCGACGTCGCGGAAGCGATGATCGAACTCTCAGTCGCCTCACGCTGGTAAGCGGATCCACGTCATGACACTCGACGACCTGCCGACGCCCTGCCTGGTGCTCGACCTCGGCATCCTCAGGCGCAACCTCGCCCACATGGCGGCGGCCGTGGCCCGGCATCCCGGGCTGACGCTCCGGCCGCACATGAAGACGGCGAAGTCCATCGCGGTCGCCGACCTCGCCGCGCCGGGCAAGGGGCCGATCACGGTCAGCACGGTGGCCGAGGCGCGCTACTTCGCCGGCGGCGGCTTCCGCGACCAGATCTATGCTGTCGGCATCACGCCGGCGAAACTCGACGCCATCGCCGCGCTGAACGCGCAGGGCTGCGACGTGAAGGTCATCACCGACGATGCCGATGTCGCCTCCGCCATCGCGGCCCATCCCGGCCCCCTGCGCGCGCTGGTCGAGGTCGATTGCGGGGAGGGCCGCGGCGGCGTCACGCCCGACGGCAACCTGCTGACCGGGATCGGCGGCCGGCTCGGCGCGCGCTGTGCCGGCGTGATGACCCATGCCGGCCATTCCTATGCCGAGCGCAGCCAGGCCGGCATGGAGAAGGTCGCCGAGGCCGAGCACCGCGGCGCCGTGACGGCTGCCGGGCGCCTGCGCGCCATGGGGGCGGCGGTGGAGGTGGTCTCGCTCGGCTCCTCGCCGACGGCGCTCTACGGCAGGGACATGGCCGGGATCACCGATGTGCGCGCGGGCGTCTACATGTTCGGCGACCTGTTCCAGGGGCAGATCGGCACCCATGGCCTCGGCGACATTGCCGTCACGGTGCTGGCCGCCGTCACCGGCCGCAAGCCGGACCGCAACGCGGTGCTGGTCGATGCCGGGGCCATCGCGCTCTCGAAGGACCGCAGCACGGAAAAGGCGCCGAAGGACTACGGCTTCGGGCTGATGCTGGACGCCGACGGCAAGCCCAGCTTCGGCGACGCCATCGTGGCCCGCACGCACCAGGAACACGGCGAGGTCCACGGCGACGGCCCGCTGCCCTTCGACCGGCTGCCGGTCGGCGCCCTGGTGCGCATCGCCCCGAACCACACCTGCCTGACCGTCACCGCGCATGACCGCTACCACGTGGTCGATGGCGGGCGCGAGGTGATCGCCGTGTGGGAGCGCGTGAACGGCTGGTGACGCTCTCCGGGCGGGCAACCGCCCGTTAACCGGCCCGGCCTCAGGGTGCGGACAGCAGATCGCGACGGGAGATCGCCCCATGCCGAGCCGCATCGGATTCTACGCCCTGGCCGCCGCCGCGATGGCGGCGGCGGTCTTCGACCTCACCGGCAGCCTGGTCGCGGCGCTGGCCGCGGCCGCCGTGCCCTTCGCCCTCGGCGCCACCAACCTGATGCCCTTCGCCGGCTGGGCGGTGCCGCTCGCCTTCGTGGCCTGGGCCGTCACGGCCCGCAGCCTGGCGCCGGAAGCCCATGCGGCGATGCCCGCCGCCGGTCATGCGGTGCTCGCCGCCGCGCCCCACGCCACGGACTGACCGCGGCGCGAGGGCAGGCATGAACGGGGTCAGCCGCCGGTGGCGGACAGCACTGCCGCGCCGGCGACGATCCCTGCCGCGGAGCCCAGCCCGAAGGCGCGACCGAACCGCGCATTGCCCAGCGCCACGCCATAGGCTGCCTTGGCAATGATGTTGCTCGCCACCGCGACCGCGACGGCCTGGGCCGCCAGGGTCGTGGTGATCGTCGCAGGCGCCAGCAGCGGCACCGAGAGGGTGATGGCATCGACATCCGTCAGCCCGGTCACGGCGGCGATGACCAGCACCGCCGCCCTGCCCAGCTGCTCGGAACCGAGGCGCGCCAGGGCGCCGACGCCGGCCAGCAGCAGCGCCATGCGCAGCACCGGGCCGATCTCGAAGGGATTGCCGGGCGACGCGGCCGCCTCGGGCGCGCCCCCCCGATGCCAGATCAGGACCGCCGCGACGGCGCCCATGCCGGCCGCTGCCGCCACCAGGGCGGGCCACAGTGCCGCCGCGGTGCCGGGGGCCACCAGCAGGGCCAGCACCACGGTCCGCAGGCAGGACACCGCGCCGGCCACCAGCGCCGCTGCCGCCAGCGAGCGCGCCGCGCCGCCCTTGGCAGAGGCCGCGGCGTTCGACAGCGTCACCGCCGTCGAGGAGACCAGCCCGCCGGCCGCCCCGGCAAGCAGCAGCCCGCGCCCCTCGCCGCCCAGCTTGAGGCCGAGGTAGCCGAGGAAGGAGATGCCCGCGAGCAGGATGGCCAACTGCCAGACCTGGTGCGGGTTGACGCCCGCCAGCCACGGAATCGGCGCATCGGGCACCAGGGGCAGCGCCACCAGCGTCATGGACAGCAGCAGGATGGCGGAGCGCAGCTCCACCCATGTCACGCGCGCCAGCAGCCCGTGCAGGCTTTCCCGCGCCGCGAGCACCGCCGTCATCGCCACCGCCGCCGCGCCCGCGGCCCGCGCCTCCCCCATCACCGCAAGGGCGCCGAGCGCATAGGTCGCCACTGCCGCGACCTGGCCCGTCGCGCTGAAGTGTCCCTCGGCATCGGCTTCCCGCAGGGCGAAGGGCAGGATCGCCGCCATCAGGGCGAGCAGCCCCGCACCGATGAGCACGGCCCCGCCGATCGGCCCGAGCGGCATGGCGAGGGCGGCGAGGATGCCGCCGGTGAGCCCCGCCAGCGCGAAGGTGCGAACACCCGCCGTGCGTCGGCCCGCGGCCTCGTCACGTTCCCGCCAGTGGCGCTCGGCACCCACCAGCAGGCCGATCGCGAGGGCGATGGCCAGGCGGCGGATCAGGTCCTCCCCGTTCATGGCGGCATTTCGCGCAACGCCGGGGGACCCGGCAAGCGCCCGCCTTGCACCGGCCCGCCGGGGGCGCCCATATCCCCCCCCATGGACCTCGACTTCAGCACGGCGGAGCTGCACCGCTACTCGCGCCACATCCTGCTCGAGGAGGTCGGCGCCACCGGCCAGGCGAAGCTGCGCGCGGCGCGCGTCCTGGTGGTCGGGGCCGGCGGCCTCGGCTCGCCGCTGTCGCTCTACCTGGCCGCGGCCGGGGTCGGGACCATCGGGCTGATCGACCATGACGTGCTGGAACTGTCGAACCTGCAGCGCCAGGTCGCCCACACCACCGCCCGCATCGGCCGCAACAAGGCCGAGAGCGCGGCCGAGACGCTCGCCGCCCTGAACCCCGGCACGCGCGTCGAGGTCCATGCCCGCCGGATGGACGCGGCGGCGGCGCAGGATCTCATCCCGCGCTACGACATCGTCTGCGACGGCACCGACAATTTCGCGACGCGCTTCCTGCTCGGCGATGCCTGCCATCTGCTGCGGCGCCCGCTGGTCAGCGCCGCGGTGCTGCGCTTCGAGGGGCAGCTCTCGGTCTTCGCCGGCCATGACGGCATCCATCCCTGCCACCGCTGCCTGCACCCCGAGGAGCCGCCGCCCGGCCTGGTGCCGACCTGTTCCGAGGCGGGGGTGCTCGGCGCGGTGACCGGCGTGATGGGCACGTTGCAGGCGACCGAGGTGCTGAAGCTGATCCTCGGCATCGGCGACCCGCTGAAGGGCCGGCTGCTGCTGTGGGATGCGCTTGATGCGCGCTTCCGCACGGTGCGGCTGAAGCGCGACCCGGCCTGCGCGCTGTGCGGCGATGTGCCCCGGATCACGGACCTCTCCGCCCACGCCGATTCGCCCGCCCCGGCCTGCACCGTCTGACCGGGCTTCGCTTGACGCCGGCGGCGTCGGGCGGGAACGGTGGCGGCCCATTCGGGGAGAACCGCCATGCTCTTCGGTGCGCTG
>JAFADX010000184.1 GCA_023424475.1 Pseudomonadota bacterium
GCGCCGGGCAGTCCCCGCACCCAGCGCCGGTCGCCATCGGCGCCGCCGCGTGCGAGCCTTGCCGCCGGACCAGCAGGGAGCGCACGCATGGACCTCAGGCTCACGGGCAAGGTCGCCCTCGTCACCGGCGCCTCGGTGGGGCTCGGCCGCACGATCGCGAAGACGCTCGCCGAGGAAGGCTGCCGCCTCGCCATCCTGGCGCGGCGGCGGCCGCTGCTCGAACGGCTCGCGGCGGAGCTTCCCGCCTCGGCGACGCCCTTCGTCATCGAGCAGGACATCACCGCCCCGGATGCCGCGCCGCGCATCCGCGACGCCGTGCTCGGCCATTTCGGCCGCTGCGACATTCTCGTGAACAATGCCGGCGGGTCCCGCCCGCAGCCCGACCTCGGCGATGACGAGGTCTGGCAGGAGGCGATGCTGCTGAACTTCGAGGCGGGGCGGCGGATCACCCATGCCCTGATCCCGGCCATGCAGGCGCGGAAATGGGGCCGCATCGTCAGCCTGACCGGCACCGACGAGCCCTTCTCGATCAACCCTGCCAATGCCCCCAACGGCGCCGTGCACATCTGGTCCAAGGCGCTGTCGCGCGTGCTCGGCAAGGATGGGATCACGGTGAACTGCGTCCCGCCCGGGCGCATCCATTCCGAGCAGATCGACACCCGCATCATGCCGACGCCGGCCGCCCAGGAGGCCTGGGCGAAGGCCGAGGTCCCGGTCGGCTACATCGGCGAGCCGGAGGACCTCGCGGTGCTCGTCGCCTTCCTCTGTTCGCCGCGCGCCCGCTACATCACGGGCCAGGTGATCCACGTCGACGGCGGCACCCTGCGATCCAGCCATTGAGCGGGACGCGGCGCGGCCCCAGGCTGTCGCCGCTGCAGCGCGACGCGGAGCGGGCCATGAGCCAGTCCACCAGAACCACCTCCAACAGCCGTCACCGGGGGCCGGCCTATCGGCGTCATCTCCGGACGGCGATCCACCTGGCCCGCCGCCGGCGCCGGGGCGCCGGCCCCGCCCCGCGGCTCACGCTGGGCGCGCGCCTGGCCGACGGCGTCGCCGCCACGGTCGGCTCCTGGCGGTTCATCGTGATCCAGAGCGCGCTGCTGTTCGGCTGGATCCTCGGCAATGCCCTGACCGGGCGGTCGGCCTGGGATCCCTATCCCTTCATCCTGCTGAACCTGCTGCTGTCCTTCCAGGCCGCCTATACCGCGCCGATCATCATGATGAGCCAGAACCGCTCCGCCGATCTCGACCGGGATCGCGCGACCGCCGATTATCAGGTCAATATCCGCGCCGAGGCGGAGATCGCCCTGCTGCACGAGAAGATCGACCTGATGCGGGAACGCGAACTGCTGGAAGTGACGCAACTCCTGAAGTCCGCCCTCGAACGGCTGGCAATGCTGGAAGGCCGGGGCGGCGCCGCATGATCAACCTCGTGGTCCGCATCCTCATGGCGGCCGGCGGGTCGGTCGCGGCGCTCTTCGTCGCCAGGGATGCGCCGAACTTCGGCGTGGTGCAGGGCATGCTTTCGGCCCTGGTGCTGGTGAGCGTCATCGGGATCCTCGTCCTCTGGCGCTGGAGGAAGGACGAGTAGCCGCGCCTTCCACGGGTCCCGCCGCGCCCGCCCGGCGATGGTTGCCGGCGGCGCTGCCCCGGAAGGTGGGGCGGCCGCGGGGGCAGGACCGTGCCGCCGGACCGGAAAGATGCTCTAACTCCGCCGCATGCCGATCGTCGAAGCCCTTCTCGCCCTGATCGCGGCCTGCATCGGCTTCGCGCTGCTGGCCCGCCGGGCGCACGTTCCCTATGCCGTCGTGCTGGTGCTGGGCGGGATGGTCCTCGCCTTCATTCCCGGCGCACCGAAGGTCGAGCTCGATCCGGACGTCGCCCTGGCCTTCTTCCTGCCGCCCCTGCTGCTCGCCAGCGCCTACCGGACCGACTGGCGGGCCTTCAGGGGCAATATCCGGCCCATCCTCTTCCTCGCGGTCGGCGCGGTGGTCTTCACCGCCTTCGCCATCGGGGTCGCCGCGGCGGCGCTGATCCCCTCGCTGCCCTTCGCGGCCGCGGTCGCGCTGGGCGCCATCGTGGCGCCGCCCGACGCGGTAGCGGCCGGCGCCGTGTTGCAGCGGCTGCGGCTGCCGCGCGACATCGTCGCGGTGCTCGAAGGCGAGAGCCTGGTCAACGACGCCTCCGCCCTCGTGCTCTACCGCTTCGCGGTGGCGGCCACCCTGGCGGGCGCCGTCTCCTGGACCGCCGCCGGCTTCGGCTTCGTCGCGCTGGCGGCCGGCGGGGTGGCGGTCGGCTGGGCGGCCGGCCGCGGGGCCGTCCTCGCGATCCGGCGCCTGCAGGACACGCTGCTGGAGACGGCGATGTCCTTCATCGCCTGCTTCGCCTCCTATTTCGCCGCCGAGCTCCTGCACGTCTCGGGCGTCATCGCCGTGGTCGTCACGGGCCTCGTCCTCGGCCGCGCGCAGCATGGCCTTTCCGCCCGCACGCGGCGGGATTCGCGAACGGTCTGGGAGTTCATCGAATTCGTGCTGAACAGCCTGGTCTTCATCCTGATCGGGCTGCAGCTCAACGAGATCCTCGGCCGGATGGACGCCTACAGCGGCTGGCAGCTCGCCCTCTACGCCGCCGCCATTTCCGCGACGCTGATTGCCTCGCGCTTCGTCTGGGTCCTCCCGGCTTCCCTGACGCCGCGCATCGTGCCCTCGCTTGCGCGCTTCGGCTCGCCGCGGCCCTGGGCGCACACGACGATCATCGCCTGGTGCGGCATGCGCGGCGTCGTCTCGCTCGCCGCCGCCATGGCCCTGCCAATAGACTTCCCCGAGCGCGACCTGATGGTCTTCCTCGCCTTCTGCGCCATCCTCGCGACCCTCGTGCTGCAGGGCACGACGCTCGAATGGCTGATCCGGCGCCTCGGCGTGGAGCGGAAGGCGCGGCCGGGCATGAGCCGGGAGGAGGCCGCCGCCCGCGCCCTCGTCGCCCATGCCGCCCTGCTCGAAATGGAGCGCCGTGCCGGGGATGTCCTGTCCGGCGCCATCGCCCAGGACCTGCTGCCCGAATACCGCGACCGCGTCCGCCTGCTCGACGGCATCGACCAGGGCCCGATCGCGGCGGAGCGCGCCGCGCGCCTCGAGCATCGGCTCAACGCGCTGCGCGCCGGTCGCGACCGCCTGCTGCGCCATCACCGGGACGGCAGCATGGAGGAGGAACTGATGGCGCGGCTGACCGAGGAGCTGGACCTCGAGGAACTCCGCCTGCTGCGCCTGCTCGGCGCGGCCCATTCCTGATGCGTGCCGGGACTCGCCCCGGCCGGACTATAGGTGCGGCATGACCGAGCTTCGCCAGGCCCTCGAGGACGCCCGCCGGGCGCTGCTCGACCTCTCCACCCGCAACCGCCTGCTCTCCCTGCCGAAGCCGGGGCGCTCGCGGGGCGTGGTCATCCTCGAGGACGAGGATGCCGACTTCGTGCTCGGCGCGATCGCCGCCGGCCGGGCCTTCGGCTTCGAGGCCGCGGGCGAGGAGGCGCCGGACGCCGCCCCGGCCGATGGCGCGAAGCCCGCCCGCCCGCGCCGGCGCAACGCCAGGGCCGCGGCGAAGGCGGAGGGCGTGGCGAAGGCCGACGGCAAGGCCAGCCGCGAGGACTACCAGCGCGACGGTCTGCTGCGGGTCCGCCTGCCGCTCGCCGACCTCGCCCGCCGGCTGCGCAACCTGATGACGGATGCGCGCACCGCCCGCGAGGAGACCGGCGTGCCGACGCTCTACCTCGCCATCGGCGCCCTGATCTGGCGCGACCCGGCGACGCCCGAGACCGAACGCCGGGCACCGCTCGCCCTGCTGCCGGTGACGCTGGAGCGCGAGGGCGTCTCGCAGACCTTCCGCCTGCGCGCCGGCGCGAACGAGGTCGCCGAGAACCTCTCGCTCCGCGAGATGCTGAAGGCGGGCTTCGGCACCGCCCTGCCGGAATTCGACCCCGAGACCTACAACCCGACCGCCTGGGCCGAGGCGGTGGGCGCCACGGCGAAGGACCGCGCGGGCTGGTCCGTCGACCCGGACGCGCTCGCCCTCGGCCTTTTCTCCTTCGCGAAGTTCCTGATGTGGCGGGACCTGGGGCCGGAGGAGAATCCCGGCCTCGGCGAGCATCCGCTGGTGCGTTCGCTGGTCGGCGGCGAGCCTCTCTCCGCGCCGCGCACCTTTCCCGACGATGCCGACGTGGACGCCGAGATCCCGGTGGAGCGCCTCGATCACGTCATGGACATGGACGGTTCCCAGGCGCTGGCGGCGGAAGCGGTGCGCCGCGGCGGGCATGTCGTCATCCAGGGGCCGCCCGGCACCGGCAAGTCGCAGACCATCGCGACGATCCTCGCCCAGGCGATCCTCGACGGGCGCAGCGTGCTCTTCGTCGCGGAGAAGCTCGCGGCGCTGGAAGTGGTGAAGCGGCGGCTCGAGGCCATCGGCCTCGGTGCCGCCTGCCTCGAACTGCACAGCGAGAAGCAGTCGAAGCGCGCGGTGCTGGACGAGCTGCGCGCGACGCTTGCCCTGCCGCCGCCGCCGAAGCCCCGCCGGGATGCGGTGGTCGAGCGCCTCGCGACGCTGCGCGGGCGGCTGAACCGCCATGCGGCGGCGATGCGCGAGCCCGCCGGCGCCTCCGGCATCCCGCTGCACCAGGCGATCGGCATGCTGGTCGGGCTGCGCCGGCGCGGGGTGGCGGTCCCGGACTTCACCCTCGACCCTTCAGGCTGGGACGGGGCGGAGATCGCGGCGAAGCGCGACGCGGTGCGCGACCTCGCGGCCCGCGCCGCCGGGGCGGAT
>JAFADX010000194.1 GCA_023424475.1 Pseudomonadota bacterium
GCAGAGGCCTACGGTGCGCGCGGCGACGGCCGGGCCGACGATGCACCGGCCATCCAGGCGGCGATCAATGCCCTCGGCGCGCAAGGCGGGGTGCTGCTGCTGGGCGCGCGGACCTACCGGCTCGGGCGCGGTCTGGTGATGGACCCGACGCGCGTCTCGATCAGCGGCGTCCATTCGGTGCTGGACGGGCGCGGACTGCCGGACGGCACCGCCTTGCTGACGATCGCGGCGCAGCAGGGCGCGCCGCAATACGGGCACGCGACCCAGGTCGTGGAAGGCCTGATCCTGCGCGGCCGCGGCTCGCACAGCGCGGCGAAGGGCATCTCGCTCGCCACCGCGACGCCGGCGCTCTCGAGCCGCATCACGCTGCGCAACTGCGTCGTCTCCGACTTCGGCACCGGGCTCGACTTCGGGCAGCGGGCCTATCTCTGCCAGAGCTACAGCCTGCAGGTCTTCAACTGCGGCACGGCGCTCGCGTTCTCGAGCCGCGACGATGCCGGGGAGTGCATCTCCTTCCAAGGATGCAGCATCTTCAATTCGGGTCTCGCCATCGCGAACCGGGAGGCCGCGATCCTCTCCTTCAACGGTTGCGCCTTCAGCTATTGCCGCAGGTGGTTCTCCGGCAACGGCCTGAACCAGTTCTTCGGCTCGTGGTTCGAGAAGCAGCGCCCGGAAAGCGAGGACGACATCCCCTTCGACCTCGGCACCGGCGACCTCATCTTCCACGGCGGCGGCATCCAGATCTCGGGCGTGGGCTTCGCCGAGGGCAACCGCAACCGCCACATGTTCATGGTGCGCGACCGCCAGTCCCGCATCGTGCTGCGGGACTGCTTCGCCTGGAACTGGCGCAGCGCGACCGGCGTGCTCGCGGGCGGGGAGGGGAGCGTCGTCATCGACGGGGTGGCGGGCCAGGGCAACCGCTACATTCCCACCATCATCAAGGACGACCGCCGCCACAACGTGTTCGGCGATTCCGGCCGCTTCGCCGGCGAGACCCTGGCACTGCCCTGCTGGGTGGGCGGCGCCGGCGCGACGCGGGAGAGCGCCCGGCTGGTCCGCTGGGGCAGCGCGCGCGGGGAGGCGGCGCTTTCGACCGTGCGGCCGCGCAGCGGGGCGCGCTGCCTGCGCGTCTTCAAGGGCATCGGCCCGGGCACGGATTTCACCTTCAACCTGGCGGCGCCGATCGCGCCCGGGCAGGGCTTCGGTGCCGCGCTCTGGTACCGGGTGGCCGGGCCGGGCCCGGTCGGTCCGCTCTGGTTCCAGGTCTTCTGGGCGCGGCACCTCGCCACCGACGCCCACGGCGCGATGCAGTTCGGCGAGACGCAGTTCTGGAGCGAGGCGCAGACCTCCGCCGTTCCCGCGGAGGTCGCGGAGTGGCGGCAGGTCCAGTTCAACAGCCGCTCGCTCGACCATACCGCGACGGCCCCGCAGGAGGCGCCGGCCTGGGCGAGCCATGTCCTGATCACCGCCTCGATGGTCGCGGCGGGGGAGGGGACGGAACTCTTCCTCGCCGATATCGGCGGATGGCTGATGTAGGACGGGTCAGCCGACCTGCCGCTCGGAGAAGCGCACCAGGTAGCCGTCCGGATCCTGGACGATGAACTGGCGGACGCGCACCGCGCCGTCGCCGACGCGGTAGGTCTTCTCCTCCAGCGGCAGGAAGAACGGCCAGCCCGCCCCTTCCAACGCGTGCAGCAGCGGTGCGAGCGAGGCCACGGCGATCTCGAGGTTCATGCCGCGGCCGAAGGGGCGTTCGGCCGGCGCGGCGAGCCAACTCCGCGTGCCGGCCAGCCGGTCGAGCATCAGCCGCGCCCCGTCCCTCTCGATGCAGGCGAAGCCTTCCTCCGGCCGTTCCCACAGCACGGCGAAGCCGCACAGGCCGCACCAGAAACGCAGGCTCGCGTCGATATCCGTGATGCCCAGTTCCGGCACCAGGGCGGGATGCCTCATGCCGCCGCGATCGCCGCGTTCATCGCCCGCACCCCCGCCGCCGGCCCGTCCGGGTGGTTCCACACCGCGCCGACCACGGCGAGGAAATCCGCCCCGGCGCGCACCAGCGGGGCGCAGTTCTCGGCGGTGATGCCGCCGATGGCGACGCAGGGGACCTCCATCATCTCCGACCACCATTCCAGCAGGTCGGTGCCGGCTGTGTGGACCGTCTCCTTCGTTCCGGTCGGGAAGAAGGCGCCGAAGGCGACGTAGTCGGCGCCGATCTCGCCCGCCTCCATCGCGAGGTGCCGCGAGGCATGGCAGGTGATGCCGAGGATCTTCCCCGCCAGCAGCTTCCGCGCCCCGGCATGGTCGCCGTCGGCCTGGCCGAGATGCGCGCCGTCGCAGCCCAGCGCGTGGGCGAGCCTCGCGTCGTCGTTGAGGATGAAGGCGACGTCGCGCGCCTGGGCGACGGGCATCAGCGCCTCGACGGCCCGCTTGACGTCGTCGCCCGTCGCATCCTTCAGCCGCAGTTGCAGGCAGGCCACGTCGCCGGCGTCGAGGGCGGCGGCCAGCGCATCACGAAAGCCGGCGGGATCGAGCCGCGGCGGCGTGATCAGGTAGAGTCGGCAGCCTGCCGAGGAGCCGCCCTGAGATGCCGCATTCATCCGCCGTGATTCCCTGCCTGCGCTATGCCGACCCCAAGGCCGCGATCCGCTTTCTGACCGAGGCCTTCGGCTTCGTCGAGAAGCTGGTGGTCCCCGGCCCGGATGGCGGGGTGGTCCATGCCGAGCTGGTCTACGGGGAGGGCGAGCGCCAGGGCATGGTGATGCTCGGCGGGGCCGAGCGCGCCTTCTTCGACATGCGCCTGCCGGTCCAGCTGCACGGCGTCACGGACTGCATCTACGTCGTGGTGAAGGATGCCGATGCGCATTGCGAGAAGGCCCGGGCGGCGGGAATGGAGATCCTGGAAGGGCCGCTCGACCGCGACTACGGGGCCCGCGAATACGTCGCCCGGGATCCTGGCGGCTACCTGTGGGATTTCGGGACCTACGATCCCTGGAAGGCCTGACCGGGTGGCGGGTTGAGCCCAGGCGCCTCGGACAGCATAGTCCGGGCCGCATGAAGTCCACTCCAAGTACCCCCTGAACCGGTCCCGCCGCGGTGCGAGGACCCTGAGACCCGGCGGGCGCGCATGCCCCGCAGGCCGCGATGCTTCATGACCCGACGCCGGCAGCGCGGCAGTCGGGAAGGCGGATACCCATGCACAACGCATTCGAAAGCCCCTTCAAGGGCATTCCCCTCGCGCGTCAGGTGACGCACCCCAACATCCTGGTCGGGCGGCACAGCTATTACTCCGGCTACTATCACGGCCATGGCTTCGGCGATTGCGCGCGCTACCTGCTGCCGCATCCGGACGCGGACCGTCTGATCATCGGCAGCTTCTGTTCGATCGGCACCGGGGCGTGCTTCGTCATGGCGGGCAACCAGGGCCATCGCGCCGACTGGATCAGTACCTTCCCCTTCCATTTCGTGCCGGACGAGCCGGCCTTCGCCGATGCGGCGAACGGCTATCGCCCGGCGGGCGACACGGTCATCGGCCACGATGTCTGGATCGGGGGGGAGGCGATGGTCATGCCCGGCATCTCGGTGGGCGATGGCGCCGTGATCGGGGCGCGCGCCGTCGTGACGCGCGATGTCGAGCCCTATGCCATCGTCGCGGGCAACCCGGCGAGGACGATCCGGCACCGCTTTCCCGAGGCGGAGCGCGCCATGCTGCTGGAGCTGCGCTGGTGGGAGTGGAGCGACGCACAACTGCGCGAAGCCATGCCCTTGCTGACCAGCGGCAATGTCGCCGGGCTGCACCGCCACTGGCAGGAGCATATCGCCCCCTGAAACGACGAACGCCGCCGCGCGGCATCCCCGGCGGCGGCGCCTGTCGTGATCCCGGGCGAGGGGGATCAGGCCTTGGTCTTGTAGACCTCGATCATCGAGGCGAGCAGCTTCAGCGCCTCGTCCTTCGGGCGCTGGAAGGCGTTGCGGCCGACGATCGAGCCGTTGCCGCCGCCGGCATGGATCGCCTTGACTTCGGCGAGCAGCGCGTCCGTGCCCTTCGCCTCGCCGCCCGAGAAGACCACCAGGCGGCGGCCATTGAAGCAGGACTGCACGATGTGTTTGATCCGCGTCGCGAGGTCCGAGCCGTCGATCTTGCGCTCGATGTAGACCTTCTTTGCCGCATCCAGCGACAGAGCGTCGGTCGGCGGCTTCACCTTGATGATGTGGGCGCCGAGCAGCGCGGCCATGTGCGCGGCATAGGCGCAGATGTCGAAGGCGGTCTCGCCCGCCTTGTCGAGCATCGGGCCGCGCGGATAGGACCACACGACGACCGCCAGACCCGCCGACTTCGCTTCCTCGGCGAGCTCGCGCAGCTCCTCCATCATCTCGAACTGGTATTCCGAGGACGGGTAGATCGTGAAGCCGATCGCCGAGCAGCCGAGGCGCAGCGCGTCGGAGACCGAGCCCGTCACCGCCTGGTCCTTCGTGGTGGACAGGCTGTTGGAGGAATTCACCTTCAGGATGGTCGGGATGGAGCCGGCGAAGGTCGCCGCCCCGGCCTCGATCATGCCGAGCGGCGCGGCATAGGCGTTCAGTCCCGCCTCGATCGCCAGCTCGAAATGGTAGTGCGGGTCATAGGCCGCCGGGTTCGGGGCGAAGGAGCGGGCCGGGCCGTGCTCGAAGCCCTGGTCCACCGGCAGGATGACCATACGGCCGGTGCCGCCGAGCTTCCCTTCCATCAGGATGCGGGCGAGGTTGGCCTTGGTCCCGGGGTTGTCGCTCTCATACCAGGAGAGGATTTCCTTCACGCGGCGGGTCAGCTTCATCGTGGCGTCCTTCCTTCGGGGCCTTAAGTCTAGCGCAGGGCGCGATACCGCAGGTGCCGCTGCCTGTCACGGGGCCGGGGATGTCGGCGATTCCTGTGGCGCTTCCATGGCGAGCCAGGCGGCAAGCCGGGCCCGGTCTGCCCGCCGCCGCAGGTCGAGCCGCCCGAGGTCGAGCGATGGCGGCCGTTCCCGCAGCAGGCAGGCGCCGGCTTCCGCCGCCGCGGCCGCCAC
>JAFADX010000047.1 GCA_023424475.1 Pseudomonadota bacterium
GGCGGGCGCGGCGGATCGCCGCGAGGGCCTGCACGAGGCCGCCGCGACGCTGGCCGCCGGCCTGCCGGGGGCTGAACGCGTCGCGGTGCTGCTGCCGCATCGGCGGCAACTGGGCCTGTCCGACCAGCGGCTCGTCGAGCCCGGCGCCGACCTTCCGCGCCGGTTGCTCGCGGTCGCTGACGAAGCGATGGAGCGCGCCGTGCCGCGCCTGCTGCCGCAGGACGCATCGCCCAGCCCGGCCGAGCGTGCGATGACCGACGCCTTCGGGGCCCATCCCATCCTGAGCGTCCCTTCCCGGGATGGGCGCGCCGTCGTGATCGTGGCCTTCGCCCCCGGGGCGGTGGTGTCCGAGGCGCTGGGCACCCGGCTGGTGCCTGCGGCGACGCTGCTCGCCTCGGTTGCCGAGGCGCGCCGCGGCGGCGGGATGTCGGGCCGGCGATGGATGGTCATGGGCTCGGTGGCGGCAGGTCTCGGCTTGCTGGCGGTTCTGCCGCGCGATGCGCTGGTCGAGGCGCCCGTGGTGCTGCGCCCGGAGCACGCGCAGGTGGTGACGGCCCCCTTCGACGGCGTCCTGGAGTCATCGACGGTGCAGCCGGGCGATGCCGTGGTGGCGCGACAGACCCGGCTGGCGCGGATCGTGACGCGGGAAGTGGAGCTCGAACTCGCCGCCGCCCGCGCGCGCGCCGCGAACGACCTGCGGGACGCCGCGGTGGCGCGTGCCGCGGGGCAGCCCGCGCAGGAGCAGATTTCGCTGCTCTCCGCCCGGCGGGCGGACGCCCAGGTGGCGCTGCTCGAGTATCGGCTGGACCAGGCCGATATCCGCGCGCCCGAGGGCGGCGTGATCATCGCGGGCGACCTGCGGCGGAGCATCGGCCAGCCCCTGTCGCGCGGGCAGGTGCTGTTCGAGGTCGCGCTGCGCGGACCGATCCGGGCGGAAGCGCTGGTGCTGGACGAAGACATCCCGCGCATCCGCGAGGGGCAGCGCCTGCGCTTCGCGACGGCCGCCGAGCCGGGACGCCCCCGCGAGGCCGTGGTGGAGCGCATCCGCCCGATGGCCGAGGTGGTGGAGGGGCGCAACGTCTTCCGCGTCATCGCACGCATCGAGGATGGCTCGGCCGGCGACCTGCGGCCCGGCATGGAGGGCTGGGCGCACATCGTCACCGGGCGGACCACCTGGCTGATGTCGCTGGTCCGCGATCCGGTGCGCTGGCTGCGGCGGCGGTTCTGGATCTGACCGCGGGCACATCGCCGCCGCGCGCCGGCGCGCAACGCCAGCTACGGTGCCTGATCGGCCAACCCGGGACCGGGAAAGATGCGGCAGCGGAAACCTCGGCCCATGATGGACGTGAAGCCGGTGAGAGAGCGGTCCGGGTGGCGGATCAGCCTTTCCCGTCGCCGGCGCTGCATCCCAACCGGGTCGCCGTGCCGCGGATCGCGATCGAGGGCCGGAACGCCCCCGAATTGCCCGAGGCGGCGCGCGCGCCGGCCGACGGGATCATCGTCAGCCCCGGCCGGGGATCGAACTGCCGGGTCGGCTCATGGAGATGCCGCGGACAGGCGAGACCCCACGGGCCATGGAGGACGCCGCTGCCGGCGACGTCCTCGAGACCATGACCGATGGTTCGGTGAAGGGGGGGCCAAGGAGGCCGCACGCCTTCATCGGCCCGTCAATCCCGTGGCCCCGGCGCCAGCACCTCGCGCTTGCCGACATGGTTGGCCGGCCCGACCACGCCTTCCTTTTCCATCTGCTCGATGAGCTTCGCGGCGCGGTTGTAGCCGATGCTGAGATGCCGCTGGACGAAGGAGGTGCTGGCCTTGCCTTCCCGCGTCACCAGCGCGACCGCCTGGTCGTAGAGCGAGCCGTCGGCATCCGTGTTGCCGCCGAGCATGCCGGGCAGCGCACCGGCGTCGTCGTCGGCTTCCTCGGTCACTTCCTCGACATAGGCGGGCTCGCCCTGCTCGCGCAGATGCTCGACCACCCGCTCGACCTCGGTGTCGCTGACGAAGGGGCCGTGCACGCGGGTCACGCGCCCGCCGCCGGCCATGAACAGCATGTCGCCCTGGCCGAGCAGCTGTTCCGCGCCCTGCTCGCCGAGGATGGTGCGGCTGTCGATCTTCGAGGTGACCTGGAAGGAGATGCGGGTCGGGAAGTTCGCCTTGATGGTGCCGGTGATGACGTCCACCGACGGTCGCTGCGTCGCCATGATGACGTGGATGCCGGCGGCGCGCGCCATCTGCGCGAGGCGCTGGACGGCCGCCTCGATCTCCTTGCCCGCGACGATCATCAGGTCGGCCATCTCGTCGATGACGACGACGATCATCGGCAGGGGTTCGAGGGCGAGGGGCTGTTCCTCGAAGACCGGCTTGCCGGTGTCGGGGTCGAAGCCGGTCTGCACCTTGCGCGTCAGCACCTCGCCGCGCTGGCGGGCGGCCGTCACCTTCTCGTTGTAGCCGCCGATGTTGCGCACGCCGAGCTGCGACATGGCGCGGTAGCGGCGTTCCATCTCGCGCACCGTCCATTTCAGCGCGCCGATCGCCTTGGGCGGCTCCGTCACCACCGGCGCCAGCAGATGCGGGATGCGGTCGTAGACCGACAGTTCCAGCATCTTCGGGTCGATCATGATGAAGCGGCACTCGTCCGGCCCGAAGCGGTAGAGCAGGGACAGGATCATGGTGTTGATCCCGACCGACTTGCCCGAGCCGGTGGTGCCCGCGATCAGCAGATGCGGCATGCGCGCGAGGTCGGCGATGACCGGCGCGCCGCCGATGTCCTTGCCGACGGCGATGGGCAGGCGGCTCTGGTTCCGCGACCAGCCCTCGTCGGCGAACATCTCCGAGAGGAAGACCGTCTCCCGCTTGGTGTTCGGCATCTCGATGCCGATCACGTTGCGGCCGGGCACGGTCGCGATGCGGACCGCGATGACCGACATCGACCGCGCGATGTCGTCGGCGAGGCCGATGACGCGGGAGGACTTGGTGCCGGGCGCCGGTTCCAGCTCGTAGAGCGTCACGACGGGGCCGGGGCGGATCTCGGCGATGCGGCCGCGCACGCCGTAGTCCTCGAGCACGGATTCGAGCAGCCGCGCATTGGCCTGCAGCGATTCCTCCGACGGCCGGCCGACGCGCTTCGCCGGCGCCTCGGTCAGCAGGTCGAGCGGAGGCAGGCGCCAGCCGATGTCGAGGTCGAGGGCGCGCTGCTCGGGCACCTTGCGCGAGCGGTCGGGGGCCGGGGTGGTGACGCGCGTGCGCGGCGCCAGCCGCGGCTTCGGCTCGGGCTCGGTGCCGCGGCGGATGTCGCCTTCCTCGCCCGGCAGCGGCGGGGGCGGCGCGGCGGGGCTGGGCGGGAC
>JAFADX010000146.1 GCA_023424475.1 Pseudomonadota bacterium
CGGGTGGATCAGGCTCTCGTAGAGCACGCCGAGCACGATGTAGATGGCGACGATCGCGGCGAGGATCAGCAGCGGCAGGCCGGACTGGAAATCGCGGAAGGACCGCGCATTGCCGGCGAACTCCCCGCGGATCGTGGCCGGCATCTGGATGTCGAGGGCGGCCTGCTCGATCGCCGCGGCCGCCTCGCCCAGGGAGACGCCCTCGGCGAGATTGAAGGTGATCGTCGCCGCCGGGAACATGCCCTGGTGGGTGATCCGGCTGGGCAGGATCCCGCGCTCGATCCGCGCCACCGCGGCCAGCGGCACCGGCCCGTCGCGCCCGGGCAGGAAGACGCGGTCGAGGTTCTCGGGCGCCTCGGTCAGCCGCGGGTCGATCTCCATCACCACGCGGTACTGGTTGCGCGGGCGATAGATGGTCGAGACCTGGCGCTGCGCGAAGGCGTTGTTCAGCACCCCGTCCAGCGCCTGCATCGAGATGCCGAGCCGCGCCGCAGCATCGCGGTCGACGACGAGGCGCGCGACGAGCCCGGTGCGCTGCTGGTCGCTCGAGACATCCTCGACCTGCGGCACCGTGCGCAGGTGCTGCACCAGCCGCTCGCTCCAGGTGAACAGCTCCTGGATGTCCGGGCTCAGCAGCACGTATTGATAGGATGCGTTGCCCTGCCGCCCGCCGACGATGATGTCCGAAACCGGCCGCATGAAGGTCTGCACCCCCGTCACCGCCGCGAGGGGCCGCCGCAGGCGGTTGATGACGCCGTTCGCCGTGGTGCCCGGCCGCTGCTGCTGCGGCTTGAGCGTGATCTGCAGCCGCACCGTGGCGGAGGAGCCCCAGAATCCGCCGCCGCCGACCGAAGCCGAGACGTTCTCCACCGCCGGGTCGGCGCGGATCACATCCATCACCCGCCGCTGGTAGACGGTCATCTGCTGGAAGGAGGTATCGGGCTGCGCTACCGCCGCACCGAAGATCAGCCCGCTGTCCTGGTCGGGAAAGAAGCCCTTCGGCACCACCGTGTAGAGCCACACCGTCAATACCACGAGCCCGACCGTCACCGCCAGCATCGCCCGGCGCCAGCGCAGCACCACGGTCAGGCTGCGGACATAGCCGTCGATCAGCCGGTCCATCGCGGCCTCGAAGACGCGGCCGAAGCGGCCCGGCGGCTGCGGCGCCCGGCTGGCGAGGTGGGCCGCGAGCATCGGCGTGACGGTCAGGGAGACGACAGCCGAGATCGCCACCGCGATCGACAGCGTCGCGGCGAATTCCCGCATCATCCGCCCCACCAGCCCGCCCATGAACAGCAGCGGTATGAAGACGGCGACCAGCGAGAGGCTGATCGAGACGACGGTGAAGCCGATCTGCCGCGCGCCTTCCAGCGCCGCCTGCATCGGCTTCAGGCCGCGCTCGGTGTAGCGGGCCATGTTCTCGATCATCACGATGGCGTCGTCGATGACGAAGCCGACCGAGATGGTCAGCGCCATCAGCGTGAAGTTGTTCAGCGAGAAGCCCGCCAGCCACATGCAGCCGAGCGTGCCGAGCAGCGAGAGCGGCACCGAGACGCCGGCGGCGAGGATCGCGGACTTGCGGCGCAGGAACACCGCGACGACCAGCACCACCAGCGCGATGCTGATCATCAGCGTGTGCTCGACCTCCCGCACGCTGTCGCGGATGGTCTGGGACCGGTCACGCATGACCGTGATGTCGATGCCCGCCGGCATCCAGCGCTGCAGCTCGGGCAGCAGGGCGCGGATGCCGTCCACCACCTCCAGCACATTGGCGTCGGCCTGCTTGTAGATGGTCACGATCACCGCGGGACGGTCGTTGTAGAGCCCGGCCTGACGACGGTCGCGCGCGCCCTGCTCGACCCGGGCGATGCCGTCCAGGCGCACCACCGCCTCGCCCTGCCGGCGGACGATGATGGCGCCGAAGCCGGCCGGCGTGGTCAGGCGGTCGTTGACCGCGATGCTCGCCGCCTGCTCCGGCCCGTCGACCAGGCCGGTCGCCTGGGTGACGTTGGCGCGGGCGATGGCGGTGCGGACCTGATCCAGCGAGACGCCGGCCGCGGCGGCCGCGGCGGGGTCGATGCTCACGCGGATCGCCGGCTGCTCCGCGCCCGCGAGGTTGACCTGCGCCGTGCCCGGCACCTGCGCGATGCGCGGGGCGAGGATGCTGTCCGCCGCGTCGTAGATCGCGCCCGGCGCCACGGTGCCCGAGGTCAGCGCCAGGATCAGCACTGGCGCATCCGCCGGATTGAGCTTGCGGAAGCGGGGCGGCGCCGTCAGTCCCGGGGGCAGGTCCGGCCCCGCCGCGTTGATCGCCGCCTGCACGTCCCGCGCCGCGGAGGTGATCGACCGCGCGAGGTCGAACTGCACGATGACGTTGGCGGTGCCGAGGCTCGAGGTCGAGGTGATCTCGGTGACGCCCGGGATCTCCCCGAGCCGGCGTTCCAGCGGCGCGGCGACGGAGGCGGCCATGATCTCCGGGTCCGCCCCCGGCTGGCTCGCGGTGACCGCGATGGTGGGGAAGTCCACCTTCGGCAGCGGCGCCACCGGCAGGTCGAAATAGGCGACGATCCCCGCCAGCGCGAGGCCGATCGCCAGCAGCGTGGTGCCGATCGGCCGGGCGATGAAGGGGGCGGAGAAGGACACCGCGCTACTCCGCCGCCTGCGGTCCGGGACGGTGCAGCAGCCCCGCCACCCGGGCGCGCAGCGCCTCCATCGCGAGATAGATGACCGGCGTGGTGTAGAGCGTGATGACCTGGCTCAGCAGCAGCCCGCCGATCACCGAGATGCCGAGCGGCAGGCGGATCTCGCTGCCCGCGCCATGGCCGAGCACCAGCGGCACCGCGCCGAGGATCGCGGCCAGCGTCGTCATCATGATCGGCCGGAAGCGCAGGGTGGACGCCTCGGTGATCGCCTCGCGCGGGGTCATGCCGTGCTCGCGCTGCGCCTCGATCGCGAAGTCGATCATCATGATCGCGTTCTTCTTCACGATGCCCATCAGCAGCACGATGCCGATCAGCCCGACCACGTTGAGGTCGAGCCCGAAAAGCCGCAGCGCCAGCAGCGCCCCGATCCCGGCCGAGGGCAGCGTGGAGAGGATGGTGATCGGATGGATCACGCTCTCGTAGAGCACGCCGAGCACGATGTAGATGACGATGATCGCCGCAAGGATCAGCCAGCCCTGCCCGGCCAGCGAGCGGTTGAACTCCGCCGCGTCGCCGCCGTAGCGGCCGACCATCGTCTCGGGCATGCCGAGAGCACGCTCGGCGGCGGCGATGGCAGCGACCGCCTCGCCCAGGGAGACGCCGGGGGCGAGGTTGAAGCTCAGCGTGACCGCCGGGAACTGGTCCTGCCGCGTGACGGTGAGCGGCCCGGAGACGCGCGCGATGGTCGCGATCTCCGCCAGCGGCACCTGCGCCGTGGTGGTCGTGGTGGCGCCGTTCGTGGTCGATCCGGTACTGCCTGTCACGCGGATCTGGCCGATGATCGCGGGATCCCCGGCGAGTGCCGGATCGACCTCGAGCACCACGCGGTACTGGTTGGCCTGTCCGTAGATCGTGCTGATCTGGCGCTGCCCGAAGGCGTCGTAGAGCGCATCGTCGATCGCCTGCATCGTCACGCCGAGGCGCGCGGCGCGGCCGCGGTCCACCTCGACGGCGATCCGCAGCCCGTCCTCCCGCCGGTCGCTCGCGACGTCGCGCAGCTCCGGCAGGGCGCGCAGCGCCACGAGCAGCCGCGGCGCCCAGGTGGTCAGTTCCACCGCCGAGGAATCCATCACCGTGTACTGGTACTGCGTGCTGGAGGCCCGCGTGCCGATCTGGATGTCCTGCACCATCTGCGGGTAGGCGGCGATGCCGGGGATGGCCGCGATCCGCGGCGCCAGGCGGTCGATCACCGCCTGGGTGCCGTCCCGGCGCTGCCCGCGCGGGCGCAGCACCACGGTCAGGCGGCCGGTATTGGCGGCAGGGTTGACGGTGCCGGCGCCGGCGACGGAGGCGACGGACGCCACCTCGGGATCCTGCGCGACGATCCCGGCGACCTCGCGCTGCAAGGCGCTCATCCGGCGGAAGGAGACGTCCTGCGGCGCTTCCGTCGTGATGGTGATGATCCCGGTGTCCTGCTGCGGCAGGAAGCCCTTGGGCATCGCGACGTAGAGCCAGACCGTGCCGCCGACCGTCAGGGTGGCGAGCAGCAGCATCAGCCCCTCCCGCCGCAGCGCCCAGGCGAGGGTCCGCGCATAGCCGCGCCGCATCGCCTCGAATCCGGCCTCGACGGCACGGTTGACGGCGCCGGGATGCTCCTCCGCCGCCGGGCGGAGCAGGTAGCCGCACATCATCGGCGTCAGCGTCAGGGAGACCACCATCGACACCAGCACCGAGACCGACAGCACGATGGCGAATTCGCGGAACAGCCGCCCGACCACACCTTCCATGAACAGCAGCGGGATGAACACCGCGATCAGCGAGACGGTCAGGGAGACGATGGTGAAGCCGATCTGCCGCGCACCCTCGAAGGCGGCCTCGAGCGGCGGCAGCCCCTTCTCCACCAGGCGCACCACGTTCTCGATCATCACGATGGCGTCGTCGACGATGAAGCCCGTCGCGATCACCAGCGCCATCAGCGAGAGGTTGTCGATGGTGAACCCCGCCAGCGCCATCACCCCGAAGGTGCCGAGGATGGACAGCGGCAGCGCGATGCCCGGCACGATCGTCGCCCGCAGCGTGCGCAGGAACAGGAAGATCACCAGCACCACGAGCACCACGGCAATGACCAGCGTCATCTGCACCTCGGCGACCGAGGCGCGGATCAGCTCCGTGCGGTCCGTCACGACCGAAAGCTGCGTCCCGGCCGGCAGGGCGCGCTCCAGCGTCCGCAATTGCGCGCGCAGCGCGGTGACAGTCGCGACGATGTTGGCGCCGGGCTGGCGCTGCACGTCCACCAGGATCGCGGGGCGGCCGTTGTACCAGGCCGCGGTCAGCGTGTTCTCGAGGTCTTCCACCGCCACGCCCACGTCGCGCAGCCGCACCGGGGCCTCGCCCCGCCAGGCGATGATCAGGTTCTCGAAGCCCGCCGGCGTGCTGATCTGGTCGTTGGCCATGACCGCCGAGGCCTGCTGCGGCCCGTCCACCGACCCCTTCGGCCCGGCGACATTCGCTGCGGTGATGGCGGTGCGCACGTCGTCGAGGCCGATGCTGTAGGCGGCGAGCCGCCGCGGATCGACCTGCAACCGCACCGCCGGCCGCATGTTCCCCTGCACCGAGACCCGCCCGACGCCCCCTACCTGCGCCAGCCGCTGCGCGAGCAGCGTATCCACCGCATCCGACAGCCGCGCCACCGGCAGCGTGTCCGAGGTCAGCGCCAGCGTCAGGATCGGCGGGTCGGCCGGGTTCACCTTCTGGTAGGTCGGCGGATAGGGCAGGTTGGACGGCAGCGTGCCGCGCGCGGCATTGATCGCCGCCTGCACGTCCTGGGCGGCGTCGTCGATGTCGCGCCCGAGGTTGAATTGCAGCGTGATCCGGCTGACCCCCGGCCCGCTGACTGAGACCACCTCGTTCAACCCCGAGATCTGCGCGAGCTGCCGTTCCAGCGAGGCCGTCACCAGCACCGCCACCGTGTCCGGCGAGGCGCCGGGCAACTGCGTCGTCACCTGGATGGTCGGGAAATCGACTTCGGGCAACGAGGAGACGGGCAGCCGCAGATAGCCGTAGAGGCCGGCCAGCAGCAGCGCGACGGCGAGCAGCGCCGTGGCGATCGGCCGCGCGATGAAGGGGGCGGAGATGTTCATCGCCCGCGTGTCACCGGGGCGATCCGGCCGGCGCTCCCGCGGGCTGCCGGCGGCGGCGCTGCTGTTGCGCCGCCCCGCTCGGCGGGCGCACCGGCTCGGCCACCACCACCGCGGACC
>JAFADX010000151.1 GCA_023424475.1 Pseudomonadota bacterium
GGCCCGCCGGGCGCGGCGGCCGGGGCCGAGGCGGCCGACCACACCCATTCCCTGGTCTGACGCCGCATCGCGGGCCCGCGCCCGCGGCGATGCGCGCCTTGCGCCGTCCGCGGGTTCCGGCCCGCGCGACGGCATTCGTCGTTTCCAGCACGCCCCGGGCCGGTGGTCCGGGCTCATCCGCGCCATAGGAGATAGCCATGTCCGGCACCTGGACCCCCGGCCCCGGCCCGACCAGCGGTGACGACAGCTTCACCGCGACCACGCTCGGCGCCCTGGCCGATGCCTTGGCCGGCAACGACACCATGGTCGGCAACAGCGCCAACGACACGCTGCTGGGCAACGACGGCGACGACAGCATCGTCGGCGGCGCCGGCGATGACTCCATCGATGGCGGCGCAGGCGCGGACACGGTCCTCGCCGATGCCGGCGCCGATACCGTCCTGGGCGGGTCCGGCGCCGATTCGATCCTCGGCGGCGACGGCAACGACCAGCTGATCGGCGACCAGACCAGCGATTCGCTGACGGGCGGCGATGACTACATCGACGGCGGCCTCGGTGACGACAGCCTGTTCGGCAATTTCGGCAACGACACGCTGATCGGCGGCGCCGGCACCAACCGGCTGGTCGGCAATGCGGGCGACGACAGCCTCGTCGGCGGCTCCCAGAACGACCTGCTGCAGGGCGGCGACGGCAACGACACGCTCGTGGCCGGCACGGGCGTGAACACGATGGAAGGTGGCGCCGGCAACGACCTGATGGTCGGCGGGAACGGCAACGACATCTATTTCCTGTCGCAGGGGGGCGGCAACGACACCATCAATACCGGCGGCGGCAACGATTCCGTCTACCTCGAAGGGATGGACAGCAGCCGGGGCGGCTCGGGCGGCGAAGTCTGGGGCAGCCTGAAGTCCGGCGATACGCTCGGCGGCGGATGGACCGTCTACAAGACGACCGCGAATGGCGGCTACCTGGTCCAGAACGGTGTGGACACCGTCTTCATCGACAACAGCCCGAACCGCATCATCAGCGGCGACTTCTACACGCCGCCGGACCCGAACGATCCCTGCTTCGCCTCGGGCACGCTGATCGCCACCGCGCGGGGCGAGGTCGCGGTCGAGGAACTGCGCGTCGGCGACCTCGTGCTGACGGCGCAGGGTGGCGCGCCGCTGCAGCCCATTGTCTGGATCGGGCACAGCAAGGCGCAGATCGCCCGGCATCCGGACCGCCGTCGCATCGCGCCGGTGCGCATCAAGGCCGGTGCGCTCGGCAAGGGCGTGCCGCACCGCGACCTGCGCGTTTCGCCCGACCACGGCATCTTCGTCGATGGCTACCTGGTGCCGGCGGGTCACCTCGTGAACGGAACCTCGGTCATCCAGGAACTCTGGGTGACCGAGGTGACCTACTGGCATGTCGAGCTGCCCGCGCACGGGCTGCTGGTATCCGAAGGCGCGGTGACGGAATCCTACCTCGACGACGGCAACCGCAAGCAGTTCGACAATTTCGGCATCACCACGCTGTTCAAGGACTTCGCCAGCGAGCGCGCGAACGGCCGATACAAGGCGAAGGCCTGCCGGCCGGTGCTCGAGGAAGGCGAGATGCTCGACCGCATCCGCGCCCGGCTTGCGACGATGGCGGCGCCGGCGCGGCAGAGGGCGCTGACCGCCTGAGGGCGGGGTCCGGTACGATCTGCCGGCGGCGGATCGTTCGCCGGATCCGCCGTTGTCCTGCCCGCCCGGGCCTCCGGCGCCGTCCTGGCCGGGGCCCCCGGTCGCGCGCGGACAGTTGAGGCCCGCCCCGAAAGGATCGCGCGGTGTTGACCGCGGCCGCGTTGCGGATGTCGCGTCGCGTCGTCCAGTTTCATCCGGTGGGTCTGCCGGCCCCGCGCCCCTGCGGGCGGAGCGGCCGCCGCAGGATGAGGAGCGCGCCGCGATGCCGCTGACCGGAGCCTCTTTGTCGCCGGCGAATGTGCAGTTCGGCGGCGACGGCGACCGGGGTATCGGTCAGGGCTCGCCGCCCCGGACGGTCACGGGGACGTTCGGCGGCACCGGCAACACCGCCGGCATGCCGCAGGCGGCCCTGACGGGTTCCTCCGGCGCGACCTACTCCTTTTCGCAGGTCTTCGCCCAGAACCTGTCGCAGGACGGCAACCGGAGCGCCAATCTTCCCCGGGGCGCGCAGGACTTCCTGAACGGGCTGACGCCGGGGGACAAGGTCGATGTCGCGGTCATCGCCAGTACCCTGCGGGACCAGGCCTCGGACAGCGTTGCGGACGTGCCGGTGGCCTGCTTCGCCTCGGGCACGCTGATCGCCACCGCGCGGGGCGAGGTCGCGGTCGAGGAGCTGCGCGTCGGCGACCTCGTGGTGACGGCGCAGGGCGGCGCTGTGCTGCAGCCGGTGATCTGGATGGGGTACAGCCGGGTCGAACTGACGCGCCATCCCAGGCGCCATGCCGCCGTGCCGGTTCTCATCACGGCCGGCGCCCTGGCGGAAGGGATGCCGCACCGCGACCTGCGCGTTTCGCCCGATCACGGCCTCCTCGTCGACGGCTACCTGGTCCCGGCGGGCCGGCTGGTGAACGGGCGGAGCATCGTCCGGGAGATGTGGTGCCCCGAGGTCACATACTGGCATGTGGAGTTGCCGGCACATGGGCTGCTCGTCGCCGAGGGGGCCGTGGCGGAATCCTATTTCGACGACGGCAACCGCAGCCAGTTCGACAATTACGGCATCACGACGCTGTTCAAGGATTTCGCCGCCAGGCAGGCCAGCGGCCGCTACAGGGCGCAGGCCTGCCGGCCGGTGCTGGAGGAGGGCGAGGTGCTCGACCGTATCCGGACCCGGCTGATGGAGCGGGCCGGGGCACCCAATGCCAGCGGGACGCCGCCACGCCGCGTCGCCTGACGGCGGCACGGGCCGCCTGCTTCGTGCTCCTTCTTGCTCCCGGCCATGTTGCGCCGCAGCACCAGCGCGCTATGGTCCGCGCGACCGAGGAGGCCGGCATGGCGGCACGGAAGCTGTACTTCGTTTGGGGCGGGGTCTTCGCCGACTCCACCTGGCAGGAACTCGAACCCGGTACCGAACAGTGCTTCGGCCCCTTCCACGACGCGGCGACGGCCGAGCGCGTCTGGCGGGAGGAGATGCGACGGATGGTCGATACGGCGCAGCACCGGCTTTTCGTGATCGAGGTGCCGCGGCCTGCCGGCGAGGCTGCGGCCTGACCTTCGATCGGACCCGCCGGACGGCTCGCAATCCGTCCGGCGGCCGGTTCATCGGCGCGAGGCTGGGCTCTCGCGCCCCGGCGTGTCAGTAGTAGTAGCCGTGGCGGCGCCGCGGCGCCGTGAGGGCGCCGACGGCAGCGCCGCCGATCGCTG
>JAFADX010000161.1 GCA_023424475.1 Pseudomonadota bacterium
CGCGGGCCTACTTCATGGCGGCGACGATGGTGATCGCGGTGCCGACGGGCATCAAGATCTTCTCCTGGATCGCCACCATGTGGGGCGGCTCGATCGAGCTGAAGACGCCGATGCTCTTCGCCATCGGCTTCATCTTCCTGTTCACCGTGGGCGGGGTGACGGGCGTGGTGCTGGCCAATGCAGGCCTGACGCAGATCCTGCACAACACCTACTACGTGGTGGCGCATTTCCACTACGTGCTCAGCCTCGGTGCCGTGTTCACCATCTATGCCGGCTTCTACTACTGGATCGGCAAGATGAGCGGGCGGCAGTATCCGGAGTTCTGGGGGAAGGTGCATTTCTGGCTCACCTTCATCGGCGTGAACCTGACCTTCTTCCCGATGCACTTCTCGGGCGCTCAGGGCATGCCGCGCCGCTACCCGGACTATCCGGAGGCGCTGTGGGGCTGGAATATGCTGGCCTCGATCGGGTCCTACATCTCGGCGGCCTCGTTGCTGGTCTTCATCTACGTGGTGTGGCTGACCTTCCGCTCGGGGGAGAAGGCGGCGGCGAACCCGTGGGGCGAGGGCGCCACGACGCTCGAATGGCAGGTCTCCTCCCCGCCGCCGTTCCATACCTTCGACGAACTGCCGCGCATCCGCTGAGGATCGCGGCCTGACGGAGGGGCCATGAGCGATACCGCCATGGAACCGGGACAGGGGGGCGCGGCCCCCCTTCCTGCTTCCTACGACATGTCCGAGGTGGGTGACTGGATCGCGCTGCTGAAGCCGCGGGTGATGACGCTCGTGGTCTTCTCGGGCCTGGTGGGCATGCTGGTCGCGCCCGGCGCCTTCGCCATGCACCCGGTGATGGCCGTCGCCGCGATCCTCTGCATCGCGGTGGCCGCCGGCGCGGCCGGCGCGATCAACATGTGGTACGATCGAGACATCGACGCGGTCATGCACCGCACCGCCAAGCGCCCGATACCCAATGGCCGCATCGCCCCGGGCGCGGCGCTCGGCTTCGGCATCTGGCTGTCGATCGGCTCCGTCACCGTGATGTGGATGGCGACCAACATCGCCGCCGCCGCTGTGCTGGCGCTGTCGATCGCCTTCTATGTCTTCGTCTACACCATGTGGCTGAAGCGCCGGACGCCGCAGAACATCGTCATCGGCGGCGCCGCCGGCGCCTTCCCGCCGGTGATCGGCTGGGCGGCCGTGACCGGCGACGTGACGCTGGTGCCGATCCTGCTGTTCGCCATCATCTTCTTCTGGACACCCCCGCATTTCTGGTCGCTCGCGCTCTGGGCGCATGACGACTACGCCCGTGCCGGCGTGCCGATGCTGCCGGTCACCGCCGGGGCGAAGGAGACGCGGCGCCAGATCCTGATCTACACGCTGCTGCTCGCGCCGCTCGGCCTGGCGCCGTGGCTGGCGGGTTTCTCGAGCCCCGCCTATGCCGTGGTCGCCGCCGTGCTCGGCCTGCTGTTCATCCGCCACGCGGTCCTGGTGCTGCGCGATGCGCAGGACGAAACCGGCCGCAGCCTGACGCGCGACGCGCCGGCCCGCGCCTGCTTCCGCTTCTCGCTGTCCTACCTGGCGATCCTTCTGCTGGCGCTGGCGGTCGACCGCCTGATCTTCGCGGCATGACGCCGGAGGAACGCAAGGTCTTTGAACGGCGGCGGCGGGGACGGAACATCGCCCTGCTGCTCGTGCTGCTGGCGCTCGCGGTCATCTTCTACTTCGTCGGCATGGCCCGCGTCCTGCGCGGCTGAACCACCCGGGCCCCGCCCGGAACGGAGCGCGCCGTCCCGCCTTGCGCCGGCGCGCGTGAAGCCCCATTGAAGGAACCGATGGACCGCGACGATCTCTCCCGCCGGAACCGCCGCACCGCCGTGATCGCCTTCGGGGCGGTTGCAGGCATGGTCGGGCTCTCCTTCGCCTCCGTGCCGCTCTACTCGCTGTTCTGCAGCGTCACGGGCTACAATGGCACCGTTCAGCGCGGCCAGGCGGCACCGGGCGCGACGGACCGCTCCATCACCATACGCTTCGCGGCCGATACCTCCCCCAACCTGCCCTGGCGCTTCCAGCCCGAGCAGAGCGCCGTCACCCTGCGCCTCGGCGAAGAGGGGATGGCCTACTACACCGCGGCCAACCGCGCGGACACGCCCGTCACCGGCATCGCGGTCTACAACGTGACGCCCGAGAAGGTGGGGCGCTATTTCCACAAGACCGCCTGCTTCTGCTTCGACGAGCAGACCCTGACCCCGGGCCAGCAGGTCGACATGCCCGTCACCTTCTGGGTCGATCCCCGCATCGCGGAGGATCCGAGCACCCAGGACGTCAACACCATCACGCTGCACTACACCTTCTATCGCACGCTCGAGGACGCGCAGCGCGCCGGCGCCCTGGCCCATGCGGGGCCGCATGTCGGCCGGCTTGGTTCACGGACGAACTGACCCGCCGCCGGGCAGCCTCCGCCCGGATGCCGACTGCACAAATCCTGCCCATCGTCGCGTCCCTGGGCTTGATCCGACCGCCCTTTTCGGGATTGATGCAGCGCGATGCGCACCGGTGGCCCCGGCAGCCGGCGCGCGCCCCGAAGTCCAGGAATTCCGATGGCCAGCACCTCTTCCGCCGACATGGCGCACGGCAACGGCGCACCCCACTACAAGCACCCCTACCATCTGGTGGATCCGTCGCCCTGGCCGCTGATCGGTTCCTTCAGCGGTGGTGCGCTCGTCCTCGGCATCGTCCTGTGGGCCCACGACAATATCCACTGGGTCTTCGGGCTGGGGGTGCTCGGCGTGCTCGGCACGATGTTCTTCTGGTGGCGCGACGTCGTGAAGGAATCGCGGACCCCGGGGCTGCATACCCCGGTCGTCCAGCTCGGCCTGCGCTACGGCATGACGCTGTTCATCGCGTCCGAGGTGATGTTCTTCGTCGCCTTCTTCTGGGCCTGGTTCCACTTCGCGCTGTTTCCCGAGCATGTCTCGGGCGCCGCGGCGCCCGCGGTCTGGCCGCCGCGCGGCACCCTGACCTTCGACCCCTGGGGCCTGCCCTTCCTCAACACCATGATCCTGCTGCTCTCGGGCACCACGGTGACCTGGGCGCATGCCGCGATCCTGAAGAACGACCGCAAGGCGGCCGTCCAGGGCCTGACCATCACGGTGATCCTCGGCGTGACGTTCACCTCGCTGCAGGCCTGGGAATACTCGATGGCGCCGTTCTCCTTCTCGGGCGGCGGCATCTATCCCTCGGTCTTCTTCCTGGCGACCGGGTTCCACGGCTTTCACGTGATGGTCGGCACCACCTTCCTGCTGGTCTGCCTGATCCGCGCCATCAAGGGCCATTTCACGCCGGAACGCCACTTCGGCTTCGAGGCGGCGGCCTGGTACTGGCACTTCGTCGATGTGGTGTGGCTGTTCCTCTTCGTCTGCATCTACTGGCTGGGCGCGGGCGAGATCGCCCACCACTGAGCGCCCGCTTCGGGTGCCGCGCCGGCGCCGCCGCATCGGCCGTCGGCGCGGCGGAACTTCCCGGCCGGGCCTTCGGGTCCGGCCGGCTTCGTTTGTGGAGGCATGTGGTGGCTGAAGGGACGTCCCTGGTGAGCGCGGCGCTGCTGGGCCGCTGTCCGCGCTGCGGCAAGGGGGCGCTGTTCCGCGGCCTGCTCGAGGTGCGCGACACCTGCGACTCCTGCGGGCTCGACCTGCGCGCACATGATGCGGGCGACGGGCCGGCGGTGGCGGCGATCTTCGTGATCGGCGCGCTCACCGTCATCGCCGCCATCTGGGTCGACGTGAAGTTCGAGCCGCCGCTCTGGGTCCATGCCGTGCTCTGGCCGGCGATCGTGCTGCCGCTGTCGGTCCTGATCATGCGCGTGGCCAAGGCGGCGCTGGTCGCGCTGCAGTGGCGCCACCGCAGCGGCGCCGCCTAGGGCCACGGGCCGCCTCGCCATGGCCCGGACCCGCGCCGCGCGGCGCCTCCTCGTCCCGACAGCGACCACCCTGGTGCTGCTCGTCCTGCTGCTCGGCCTCGGCACCTGGCAGGTCGAGCGGCTGGCATGGAAGACCGACCTGCTCGCCCGCATCGACGCCGCCGAGGCCGCGGCGCCGGTCCCGCTGACCGATCCACCGCCGCCGCTCGCGAAGGTCGAGGCAACCGGCCGCTTCGACCACGCGCGGGAGGCCCGGCTCGGACTCGAGGTGCGCGGCAATACGCTCGGCGCGCGTCTCCTCACCCCGCTGCTGCGGGAGGGCGCGCCGGCGGTGCTGGTCGATCGCGGCTGGGTGCCGCTCGAAGGTGATCGCCCGGTCGCGCGGCCCGAGGGCGTCGTGCATGTCACCGGCTGGGTGCGGCCGGCGGAGCATGCGGGGATGTTCTCGCCGGCCGACGACCCCGCCGGACGTCGCTTCTACACCTTCGATCCCGTTGCGATCGGCGCTGCGCTTGGCCTTGGCGCGGTGGCGCCCTATGGCCTCGTGGCGCTCGGCGACCAGGCCGGGTTGCCGCAGCCGGCCACGGCCCTGCCGCGCCCTCCCAACAACCATCTCGGCTATGCCATCACCTGGTATGGCACCGCGCTTGCGCTGGTCGGGGTCTACCTCGTCTGGGCGCGGCGACGGCTGAAGGAATGAGACGCAGATGCCCAACGCCGCCTATGTCCGCCTGAAGGCCCGCTTCGCGCGCATCGCCGCGCTGGGGGAGGCCGCGGGCATGCTGCATTGGGACGCGAGCGCGATGATGCCGCCGGGCGGTGCCGCGTCGCGCGGGGAACAGCTCGCCGCCCTCGCGGGCCTCGCGCACGAGCTGCTGACGGCGCCGGTGGTCGGGGAGGACCTCGAGATCGCCCGCGCCGAGGGCGAATGGGACGAGGCGAACCTTGCGCTGATGCAGCGTGCCCATGCCCGCGCGACGGCGCTGCCGACCGAGCTCGTCGAAGCCACCGCGCGGGCCAATGCCGCCTGCGAGACGCTGTGGCGCGAGGCCAAGGCGCGTGCCGACTTCGCGATCGTCCGCCCGGCGCTGGCCGAGGTGGTGCGCCTGCAGCGCGAGACGGCGCAGGCGCTCGCCGCCGCGCTGTCCATGGACCCCTATGATGCGCTGATGGACGGCTACCAGCGTGGCGTGACCGCGGCCGACGTGGAGCCCGTCTTCACAGCCTATGAGGCCTTCCTGGCCGAGGCGCTGCCCCGGGCCGAGGCGATCCAGGCCGCGCGCTCCGCGCCGGTGCCGCTCGCCGGCCCCTTTCCGGTCGAGGTGCAGCGGCGTCTCTGCCGCGAGCTCTCCGGGCGCATCGGCCTCGACTATGACCATGCGCGGCTGGACGAATCGCTGCATCCCTTCTGCGGCGGCACGCCGCAGGATGTGCGCCTGACGACCTTCTACGACGCGCAGGACGTCGCCAAGGCGCTGCTCGGCGTGGTCCATGAGACCGGGCACGGCCTCTACGAGCGGGGCCTGCCGGAAGCCTTCGCCCGCCAGCCGGTGGGCGAGGCAGCGGGGATGGCGGCGCACGAATCCCAGTCGCTGATCATCGAGATGCAGGCCTGCCGGTCGGACGCCTTCCTGGGCTTCCTCGGCCCGAAGCTGCGCGCGGCCTTCGGCGGCGATCCGGCCGCCTATGAGCCGGCGAACCTCGCCCGGCTCTGGCGCCGCGTCGCGCGCGGCGTCATCCGCGTGGATGCCGACGAGATCACCTATCCCGCCCACGTCATCCTGCGCTTCCGGCTCGAACGCGCGCTGATCGGCGGCACGCTCGGGGTCGCGGACCTGCCCGGCGCCTGGAACGAGGCGATGCGCGCCATGCTCGGCATCACGCCGCCCGACGACGCCAGGGGCTGCCTGCAGGACATCCACTGGCACGACGGCGCCTTCGGCTACTTCCCGTCCTATACCCTCGGCGCGATGGCGGCGGCGCAGCTCATGAAGGCGGCGCGGGCGGCCGAGCCGGGCCTCGACGCGGCGCTGGCGGGGGGCGACCTCGCGCCGCTGCTCGGCTGGCTGCGCCGGAACGTCCACGGCAAGGGCTCGCTGCTCGGCTTCCAGGACCTGCTGCGCGCGGCGACGGGCAAGCCGCTCGACCCGCAGGACTTCATGGACCACCTGCGCGCACGCTACCTGGAGGCATGATGCCCGCCGGGCGGCGGGATCAGCCCCGGGCGCGGAAGACGCCCGGCGTGTGCCAGACGCGGTCGTCGAGGATGAAGCCGAAGTCGCTCTCCTCGAACAATGCCCGGCAGATCCGCTCCCGCGCGAAGGGCGATCGGCCGGTGCGCTCGGCCAGGCGATAGCGCTCGGCGACGGGGCGCAGGGCGGCGAACAGCGCGCCGAGGGCCGGGTCGCCGCCGTCGATGCCGTAATGTGCGCGCGGGACCGGCTGGCGGCCGAGCAGCGGCAGCGCATCCTCGCCCAGCCAATCGCGCAGGAAGACGAACTGGGCGAGGTAGGCGCAGAGATCGTTGCTCATGTGCCAGATCATCACCGGCTTGCCGCCGAGGTGGTCCACGCCCTCCCGGCGCTCGTAGGCGAGGTCGCACAGCCCGCGGCGATGGGCGCTGAGCAGGTTGGCGAAGGCGAGCAGCCCGGACGCCTCAACCCGCCGCGTGCCGGGCCCGTTGGCGAGGAGGCGGCGCCGCTGCAGCAGGGCGATGATGCCCTGGTCGGTGCCGTGCATCCGCATCGGGTCGAACAGCGCCTCGGCCGAGGGCACCTCGGCGACGTCGCGCGCATAGGCCTCCGGGTCGCGCAGCATCCGCGCGACCTGCTCCTCGAGGATCGCGAAGAAGTCCGAGCCGGGCGGGATGGCGCCGAAGCAGCTCGATCCCCCGAGGAAGAACAGTTCCGGCCCCACGGCGGCTTCCAGGGCCGAGAAGGGGACGTTCAGGACCATGTCCGCGTCGAAGGTGATGATCGGCTGCCCGCGGAAGAGCCGTGCCATCACGAGGAAGCGCAGCAGCCCGAAATGCCGGATGCCGCCCCAGTCCTTCCAGCGTTCGCGCAGGATGCCGAGGCGTGGCTCGAGTTCCGCCGCCAACGCCGAGGCGTCCTCGATCGCGAAGCCGAGCGCCTTCAGCCCGTCCCGGTAGCCCGGGGAAAGCCGCTCGAGCCCATGGAGGAAGACCAGGCGGATGCGGTTCCGCTCGTCCAGGGCGGCGATGCGGCGACCGTGCAGGGCGACCGGCAGCGTCGCCTCGAAGGCGGCATCGCCGTCGAAGCCGTTCCAGACATTGACGATGAACTCGGGCATGCTGCCGTCCTTCCTGCCGCTGTGTCCCGGCGTGCCGGTCGGGCAGGCCACCGGCCGCTCCCCGGCGGCACTATCGGGGCCGCCGCCCCTCGCCGCCAGGGACGCGAGGCGGTAAAGACCCCGCCATGCGCTACATTTCCACCCGCGGGCAGGCCGCCCCGCGCGATTTCGAAGCCGTCCTGCTGGCGGGCCTTGCCGAGGATGGCGGCCTTTTCGTGCCGGAGGCCTGGCCGACGCTGACGCCGGCCGAATGGCGGGCGCTGCGCGGGCTGCCCTATCCGGTGCTGGCGGCGCGCATCCTTGCCCTGTTCGGGGCCGGCGGCCTGCCGGTCGAGGCGATGTGCCGCGACGCCTATGAAGGCTTCGGCCATCCGGCGGTGGTGCCGCTGGTGCAGCTCGACCCGCGGACCTTCGCGCTCGAGCTCTTCCACGGGCCGACGCTGGCCTTCAAGGACATGGCGCTGCAACTGCTCGGCCGCATGTTCGACCATGTGCTCGCGAAGCGCGGCGAGCGGGTGACCATCGTCGGCGCCACCTCCGGCGACACCGGCTCCGCCGCCATCGAGGCCTGCCGCGACCGCGCCGCCGTCGACATCGTCATCCTGCACCCGGAGAACCGCACGTCGGAGGTGCAGCGGCGGCAGATGACCACGGTGCTGGCGCCGAACGTGCGGAACATCGCGGTCCAGGGCGACTTCGACGCCTGCCAGGACCTGGTGAAGGCGATGTTCAACGACGCGCCCTTCCGCGCCGAGATGCACCTCTCGGCGGTGAACTCGATCAACTGGGCGCGCATCGCGGCGCAGATCCCCTACTACGTCGCGGCCGCGCTCGCGCTCGGCGCGCCGGACCGGGAGGTCGCCTTCGCGGTGCCGACAGGGAACTTCGGCAACGTGCTCGCCGCCTGGGCGGCGCGGCGCATGGGCCTGCCGGTCGCGAGCCTCATCGTGGGGTCCAACCGCAACGACATCCTTGTCCGCTTCCTGGCCTCGAACGACATGAGCGCGAAGCCGGTCGAGCCCTCCCTCTCGCCGTCGATGGACATCCAGGTCTCGTCGAACTTCGAGCGGCTGCTCTTCGAGCTGCTCGACCGCGACGCCGCGGCGACGGCGGCGGCCATGACCCGCTTCCGCGCCGAGGGCCGCATGCCCGTCCCCGATGCGGCATGGAAGCAGGCCACCGCGCTGTTCCGCGGCCTGGCGCTGGACGATGCCGGCACGCTTGCCGAGATCCGCCACCTCTGGACCGGCGCGGGCTACCTCGCGGACCCGCACACCGCCGTCGGCACCGCCGCGGCCCGCGCGCTGGCGCCGGCCGACCCGGCCGTGCCGGTCGTCGTCGCAGCGACCGCGCATCCCGCCAAGTTCCCCGATGCGGTGGAGCGCGCCACCGGCATCCGCCCGCCGCTGCCGGCGCGGCTTGCGGACCTCTACGACCGCGAGGAGCGCTTCGACGTCCTGCCCAACGACCTCGGCGCCATCGAAGCCGCGGTCCGCGCCCATGCCCGCCGCAACGCGCCCTGATGCCGAAGGGGCACCGCCCCCTGCGAAACCCGGCGCGAGTCGCTACATAGGGGGACTGCGCCAGTCCCCCCGCCAAGGAGCAATGCCTTGACCGCCAGCGACGCGATCCGCGTCACCCGCCTGCCCAACGGCCTGACCGTCGTTTCCGAGACCATGCCGCGCGTCGAGACGGTGTCCGTCGGCGCCTACATCGCCGCCGGCACCCGCCATGAGACCGCCGAGGTCAACGGCGTCTCCCACTTCCTCGAGCACATGGCCTTCAAGGGCACGGAGCGCCGCGACGCCGCGGCCATCGCGCGCGAGATCGAGAATGTCGGCGGCCACCTCAACGCCTACACCGCCCGCGAGCAGACCGCCTTCTACGCCAAGGTGCTGAAGGAGGATGCGGGCCTCGCCGTCGACATCATCGGCGACATCCTCACGCATTCGACCTTCGTGCCCGAGGAACTGGAGCGCGAGCGCGGCGTGATCCTGCAGGAGATCGGCCAGGCCAACGACACGCCGGACGACATCGTCTTCGACCACTTCCAGGAAGCCGCCTATCCGGCGCAGCCCATGGGCCGCCCTGTCCTCGGCACCGAGGACACGATCAGGGCGATGAGCCGAGAGGCGCTGACCGGCTACATGCGCACCCACTACGGCCCGGAGGCGATGGTCGTCGCCGGCGCCGGCGCGATCGGGCACGACGCGCTGCTCGACCTGGTGCGCACGCATTTCGCGGACCTGCCGCAGACCGCCGCCGCGGCGCCGGACGGCGCGCGCTACGCGGGCGGCGAGTTCCGCGAGACGCGCGACCTCGACCAGGTGCACATCGTGCTCGGCTTCCCCTCGGTGAAGCACGGGGATCCGCTGCACTACCCGACGCAATTGCTCTCGACGCTGCTCGGCGGCGGCATGTCCTCGCGCCTGTTCCAGGAGATCCGCGAGAAGCGCGGGCTCGTCTACTCGATCTACTCCTTCGCCTCGCCCTTTCGCGACCACGGCCTGTTCCAGATCTACGCCGGCACCGGCGAGAAGGAGGCCGGCGAACTGATGCCCGTGACGATCGAGGCGCTGCGCGCGGTGCAGCGCGACGTGACGGAGGAGGAGCTCGCCCGCGCCAAGGCGCAGCTGCGCGCCTCGCTGCTGATGTCGCTGGAATCGACCGGCAGCCGCTGCGAGCAGCTCGCGCGCCAGCTCCAGGTCTTCGGCCGCGTCATTCCCGTCGGGGAGACCAAGGCGAAGATCGCCGCGGTGACCGTGGAACAGGTGCAGGAAGCCGCGGCACAGATGTTCCGCGCGCGGCCGACGCTCGCGGCCATGGGGCCGGCGGAGCACGTGCCGGACGTGGGCACGATCATGGAGCGGCTCGCCGCCTGAAAGGCCGGGGGGAGAAGGGAACTTCTCCCCCCGGAGCCCCCCTCAATCTTCCTTGTCTGTTGGGTGGGCGGCGCCAGAAGTCAAAGGAGGTTGAGGGGGTGTGGGGGAGAAGTTCCCTGCTGCCCCACGAGGAGCCGAGATGGACCGCCTGACCACCCTGTCCGACCTCATCGCCGCCGCGAAGCGCGCGGGTGCCGACGCCGCCGACGCCGTCATGATCGGCTCCACCTCCCTCTCGGTGAAGCGCCGCCTCGGTGCCATCGAGCAACTGGAGCGGTCCGAGGGCGCCGATATCGGCCTGCGCGTCCTGGTCGGCGGCCGCCAGGCCATCGTCTCCTCCACCGATCCCGATCCCAAGGGCTTCGCCGCGCTCGCCGAACGGGCGGTCGCCATGGCGAAGGTGGTGCCGGAGGACCCCTTCGCGGGCCTCGCGGACCTCGTGCCCATCCCGCCGCGCGACCTCGACCTCGAGGATCCGGTCGAGCCGACCGCCGAGGCGCTGCTCGATCGCGCCGCGGCGGCCGAGGAGGCTGCGCTGGCGGTCCAGGGCGTGACGAACAGCGAGGGCGCGGATGCCGGCTGGGGCCGGTACGAGATCGCCCTGGTGGCCTCGACGGGCCTGGCCGGCGGCTATGTCCGCACCTCCCACAGCATCTCCGCGACCGCGCTCGCGGGCAGCGGCACGGGGATGGAGCGGGACTACGACTGGGCCAGCACCGTGCACCTCGAGGACCTCGATGACCCGGCGGCGATCGGGCGCCGCGCGGGCGAGCAGGCGGTGCGCCGGCTGAACCCGACCCGGCCGAAGACGGCGCGCATCCCGGTGGTGCTCGACCCGCGGGTGGCGGGCAGCCTGCTCGGGCATCTGTCGGGGGCCATCAATGGTGCCGCGGTCGCGCGCGGCACGTCCTTCCTGAAGGACCGGATGGGCCAGCGGATCCTGGCCGCCGGGCTGACCGTGCGTGACGATCCCTTCCGCCGGCGCGGCCTGCGCTCCCGCCCCTGCGACGGGGAGGGCATGCCCGGCGAGGCGCGCGACGTCGTCGCCGACGGCATCCTGACCACCTGGTTCCTCGACTGGCGCAGCGCGCGGCAACTGGGTCTCGTCTCGACCGGCCATGCGGCGCGCGGCACCGGCGGCCCGCCGGGTCCCGCGCCGTCGAACCTCTGGCTGCTCCCCGGCACGGGGAGCCCGGAGGAACTGATGGCCGATATCCGCGAGGGCCTCTACGTCACCGAGATGATCGGCATGGGCGTGAACGGCGTCACCGGCGACTACAGCCGCGGCGCGGCGGGCTTCATGATCCGCGACGGGCGGAAGGCCGAACCCGTCAGCGAGGTGACCATCGCCGGGAACCTCAAGGAGATGTTCCTGCACATGGCCCCGGCGAACGACCTGAGGTTTCGCACGGGCATGGACTGCCCGACCCTGCGGATCGAGGGCCTCACCATGGCGGGAGCTTGAGCGTTACCTTGCGTTGCAACACGATGGCAGGGTAGGGCTTCAGCATGGAAGGCCATGTGTCCGATGCCGACCGGCCGATGCCGGAAATCCCCGTGGCCGACCTGGTCGCCGCGGTGCGGTCGCTCCGCCGCGCTTCGGTGCTGGTGGTCGGCGACGCCATGCTCGACCGTTACGTCTATGGCACCGTCAGGCGGATCAGCCCCGAGGCGCCGGTGCCGGTGCTCGCGGTGGAGCGCGAGGTCGCGATGCCGGGCGGCGCGGGCAATGTCGTGCGGAACCTCACCGCCCTCGGCGCCGCGGTCGCCTTCGTCTCAGTGGTCGGGGACGACCAGGCGGGCAGCGACCTCACGGGCCTGATCGGCGGCCAGCCGGGCGTCGAGCCCTGGCTGCTGGTGCAGGGCGGCCGCCACACCACGACCAAGACCCGCTTCATCGCCACCGGCCAGCACATGCTGCGCGCGGACCAGGAGGTGGCGCAGCCCATCCATCCGCGCCTCGCGGACCGCATGGTCAAGATCGCCGGCGACGCGGTGGCCGCGACGACCGTCCTGGTACTGTCCGACTACGGCAAGGGCGTGCTCGACGGCGGGACCGCGAAGCGGCTGATCGACTCCGCCCATGCCGCCGGCCGGCCGGTCGTGGTGGACCCCAAGGGGCGCGACTATTCCCGCTATGCCGGGGCCGACATCATCACCCCGAACCGTGCCGAACTCGCCGAAGCCACCGGCATGCCGGTGGACAGCGAGGAAGCCATCCTCGCCGCGATGCGGGTGCTGAAGCAGACCCATGGCTTCGGCGCCGTGCTCGTCACGCGCAGCGAGGACGGGATGACGCTGCTCGAGGACAGCGGCGTCCACCATTTCCCGGCCGAGGCCGAGGAAGTCCACGACGTCTCCGGTGCCGGGGATACCGTGGTCTCGACGCTCTCCGCGGGCCTTGCGGCGGGGCTCGCGCTGCCGGTCGCGGCAAGGCTCGCGAACATCGCGGCGGGCATCGTGGTCGGCAAGGTCGGCACCGCGGTGGCGCGCGAGGAGGAGCTGCTCGAGGCCCTGACGCCCGAGCGCGGCGCGCTGCGCAAGGTGATGAACCGCTCCGCGGCGCTGGAGCAGGTGGAACGCTGGCGCCGCCGCGGCTGGCGCATCGGCTTCACCAACGGTTGCTTCGACCTGCTGCACCCGGGCCATGTCCACCTGCTGGAACAGGCACGGTCCTGGTGCGACCGGCTGGTGGTCGGCCTGAACACCGATGCCTCGGTGAAGCGGCTGAAGGGGCCGGCGCGGCCGATCCAGTCGGAGGCGGCGCGGGCGGCGGTGCTGGCCTCGCTCGCAACGGTCGACTGCGTGACGCTGTTCGACGAGGACACCCCGGTCGAGCTGATCCGCGAACTGCGGCCCGACGTGCTGGTGAAGGGCGCCGACTACACGGTGGAACAGGTGGTCGGCGGGAACATCGTCCTCGACTACGGCGGGCAGGTGAAGCTCGCGGCACTGCTGCCGGGGAATTCGACGACGGCAACGGTCGCCCGCATCAAGGGGTGAGGGGCCCGCCCCTCCCGAGTTCTCCCCCGCGAAAGGCATCCGGACCCGCCGCAGCGCCCGACGGACCTGCCGAGGGCGGAGCCCACCTCCCGTGCCCGGCACCAGGTATCGGTTCCCAAAGGCCCTTCGGCCTTTGGCGGGGAGGTCAGGAGGGGCGGAGCCCCTCCTATTCCACCCTCAACGCCGCGCGCATCTCCGCCGCCCCCGCAGGGTCCGCCAATGCGGCAAGCCTTCCGCCGGCCAGCATGGCGTAGCGGTGCAGCAGGCTGCGCCGGCGGGCAGGCGCCAGGCGGTGCTCCGGGGCTTCGCGCAACAGCGCCGCCTCGCGATCCTCGGCGATGATCAGGCCCGTGTCCTCCGGCAGCAGGTCCTGCGGGAAGTCGAGGTCCACGGCGAAGTAGAGCCGGTCGCACCAGGCCCGGTAGTCGGTCCACTTGCCGTCCGAGAGGAAGTCCCGCGCGCAGGACTTCACCTCGATGATGGTGAAGTCTCCGGCGGGCTGCAGGGCGAGGATGTCCGCGCGCCGGCCATCGGGCAGGGGCACCTGCTCGACCGGCGCCCAGCCGCGCAGGGCGCAGAAGCGGGCGGCGGCGCGGGTGACGGCCAGGGTGCGGGCAGGTGCGTCCATGGCCCCATGTTCGTGCTTCGTTCGCGCAGGATCAAGCCCGGCGGTAGGTCACGCCCAGGACGCCGTTGGGGAAGGGCCGCGCTTCGGCCAGCGCCCAGTCGCGAGGTGCCCCGTCCGCGGCGAAGAGGCGCAGCCCGGCGCCGAGCGTCGTCGGGATGATGAAGAGCTCGAGCGTGTCCACCAGGTTCAGGGCCAGGCAGGCCTGGGCCACCGCGGCACCGCCGAGCAGCCAGATGTCGCCCGCCGTCTCGGCGCGCAGCCGTGCGACGATGGAGGCGATCCCGCCCTGCATCGCTTCGACCCCTGCCGGGTGATCCTGGTCGAGCGGCCGGCGGGTCAGCACCACCACCCGCTTCGCGGCATAGGGCCAGTCCCCGAAGCCGCGCGCCTGGTCGTAGGTCGCGCGCCCCGTCAGCACGGTGCCGATCCCGGCGAGGAAGCCGGCGATGCCGTAGTCCTGCGCGTCGAAGGGATGCAGCCAGCCGACCTCGCCCTGCGCATCGGCGATGCAGCCGTCGAGCGAGACGGCGGCATAGAGACGAAGCCGCGCGTTCACGCCGGGCCGCGCCAGGTGCGGCGGACACGGCGCACCCGGTCGAGCAGGGTGGGAGCGGAGCCCTGCAGGGCCAGCCGCGCGCGGCGCGCGGCGCGATGGATCGCCGCCTTGGCCCGGGCCGCCGCTCGCCGCGCCGCCTGCCAGGCCGGCGAGGCGTCGAGGAAGGCATGGGCCCGGTCGAGCAGGGCGACGATCCGGTTCCGTACCCAGGCGAAGACCGGGATCGTCATCAGCTTCGGCTCGGCGACGACGTAGAGCCGTGCGGAGAAGGCCGTGCCGATCGTCTTGGCCGCCAGCAGCACCGCCAGGCCGGCGAGCGGACGTCCGCTGCCGATCAGCCAGACGGCCGCGAGCTTCACCGGCAGCAGGAGCGCGATCGGCACCGCGAAGATGAGGAGCACGGCCCGCGCATCGAGTCGCAGGATCAGCCCTTCCAGCAGCGCGAAGACCGGGATCCGCGCGATCAGCCCGCCGATGGCCTTGGCCCAGCCCCAGAGGGTCTCCTCCAGCAGCACCCAGAGGAAGGCGAGCAGCAGCAGCGGTGGGCGCAGCAGGAGCCGGAGCGGGCGCATGGAAGGCTTCTAGAGCAGATCCTGTCCGGATGAACCCATTCGGACAGGTGAAGATGCTCGCAAAACCAAATACCTGGAGCTTTGGCGGTGAACGCAAGTTCACCGGAAATGCTTTAGAGCTCTTTTCGATCGGACGGCACCGGCCCGCATCCCCACCCGGCCACCCATCCAGGATACTGT
>JAFADX010000199.1 GCA_023424475.1 Pseudomonadota bacterium
CGGCAGCACCGCCGCCCCGGTCGGCCACTGCCACGCCGCCCTGGCGCCGCAGCGCCTGACGCGGGGTTGCCATGGCCGCGCTGCCGCCTCCGCCCGCCGCGACTGTCGCCGCCATCTACGCCGCCTACGAGGCGGCGGGCGATGCCGGCTGGCGGGCCCATCTTGGCGCCTCGCAGATCGGCACCGGCTGCGAGCGCGCGCTTTGGTACGGCTTTCGCTGGGCGACGCGGGCGCGGCACACCGGCCGGCTGCTGCGGCTTTTCGAGACCGGAAACCTCGCCGAGGCGCGCTTCGTCGCCGACCTCCGCCGCATTGGCGTCACCGTGCTCGACATCGACCCGGCGACGGGGCGGCAGTGGACGCTGCGCGACCCCACCGGCCACTTCGGCGGCAGCATGGATGCGGTGGCGCTCGGCCTGCTCGAGGCCCCGAAGACCTGGCATGTCGTCGAGTTCAAGACGCACAGCGCCAAGTCCTTCGCCAAGCTGACAGCAGAGGGGGTGGAGAAAGCCAAGCCACTGCACTGGGCGCAGATGCAGGCCTACATGCAGCTCGCCGGGCTGGAACGGGCCTTCTACCTCGCGGTGAACAAGGACACCGACGAGCTCTACCAGGAGCGGGTGCGCTACGACGCCGAGGTAGGGCTGCGGCTTCTCGCGAAGGCGCAGCGCGTCATCGGCGCCGGTCGCCCGCCCGCGCGGATCAGCGAGGATCCCGCTTGGTGGGAGTGCCGCTTTTGCGACCATCACGCGGTCTGCCACGAGGGCGCCGCGCCCGAGCGCCACTGCCGCTCCTGCCTGCACGCCTCGCCGGTCGCGGAGGGCGGCTGGCACTGCACACGGCACGGCACGCCGCTGGCGCGGCGCGAGCAGGAGGCCGGCTGCGCGGCGCATCTCTACATCCCTGACCTGGTGCCGGGCGAGCAGGTCGACGCCGGGGAGGATTGGGTCAGCTACCGCCTGCCGGATGGCAGCGCATGGCGCGATGGAGTGGCGGCATGACCCTGTCGCTGCGGCCCTATCAGCGCGCCGCGATCGACGCGCTGTACGACTACTTCGGCGGCGCCACCGGCAATCCGCTCGTGGTGATGCCCACCGGCACGGGGAAGTCGGTCGTCATCGGCGGCTTCATCCGCGAGGCGATCGCCGCCTACGCCGACACCCGCGTGCTCGTCCTGACCCATGTGAAGGAGCTGATCCAGCAGAACTTCATGGCGCTGCTGCGTGCCTGGCCCGAGGCGCCGGCTGGGATTTACTCCGCCGGCCTGTCGCGACGGGACATTCGCGCGCAGGTGCTGTTCGCCGGGATCCAGTCCATCCACCGCCATGCCCGCCAGGTGCAGCGTTGCGACCTGGTGCTGATCGACGAGGCCCATCTCCTCGGGCGCAGCGACAGCGGCATGTACCGCTCCTTCCTGCAGCAGCTGAACGAGATCAATGGCGGGCTACTCAAGGTGGTGGGCTTCACCGCCACCCCGTACCGCCTCGACAGCGGGCTGCTACACGAGGGCAAGGATCGGCTATTCACCGACATCGCTTTCGAGGTGCCGGTGCTGGACATGATCCAGCAAGGCTATCTCTGCCCGGTGGTGCCGAAGCACACCGAGACGCAACTCGACGTCGGCGGCGTCGGCACCCGCGGCGGCGAGTTCATCGCCAAGGACCTCGAGGCGGCGGTCGACCGCGATGAGGTCACCCGCGCCGCGGTGCAGGAGATCGTCCAGCATGGCCAGGGTCGCGGCTCCTGGCTGGTATTCTGTTCCGGCGTCGCCCATGCGCGGCACGTCCGGGACGCGGTCCGCGAGCACGGCATCTCGTGCGAGACGGTGACGGGGGACACCCCGGCGCCCGAGCGCGATGGGATACTGGCTGCGTTCAAGGCCGGGCGGCTGCGCTGTGTCACCAACGCCAATGTGCTGACCACCGGCTTTGATGCGCCGGGGACCGACCTGATCGCCCTGCTGCGGCCCACCAAGAGTGTCGGCCTCTATGTGCAGATGGTCGGCCGCGGCACCCGCCTCGCGGAAGGCAAGGACGACTGCCTGGTCCTCGACTTCGCCGGCAACACGGCGCGGCACGGCCCCATCGACAAGGTCGATGGCCGCAGGAAGGAGCCCGCCGGCGACGGCGAGGCGCCGATCAAGGTCTGCCCTGAGTGCCAGACCATCAACCATGCCAGCGTGCGGCATTGCATTGAATGCGACTACGAGTTTCCGCCGCCCGAGGTGAAGGTCGCGGCGCAGGCGGCATCGAACGCTCTCCTGTCGATCCAGGAGCAGGCCGCGTGGTGCGACGTGACCGGCATCCGCTACGCCCGTCACGAGAAGCCCGGCAAGCCGGCCTCGCTCCGCGTGATCTACGACTGCGGCCTCACCTCGCACAGCGAGTGGGTCTGCTTCGAACACACGGGCTTTCCGCGCGACAAGGCCTGCGCGTGGTGGCGTCGCCGAGCACCGCATCTGCCGCCGCCAGAGACGGTGGAGCAAGCGATGGCCGCGACCAGCGCACTGCGCCAGCCGATCGCCATCCAGGTCCGCCCAGTCGGTCAATACACCGAGATCGTCAACGCGAGGTTCGTGTGATGAACGCACCATGGAGACGTCCAGCTGAACCGAGGTCGGATTCTGTGACTTCGACGGTTTGCCTAGACGAGACCGAGGACAGGAAGCGAAGGAATCGCGAAGCGGCGCAGCGTTATCGCGAGGCCAACCGCGAGAAGATCCTGGCCAAGCAACGCGAGCGCCGTGCTGCCGACCCCGCGAAGGCCCGCCTGCAGCGAGAACAAGCGATGAAGCGCTGGAAGGAGCGCAATCCGGAGAGGGCAATTGCCAAGCATGTCCTTCGCTATGAAGCGGTGGCCGAGCAAGAGCGTGAAGCAGCCAGGCAGCGATCGCGCGAGCGGCGCGCACGCGATCCCGAAGCTGCACGCGAAGCGGATCGTCAGTACCGCGCCCGGAATCTCGATCGGATGCGAGCCCAGGCGCGGGCGCGGTACGCGCGGAAGAAGGCGGCAAGTGCAAGACATGAGAACGATCCGACGCCTGCGGAGATGCCGGGTCTGCCAACGTCCAGCGCGCCATTGGGACTGGTTCCATCGGCACCGGCCGTTACGGGTTCATTGGACGGTGCCGTCCTGCTCGCCGTTATGCCTAGCCCTCTGGCCGGAGCGCCGCATGGTTGATCCCAACGAGCAGGAGGTCGCAGCGATGCGCGCCGCCGGCGACATCGCCGGGCAGTTCATCGAGGCGGTCGGCCGCAGCGATATGGCGACCTGGTCGGCGGAGGACTGGCGCGGCTTCATCGAGGCGATCTGCGGCGCCTATGTCGACAGCCTGGTGGAGCAGCAGATCGCCATCACCACCGCATTGCAAAAGGTTCAAGGAGTCCCCGGATGAGCGACCAGCATTGCAGCAGCTGCCGTTGGTGGGTGCCCCACTACGTCTATGGGAGCATCGGTGAATGCCGCCGACATGCGCCGCGACCGGCAGTGAAGGGTAGCGTCAATGCGGAGGACGAGGATGCCTGGCAGGCCATCTGGCCTGACACGGGCAGCGATGATTGGTGCGGCGAGCACGAACCAACGGATACACCCCGAGGCCTGAAGGCGGAATGACCGACGCCTCCTTCATGGCGGAGCATGGGGCGCGGCTGGTGGACAACGGCTATGCCGTGATCCCCATCATGCCGGGCGCCAAGGTGCCGGGGCGCTTCAGCGGGGGTGGGTGGACGCCGTATCCCGAGTGGTCCCGGCACGCCGACCGGCCGACGAAGCCGTTCGAGATCGACATCTGGCAGCGCTGGCCTGGCTGCGGCGTCGGCATCGCCTGTGGTACGGTGGTCGGGCTCGACATCGATGTCACCGATGCGGCGCTGGCGATCCAGCTCACCGGCCTGGCAATGGAGATGCTCGGCGATACGCCCTGCCTCCGCATCGGCCAGGCACCGAAGCGGCTTCTGGTCTACCGCGCTGAGACGCCCTTCGCCGGCCGGAAGCGCCATCCGCTCGAGGTCCTGGCGCGCGGTCAGCAATTCGTCTCCCATGCCATCCACCCCGCCACCGGCCTGCCCTACAGCTGGCCGCAGGACAGCCTTCTCGATGTTCCGCTGACGTCGCTGCCCACGGTGACGGAAGACCAGGTCATGGCCTGGCTCGACCAGGCCTATGCACTGATCCCGGCGGAGATGAAGCCGCGCACGCTGATCGCCGACAGCGCGCCGGTGGGTGCGTGGAAGGGCCCCTCCGATCCGCGCGGCACCTTCGCCGCGGTGCAGGCGGCCCTGAAGTTCATCCCGAATGAGGATCTCGACGGCGCGTCCTGGATCACCATGGGGGCCGCGATCAAGGCGGCGCTGGGCGAGGAGGGCCGGCAGCTCTGGCTGGACTGGTCGCGGCAGTCCTCAAAGTCGGGCGCGTCGGGCCGCGGCGACACGCCCGAGCGCCGCTGGGCCTCCCTACGGCCGCATAGCATCGGCGCCGGCAGCATCTACGCCATGGCGATCGAGCGCGGCTGGGTACCGCCGGCGGAGATCACGTTGAATGCCGCGGCAGCAGAACGCACGGCGCAGCCGCATCCCGCGGCGGGTTTGCTGGCGAAGGCGGCGAACGCAAGCCGGGTGGCGAATGCCGCGCCGCCATATCGGGTCCCGCCAGAGCTTCTGGACGTCGATGGCGCGCTGAAGCTGTTCGTCGATTACGCCACGAGCACCGCGGTCAGCCCGCAGCCCTTCCTCGCACTCGGTGCCGGGCTCTGCCTGCTCGGCGCCGTCGCCGGTCGCCGCTATCGGACACCGACCGATCTGCGCAGCAACCTCTACGCCATCGGCATCGCCGACAGCGGCGGCGGCAAGGACCATGCGCGCCGCTGCGCGAAGCGCGCGCTCTACGCCGCAGGGCTCGATCGCTACCTCGGCGGTGAGGATCTCGCCTCCTCCGCCGGTCTGCTCGCATCGCTGCAGATGCATCCCAGCCGACTGTTCCAGGTCGACGAGTTCGGCCAGTTCCTGCGGTTGGTGCTGGCGCCGCGGGCGCCCTTTCATAAGGCGGCAATCTGGACCGAGCTGACGAAGCTCTACACCTCGGCCTCCGAGGCCTATATCGGCGCCGAGTATGCGGACCAGAAGGCGAAGCCCCGCGTCACCCTGCATCAGCCCTGCGCCTGCCTCTGGGGCGTCACCGTGCCGGGTCCATTCTGGAAGGCCATCGAGGGAGGCGCCCTCAGCGATGGCTCCCTGGCGCGCTTCCTGATCTTCCTGACCGAGGACGACTATCCCGCGCCGGTCGAGCACCCTGCGGATGCCGAACCGACCGCAGCACTCATCGCGATGTTGCAGGCCATCGCCGGCGGCGTCCCCGGCCACGATCACGGCGGCAACCTGGCAGAGGCCATGCAGGCATCTGCGCCGGTGCGGCCCTACGTGGTGCCCCTGACGCCCGAGGCTCAGGCAGCGATGAGTGCGGTTCGGCACGACGCCACCGAGCGCCTGCGGTCCCACAAGGGATCCTTCGCGACGGCGCTGTTCGGGCGCTACGCCGAGAACACCGCGAAGCTCGCCATGCTCGCCGCGATCAGCCGCGATCCGGCCCAGCCGACCACGGAGGTCCGGGACGTGAAGTGGGCGGCGCGCCTCGTCGAGCACTCGATCGGCACGCTCCTGCGCGAAGCCGAGCGTCGCGTCTCGGACAACGACACTGAGGCCAAGCACAAGCGGCTCCTGGAGATCGTGCGTGATGGCGGGCGTCAATCGCGCAGCGACATCACGCGGCGATCGCAGTTCCTGTCCCGCCGTGAACGCGAAGAGATCCTCGCCTCACTGATCGAGGCGGGCCTGGTCGTCGCGGAACAGGAGCCCGGCGCGACCAAGCCGACCACCTTCTACAGCGCGGTCAGTCCCGCCTGGCCTGCGCGCGCCACGGAGGCCTCACCATGAAGAATCCCGCTCGCACGAGATATCCCGCATGCCCAAGCCCAGGCGCGCGGCCGCCTTGGGAGGTATCTTCAATAGTTCAATCTTTCTCGCGCACGCGTGGATACACGCGCGCGCCCACGGCCAAGGGCAGAGGTATACCCATTGAAGTATTATTATTATTGAATTTTCTCCTCTCTCCCATGGGGCTGCCCGCATGCATGTGCGCGAACGCGCGGGGGGTGCGGTCGTGACGCTGCCTGGCGCTCCGCGACCGCCGCGGTCGTCCCTCGACCTTGGCCGCAGCCCGCCGACGGACCGCGACCTCGACGGCATGCGCGCCGCTGCCTGGCACCAGCACGGCGTCGCCGCCCTCGCCATCCACGACATCACCGACCCCTGGCTGCGTCAGGCGGTCATCAACGAGGCCACCCGCCGCTGGGGATCGCGCCGGACAGGAGATCGCCATGGTCGCTAAGCGCAAGCGCCGGAAGACGCCGAACAACACCGCGGAGGACATCGGCCGCCCGAGCCGCTGGCGCCTGCAGCATGGCGGCTTCACCGAAGGCGTCCGCGAGGCGGATCCCGAAACCGGCGGACCGGTCGTCCACCGCTACGCCATCGACACCCTCGGCGTGATGCTGAACAACGGCACGATCACCCGCGAGATGCACGATGCGGGGGCGATCTTTCGTCGTCAGTTCCGTGCCGCCGCGCTCGACACGCTGCGCGCCATGCCGCTGATCCGCATTCCTGGCGGTCGCAGCGTCGACACCACGACCGAGCAGCAATTCCAGGCACGGGAGAAGGTGGCGGCGGCGATCGATGCGCTCGGTGGTCCTGCCAGCCCGGCTGGTGCCTGTGTGTGGCATGTCGTCGGGCTGGAGAGTTCGATCACCGAATGGGCACGGCGGTCTGGCTGGGGTGGCAGGCCCATCGGGCATTCGCAGGCACAAGGAGTGATCGTTGCCGCCCTCGGTGTTCTGACAGCACACTACGGTCTGTGCCGGGAGGGGCGGCAATGACAGTCTACATGACGAAGGTGTGGGGGTTCGGCTCTCCTGTGGGGCCTCTTCAATTCAGCCAGGAAGGATGGCGCGACCGAGCCCGGGAGATCCTGAGGCCGGGAGACCTCGTCGTCCTCGTTGGCACCCACGGAGATCAGACAGCGGCAAGCGACCGGGGCATGCTCTTGGGAATGATGGAGCCGACAACCGTCGCTGTCAGTGCCCTCGACTACGAACTTGCCCGCGGCCCCGCGGACTACGACGAGAGCGGCAGGTATCGATGGCCGTTCGGGCTTGAGAATCGGAGAGCATGGCGATTTCTCGGGCCGCCAACGCCCCTAACCTCCATTTCCGAACGTCGATTCAACATGGACTCAGCATCCGGCATCGTGCCGCTCACCGACGCTGAAGCGGCTCGTGTCGCGGAGCTACCGAAGGAACAGTGTGAGCTCCTGCAGCCGGCGCGCGCTGTTGCAAGGCTGTTTGGCTCCTCGGAAGCTCGCCGGCGCGGCGCGCCACCTCCGACAACCGTCCGTCGCGGGGTCATGCATTTGCGACGTGCCCCAGCGTACACCTACGCGATGGCAATCGAAGGCAGCAATCGTCTAGCGGTGAAGATTGGGTGGGCTTTCGACTTCAGGGTTCGGCAAAGGCAATTCAACGCCTCCGCTCTGCCTGAGATTGGCGGCCTCAGATATGTCCCGAAGCTCAATCACCTGTGGGATTCAGCATTTGACGCATTCTGCATGGAGCAGGCTCTGCTGCGTCGTTTCGACGATCGCCGGCACTTCGCAAATCGAGAAGTGCTTGTGGGGATACAGCTGTCGGACGTCGAAGGCGCTTGGCTGGATTACATCAGGGGCGCAATGCGCAGGGCAAACATGAGACCTACGCCCGAGAGCATGGCGGCACGGAGCAAGTAGGATAGCAGCGCTACATCTTCGCACTCCCCAGCGGAATCTGGATTGGGTAGGTTCTCGATAGTCGCTGAAGATGCGACCGCGTGGCGGGCTCATGAGCCACAGCGTGGCTCGATCGAGACAGTGGCTCGCGAGCCGCAGGGTCCTTCCTGGGCCCGGCGTATGCGGGGGGCGGAAGCGCGCAACATCGCTAGCGCCTGGCCCGAAATGTGGTTCGCAGTTCGCACCCTTCGGCTCTGATCTCAATCGGTTAGCTGCGAACCATAGCCGCGCCGGTTCGCAGCCGCGGTTCGCATGGTTCGCACCCCTTCCTGATCCCGGATGGCCCGATGACGCTCCCCTGGATGGCAGCGAAGATCCTGCTGCGCCCGGTGGCAGAGCTGCGCGCGCATCCCGGCAACGCGCGCGTGCACGGCGCCGCGCAGATCGAGCAGATCAAGGCCAGCATGCTGGCCTTCGGCTTCACCAACCCGCTGCTGGTGGACGAGGCCGGCGTGCTGATCGCCGGCCACGGCCGGCTCGAGGCGGCCGTCGCACTCGGCATCGAGAAGGTGCCGACCATCGTGCTGCGGCACCTGTCCGGCGCGCAGAAGGAGGCGCTTCGGCTCGCCGACAACCGCATCGCGGAGAACGCGACATGGGACCAGGCGCTGCTGCGCGATGCACTCGCTGCCGCGCAGTCGGCGCCCGACCTCGACCTTGCGGCGCTCGGCTTCTCGGCCGCGGAGCTCGACGACATCCTCGCGGCGGCTGGAGAGGCCGTGTCCGACGGCGACGCGCCCGAGGCCCTGTCGGCACCCGCGGTTCAGGGGGGCGGGGACGGCGCGGCGGGGGCCGAGGAGGCGGCGGTGGATGATCCGGCCGACGCTAAACCGGACCCGCCGCGCCAGGCTGTCACCCGGCCGGACGACCTATGGTTGCTCGGCGAGCACCGCCTGCTCTGCGGCGACAGCACGGATGCCGCGACGGTCGCCCGCGTCCTGGGCGAGGACCGCGCGGCGCTGCTCTTCACCTCCCCGCCGTACGGCAACCAGCGCGACTACACCACCGGCGGCGTGTCCGATTGGGACGCGCTGATGCAGGGCGTGTTCCACCATCTCCAGCTGGCGCTCCGGCCGGACGGCCAGGTGCTGGTGAACCTCGGCCTGATCCACCGCGAGGGCGAGTGGCAGCCGTACTGGTCGGGCTGGCTCGACTGGATGCGGACGCAGGGCTGGCGACGCTTCGGCCTCTACGCCTGGGACCAGGGTCCCGGCCTGCCCGGCGACTGGAACGGCCGCCTCGCACCGGCCTTCGAGCTGGTGTTCCACTTCAACCGCGAGGCCCGCGCGCCGAACAAGATCGTGCCGTGCAAATGGGCCGGCACGCCGAACAAGGGCAGCGGGTTGCGCGCCGCCGACGGCGAGGTGAAGGCCTACACCCACATTGGTCTGCCGGTGCAGGAGATGCGCATCCCGGACAGCGTGCTGCGCATCACCCGGCACAAGGGCCGCGGCATCGAGACGGAGCACCCGGCGGTGTTCCCCGTCGCGCTGCCCGAGTTCCTGATGCGCGCATACACCGATGAGGCGGACGTGGTGTTCGAGCCCTTCTCGGGGAGCGGTACCACCATCCTCGCCGGCAAGCGGACCGGCCGGCGTGTCCGCGCCATCGAGCTCGCGCCGGCCTATGTCGACCTGGCGATTGCCCGCTGGCGCATGCTGCATCCGGACCTGCCGGTGACGCTGGCCGACGACGGCCGCGCCTTTGACGCCGTCGCCGCGGCGCGGACGGAGGCCTTGGTCGATGCTGCGTGATCTGGCAGTCACCACCGTCCCGGTCGCCGCGCTCGTCCCCTACGCCGAGAACGCCCGCACGCACTCCGAAGCGCAGGTAGCGCAGATCGCCGCCTCCATCGCCGAGTTCGGCTTCGTGAACCCGGTGCTGGTGGACGCCACCGGCGTGCTGGTCGCGGGCCACGGCCGGGTCATGGCGGCCAAGCGCATCGGCATGGCCGCGGTGCCGGCGATCCGGCTCGCGCACCTCACCGAGGCGCAGGCCCGCGCCCTCCGCCTGGCCGACAACCAGATCGCGCTGAATTCCGGCTGGGACGAGGCTCTGCTCGCCGCCGAGATCGCCCGCATCCGCGATGAGGCGGTGGTGGACCTCGACGTCCTCGGCTTCTCGGGTATGGAGCTCGACCGCCTGCTGGCCGCCGCGGATGCCGGCATTGAGGACGACGCCGACAATGCGCCCGAGCCGCCGGCCGTGCCGGTCACCCGTGCCGGCGATCTGTGGCGCTGCGGCGACCACCGGCTGCTCTGCGGTGACGCCACCAAGCTCGCCGACGTGCAACGCGCTCTCGGTGCCGACCGGCTGGCCGACATGGCCTTCACGGACCCGCCGTACAACGTCGCCTACCAGGGCGGCACCGCGGCCCGAATGACCATCGCCAACGATGCGCTGGGCACCGGCTTCCTCGACTTCCTCCGCCCCGCGATGGCGAACCTGCTCTCGGTGACGAAGGGCGCCTGCTACGTCTGCATGTCCTCGTCGGAATGGCCGACGCTGCACCGCGCCTGGCAGGAGGCGGGCGGGAAGTGGTCGAGCACGATCATCTGGGCGAAGAACACCTTCGCGCTGGGCCGCGCCGACTACCACCAGCAATTCGAGGCCATGCTCTACGGCTGGAAGGCGGGCGCGCAGCACTACTGGTGCGGCGCCCGCGACCAGGGAAACGTCTGGCACTTCGACAAGCCGGCCAGGAACGACCTGCACCCGACGATGAAGCCGGTGGCGCTCGTCGAGCGCGCGATCCGCAACAGCAGCAAGCAGAGCGACACGGTGCTGGACACGTTCGGCGGTTCGGGGACGACGATGATCGCGGCGGAGCGGACCGGACGGCGCGCGGTGCTGCTGGAGCTCGACCCGGCCTATGCCGACGTGATCGTCCGGCGCTGGCAAGAAGCGACCGGCGAGGCCGCGGTTTTGGAGGGTGAGGACCGCACCTTCAACGATGTTGCGGCGGTGCGGGGCCTCGCCGCGTCACACGGCGGCGTCGCAGCGTAGCTCAAACCGGCATTCGGGATGCCCGGCCGCGGCGCAGGCCACCTCGCGGCAGACGGGCTCGCCCCCGCGCCCCGCCATCTCCAGCACGTAGCGCATGCCGCCGGCGAAGCTGCCCTCGAAGGTGTAGCAGACGTGCCGCCCCGTCTCGGGGCCATAGCCGAGCGCGAAGGCGGAATGCCGCACGGTCACGGTCGCCGTGCCGGCGGCCTCGTCCAGCGCGGTGATGTCGAGCTGACCATAGCCGCGCTGCGACAGTCGCTTGAGGTAATGGCGGAAGGTGTCGACCGGCGTGAGACCGTGCGTCTTGGCCTCCGCCCGGCACCATTGCAGGGCGGAGAGGTCGCTCGAGGCGTAGAGGATCTCCCGATACGCCGCGGGGCCGATGGCGGCCTCGATGCCCATCTGCATGTTCACCAGGAAATGCCGCGGCAGGTAGATCATCGGCAGGCCATCGGTCGTCCAGATGCCCGTCTCGGGATCCACGTCGATGGGAACTTGGGGCTGGGCCATGGCTTCTCCTGACGGCCGCGGGCCCGAGGGCCGTAGCGGCGATCGCGATGTGATCGGGAAAGCGCAATCTTAGCAATGGGATAACGCTGCAACTCGCTTGGCTCAGGCGGGGCACAGCGCGAATGGTCCGTCACGCGCAGGGGATGCCCTGCACCACACGACGGAGACCAGCATGACCGACCGCGAAGCCCGCGCCGCCCGCAACCAGCAGAAGAGCCTCGAAGCCTTCCTGCAGCAGAAGGCCCGCTTCGACGCGATGGTCGCCGAACTGCAGCAGATGAGCGCAGATCACTTCGGGGCGGATCCCGAGGACGTCCTCTGGGGCAAGGCCGCCACCCTCGAACACTGGAACAGCCGGCTCGCGAGCGTGACGGATTGCTACTTCAAGCGCGGCGAATTCGCCGAGTAGCGCGCGGCACACTCCGCCGCGGCCCCGACCGGCAGAGCCGGCGGGGCTCCCGGCAGTAGGGGCCGATGGGCGGCACCCGACACCGGAGACCACCACGATGACGAAGCTTTCCGACACCCAGCGCGTGATCCTGAGCGCCGCTGCGCAGCACGAGATGGGCCTCGCCCGCGCGCCGAAGACCCTGCCGGCCGCTGCCCGCAACGCGGTGTTCCGCAGCCTGATCAAGACCAACCTGCTCACCGAGATCAACGCCCCGCGGGAGCATGTCGGGTTCGGCTGGCGGCAGGATGAGAACGGGACCTGGATCGTGGCGCGCATCACCGACGACGGGCTGCGAGCCATCGGCATCGATCCGAACGAGGACGACGCGAAGGCCGCCGCGCCGGTCGCCGACACGGCGCCCACGGGCGGGGAGCACGCCGCTGAGGGAGACGCCCCCGCGGAGGAAGCCGAACCCGCCCAGGGCGCGCCCACGCCCACCCTGCGCGCGAGCCTGCGCGACGCGGCCGTGGCGGTGCTGGCCGCCTGGGACGACGAGGCCAACCGCGAGACGGACATCATTGCCGCGCTCGACAGCCCGATGGCTACCCTCCGCGCCGCCTTGGCAGGCAAGCCGCCCCGCGCGCCGCGCGAGCCCGGCGCCCCGCGGAAGCCGCGCGAGGGCACGAAGCAGGAGCAGGTGCTCGCCCTGCTGCGCCGCGAGGAGGGTGCCACCATCGCGCAGATCTGCGACGCCACCGGCTGGCAGCAGCACACGGTCCGCGGCTTTTTCGCGGGCCTGAAGAAGCGCCAGGGGATCGAGGTGCAGGTGCTGGAGCGGGTCCGGCAGGTCGGCCCCAACAAGGAGGGCGCCCGCGGGTCCTACACGGTCTACCACCTGCCGGCCTGAGCCCGCCGAAACTCCGCGAAGGGGTCCGCCGCCGAGGGGTAGCGGGCTCTTCTTCGTCATGACCATCTTGAGCGGCGGGAGGTCGCCGCCATGCCCGAGCTGACCCCCTCGACCCGCGAGGCCGCCCGCCGCATCGGCATCACCGAGACCGCGCTGCGCAAGGCCGAGCAGACCAACCGGATCGCCCGCGAGCCGGACGGCCGGTGGGACATCGACAAGACCCGCCGCCGCCTGGTGGAGACCGCCGACCCCGTGCGCTCGCCGCTTGCTGCGGGCAACGGCGGTGACGGCACGCCCTACGCCCGGCTGAAGGTCGCGCAGCTGGCGCTCAAGGTGGAAGCGCAGCGGCTCGCCCTCGACGAGAACAAGCGCCGGCTGCTCGACGCCGCGGAGGCCAACGCCACGATCGACGAGATCGCGGGCGCGATGCGCGACGCGCTGCTGAACTGGCCCGCCCGCGTGTCGGGGCTGATCGCCGCGGAGCTTGGTGTCGACCCGCACCTGCTGCAGACCATCCTGCAGCAGCATATCACCGACCTGCTTTCGGAGGCGGCCGATCGCTTCGATCCCACAGGCATCGGCGGAGATCGGTCCTCGGACGCGTGACCATGTGCGCCGGCGCGCCGGGGCGATGCTCCGGCCGCCGCCGCAGCTCAGGGTGTCGGAATGGGCGGAGCGGCATCGGATCCTCGGCAGCCGCGCCTCCTCGGAACCCGGTCCTTGGCGGACGAGCCGGACCCCGTATCTGCGCGAGGTGATGGACGCGCTGTCGGCGGTGCACCCGGCGCGGCGCGTGATCTTCATGAAGGGCGCCCAGGTCGGCGCCACCGAGGCCGGGAACAACTGGCTCGGCTACATCCTGCACCACGTGCCGGCCCCAGTGCTGGCCGTGCAGCCGACCGTCGAGCTCGCGAAGCGGTTCTCCCGCCAGCGCATCGACCCCTTACTGCAGGAGACCCCGGCGCTCCGGGAGCGCGTCGCACCCGCCCGCGCGCGGGACAGCGGCAACACGCTGCTGTCGAAGGAATTCCCCGGCGGCATCCTGGTGCTGACCGGCGCCAACAGCGCCGTCGGGCTGCGCTCGATGACGGCGCGGTTCCTGTTCCTCGACGAGATCGACGCCTATCCCGGTGATGTCGAGGGTGAAGGCGACCCGATCGCGCTGGCCGAAGCGCGGGCGCGCACCTTCGGCTGGCGGCGCAAGGCCTTCCTGGTCTCGACGCCGACCATCGCCGGGCGCAGCCGGATCGAGCGGGAATACGCCGCCTCCGACCAGCGGCGCTATTTCGTGCCCTGTCCCCACTGCGGCGAGATGCAGTGGCTGAAGTTCGAGCGGCTGCGCTGGGAGAAGGGCGACCCGCGGTCGGCGCGCTACCACTGCGAGGCGTGCGACGAGGGAATCGAGGAGCACCACAAGACGGCCATGCTGGCCGGCGGCGAATGGCGGGCGACCGCCACCGCCGAGGACCCGCACACGGTCGGCTTCCACATCTCGTCCCTCTACGCGCCTGTGGGCTGGTACTCGTGGGAGCAGGTCGCGCGCGATTGGGAGGCGGCGCAAGGCAAGCCCGAGGACCTCAAGACGTTCAAGAACACGGTGCTGGGCGAGACCTGGCAGGAGCAGGGCGAGGCGCCGGATTGGGAGCGGCTCGTCGAGCGGCGCGAGGACTTCCGGATGGGCGTCGTGCCTGCCGGCGCGCTGTGCCTGACCGCGGGCGTGGACGTGCAGGACGATCGCCTCGAGTGCGACGTCTGGGGCTGGGCGGAGGGATACACCTCCTGGCTGGTTGATCACGTCGTGATCCCCGGCAGCCCGCGGGAGCGGGAGCCATGGGACGCCCTGGCGACGCTGCTCGGTAGGGATTGGCGCAGCAGCGGCGGCGGCACCATCCGCATCGCCAAGGCCTGCATCGACACTGGTGGCCGCGACACCGCGGCAGTCTATGGGCACCTGCGCCGGCTGCGGGATCCGCGCATCGCGCCGACCAAGGGCGTGGACGGATGGAACCGCGCGCAGCCGGTCCAGGGCCCGACGCCGGTCGATGCGCTGGTCGATGGCCGCAAGCTCCGCCGCGGGCTCAAGCTCTGGACCGTCTCGGTCTCGACCTGGAAGGCCGATCTGTATCGCCGGCTCTGGCTCGGCCGCGGCGACGCAGACGAGTTCCCGCCCGGCTGGGTGCACCTGCCGCAGGGCACCGGGGCGGAGTGGGTGAAGCAGCTCGTCGCCGAGCAACTGCACACGGTCAAGGACCGCCGCGGCTTCGCGCGGCAGGAATGGGCGAAGCTGCGGGAGAGGAACGAGGCACTGGACTGCGCGGTGCTGGCGCGGGCGGCGCTCTGGCTGCTCGGTGCCGATCGCTACGGCGAGCGCTTCTGGGCGCAGCTGCGCGAGCAGGTGGCCAACGCCCCGCTCCAGCCGAGCAAGCTTCCCACCGGCGGGAATGTCGCTCCGCCGTCGCCGCCGGTCGCGTCCGACACCCATCGCCCGCGGGGCTGGCTCGCACCGCGCAGCGGCTGGCTGCGCTGAACCAGGAGATCTGCATGACCGCCACCATCCCGGTGCGCACCAGCATCGCCGCCGGCCAGGCACTGAGCGGACCCGTCGCCAGCGTCGGCTATGGCGTCTGCCTGCTGCTGCTGCCCTCCGCTTGGACCGATGCGCCGCTCACCCTGCAGGGCTCGCTCGACGAGCGTGAGCCCGCGGCCTGGGCGGATCTCTACGATCACCTGGGCAACGAGGTGGTGCTGACGGTCGCTGCCAGTCGGGCGTTCACCCTGCCGCCGACGCTACTACTCGGCTGGCGCTGGCTGCGGCTGCGCTCCGGCCTCGGTGCCGCGCCAGTGAACCAGGTGGCGGAGCGCCTGCTCACCCTCGGCATCCGGCCGCTGGCATGACCGCGCTGTTCCAGCACTACCTGCCGCCAGCGCCGGCGATGCTGCCCTACGTCTCGGGGCGCTTCTACGCCTCGCAGCATGCGCGTGCTGTCGGCGGCGCCGTCGCGATGACGGCGAACCGGCTGTGCTGCGTCCCCTACATGCTGGCGCGGCCTGGGCTGTTCTCGGCGATGGCGGTCAGCGTGACGACCGGCGCCGCGGGCCTCCTGCGCATGGCGCTGGCCGCCGACAACGGCGCCGGCCGGCCGGGGGCGGTCATCGAGGAGCCGGTGACGGACGCCGACACGACAGCGGCCAGCAGCGCGATCTGTCCGTTCGCACAGCCACGCTGGATCTCGGCCGGCATCTGGTGGCTGCTGCTGTGCTTCTCCGGGGCGCCCTCGGTGCGCGGCACCTCCACCCAGGCCTTCAGCGGGGGGAACACGCTGTTGCTCGGGTCATCCGCGGCGGATGGCGGGGCTGGCGGTGGCACCACCGGCAGCGAGAATGGGTTCTTCGCGGCGCTGACCCACCAGGCCGGTGTGCCGATTATGCCGAACCCTCCCACCGGGCTGTCCTATCTCGTCAACGCGGCGACGCCGCTGCCGACGCTCAGGGCTGCGTGATGGATCCGACTGTTCTGGCTTGGGCGCTGGCGCAGCCGCAGGGGAGCCGCGCCGAAGCGCTGGCCGCCGCCTACACCGGCGGCACCACGCGCGTCACCTTCGATGGACGCACCGTCGAGTACCGCAGCCTCGACGAACTCGGCCGGGCGCTGGCTGTGCTGCGCGGCGCGGAGATGAGCGCAGCGCGTCGTCCCTCCGTGACGCTTGCCAGCTTCTCGCGGGAGAGAACCGGGTGATCCGACGCCTCCGCGTTGCATGGCAGGTTTTGCGCGGCTATGCCGCGGCGCAGGACCACCGGGCCTCCGCCTGGGCGCCCTCCGGCGGCAGCGCCAATGCCGAGGTCGGCATGGCCGCTGCGACGGTGGCGCGGCGCGCGCGTGATGCGGTCCGAAACGATCCCTATGCCAGCCGCATCGTCGATCTCTGGACCGGAAACGCGATCGGCGCCGGCATCACCACGCGCTGGCCGGACGATGCACATGGTCGCGCCTGGCAGAGCTGGGCAGAGAGCACCGCCTGCGACGCCGAGGGGCGGCTCGACCTCTACGGCCTGCAGGCGCTGGTGATGCGGGCGGTGGTCGAGAGCGGCGAATGCTTCGTCCGCTTCCTGATGGTGCCGCCATCGCCCACCAATCCGATCGGCCTGCGGCTGCAGGTGCTGGAGGCAGACCACCTCGACACCGCCCGGAACGGCATGGTGGACGGCGCCCCGACCATCCACGGCATCGCCCTCGGCGAGGCCGGTGCGCCAATCGGCTACTGGCTGCACCGGGTGCATCCCGGCGCGGCGTGGATCCTTCCCGGGGCCACCTGGCAGAGCAGCCAGCGCATCCCGGCATCGGAAGTGCTGCACGTGTACCGCAAGCGCCGGCCCGGCCAGTTGCGCGACGTCTCCTGGCTCGCGCCGGTGCTGCTGCGGCTGCGTGACCTCGGTGACTATGAGGCTGCGCTGCTCATGAAGGCCAAAATCGAGGCCTGCCTGGCCGCCGTGGTCACCGAGGAGGGCGATGAGGCGCTGACAGGCGCCGCGGCCGGCCTGCTGCGGGATGCACAAGGCAGGACGGTCGAGAGCTTCGAGCCGGGGATGATCCTGTATCGCCGCGGCATGGGCTCGGTGGAGGTGGTGAACCCCTCGGGCGGCGGTTCACATGCCGCCTTCGCCCGCCGTGCGCTGGAGGCGGCCGCGGTCGGCGCCGGGCTGACCTACGACCAGGTTTCCGGCGACCTGACGCAGGCGAACTACTCGTCGCTCCGCGCCGGCAAGATCGAGTTCCGCCGCCTCTGCGAGCAGGTGCAGTACGGCATGCTCATCCCGATGCTGGTGCGGCCGATCGCAGAGCGCTTCCACGCCCAAGGCACGCTGCTCGGCCTCTGGGGCGCCGAGATGCCGGACGGCGTGAGCCACGTGCCGCCGGCGCATGAGATGATCGACCCGCTGAAGGACACCACAGCCCTCATCGCGCAGGTCAGGGCGGGCTTCGTGCCGCAGCCCGAGGCCGCGGGTGCCTTCGGCTACGACTTCCGCGCCGCGGTGGAGATGATCCGCGAGGCGAACGCGCTCCTGGATGACGCCGGGCTGGCGCTCGACACCGATCCGCGCCGGGTCGCGAAATCCGGCGCGGCCCAGGACGCCGCGCAGATGGCCGCGGTGGAGATCGCGGCGACCGGCGCCGCAGCGCCGCCCCGAGAACCCGCACCCCAGGGCTGAATATGACCGAACCGATCGAACCGGGCGGGGGAGACCCCGCGCCGGAGCTTTCTGCTGCGCCGGCGGCCGGGGACCTTCCCCTGGTCGCGCAGCGCGCCATCACCGCGCCCGCCACCGTCGATCGCGCCGCCCGCACCGTCGAGGTGGTGTGGAGCACCGGCGCCCGCGCCCGCAACTTCGTCCCCGCCCTCGGCCTGATCACCGAGGAGCTGGAGATGTCGCCGAACGCGGTGCGCATGGAGGCGCTGCGCTCCGGCCGCGCCCCGGTGCTCGACACCCACCGCCGCGGCGGTGCCAGGGATGTGCTCGGCCGCGTCACCGCCGCCCGCCTCGAGCGTGGCCGCGGCTATGCCACGCTGCAGTTCTCCTCCGCCGCTGACGTCGAGCCGGTCTGGCAGCGCATCGCCGACGGCACGTTGCGCGCGGTGAGCGTCGGCTATCGCGTGCACCGCTACGAGCCGCGGCCCGACGCCGCCACCGGCGAGACGGTCCACCGTGCGGTGGATTGGGAGCCCTTCGAGATCTCCGTCGTGCCGGTTCCCGTGGACCGCGATGCGGCGGTGCGTGGTGAGGCGCCGCAGGGCGCGCCCACCATCGCGATCGAGCCCGCCCTGCCTGACGAAGATCCACCCATGCCCGAGACGACGCCGGAAGCCCCGGCCGCGCCGGCGCCGTCTGCGCCGCCCACCCCGCTCCAGGAGACCGCCGTGACCACCACGCCCAGCCCCGCGCCGGCCGCGCCCACCACGCCGCCCGAGCCGACCCGCGCTGCGACGCCTGATCTCGACGCGGTCCGCGCCGAGGCGCAGCGCGCCGAGCGCGAGCGCATCGCCGGTATCGATGCCGCGGTCGACGCCGCGCGCGCACTGCTGCCTGCGGACCGCATCACCCCGGTGCGTGCCGAGGCCATCGTCCAGGGCTGGACCGGAGACCAGGCCCGCCGCGCTCTGTTCGACGCCCTGGTGGCGCAGGGCTCGCGGCCGTCGATTCCCGCGCGTCCCGAGACCGGCCCAAGCCACGACGACCCGGCGCAGATCCTCGACGCCATGGCCGAGGCGCTCGCCGCCCGCGCCATGCCCGGCTACCGGCCTCACGGGGAGAATGGTCGCGCGGGCCGCCACGCCGAATTCATGGGCTGGCGCCCGTCCGACATGATCGGCGAGCTGCTGCGCGCCCGCGGCGAGCGGAGCGTGCCGCGCAACCCGACGCTGCTCGCCGAGCGCGCCTTCCACACCAGCTCGGACTTCCCGCTGCTGCTGGCCGCCGCCGCCAACAAGATGCTGCTCGCCGCCTACCAGCCGGCGCAGCCGACCTATCGGCAGATCTTCCTCCGGCGCGACTTCCGCGACTTCAAGCCGCACCGGCACCTGCGCATCGGCGACTTTCCGACCCTGCTGCCGCTCGCCGAGAACGGCGAGATCCAGGTCGGCACCATGTCCGAGAGCCAGGAGATCGTGCTCCTGCAGACCTTCGCCCGGCGCATCCGCGTCACGCGGCCGATGCTGGTCAACGACGACCTCGGCGCCTTCACCGACTTCGCCGCCGCCATCGGCCGCCGCGTCGCCGAGTTCGAGAACGCCACCGCCTACAACCTGCTGAACAGCGCCAATGGCGATGGCCCGACGCTGACCACCGGCAGCGCCCCCGTGTTCGCCACCGGGGCCGCGAGGGCCAACAAGGCCGGCACCGGCACCGTGCTCGACACCTCGACCATCGGCGCCGGCCGCACCGCCATCATGAAGCAGCGCACGCTGGACGGCCTGCCGATCTCCATGGGTCAGACCATGCGGCTGCTGGTCGGACCGAACCTCGAACTCGCCGCGCGGCAGGCGACCGTGGTGGTGCAGGCGAGCGAGATCGGCAAGGCGAACGTCTTTGCCGGCTTCGTGCAGCCGGTGATCGAACCGCTGATCCAGGCGAACCGCTGGTACCTCTTCTCCGACCCGGTCGCCGCGCCGGTCTATGTCTACGGCTACCTCAACGGGGCCGAGGGGCCGCAGGTCACGACCGGTGCCGTGCAGGGCGCGGACGGCGTCGAGGTCAGCGTGATCTTCGATTTCGGCGTCGGCGCCATCGACTGGCGCG